>RFGL01000280.1 GCA_003697015.1 Acidobacteriota bacterium | reverse complement strand
CGGCGACGGGGGACGGGTCACGACCCGAAGGCGGGTCGTGGCGGGGGGAGAGCGGCGCCGGCTGCCGGGTGAGCGGATGCTCCGGCCGGAGCTGACGCGGGAAGACGCCGTACCCATGAGCCCGGAGCTCCGCTCGAGGAGGACGAATCCCCGATTCGTTTCATGGCGGTCGAGCGGCGACCGCGGGCGCCGTAGACGCCCGTTTCAATCTCCAGACCTCGTTTGAGGCGTCGTCGTGCGTCGCGAGTCTCCCTTCTCAAGTCGTCGTACCGAATCATCGGACGGGGGGAGCCGGCTCGATATACTGCCGCCGGAGGATCCCTCGCATGCGCCGTCGGTCTTCGATCACGAGCAGCCGGCATACCCTGCCCTTCGAGCGCCTGTCGCCCGGCGACTTCGAGCGCCTGTGCCTGTGGCTGGTGGAGCGCGACGAGCGCTATTCGCAGGTGGAGCACCTGGGAGCCGCGGGGCGTGATCAGGGGCGCGACATCGTGGCCATGCGCGGCGGGACGCGGGTGGCGTTTCAGTGCAAGCGGGTGAACGGCTTCGGCCCCAAGGCGGCGGCGGAGGAGCTGGCGAAGATCCTCGCCCTCGAGGAGAAGGAGCGGCCGGACGAGCTGGTCTTCTTCGTCTCCTGCAACGTCAGCGCCAAGGCGCGGAAGCTCGCTGGCGGCGGGGACGGACCGGCGTGCCGCTTCGTCGGCCGCACCGAGCTCGACGAGCGGGTGAAGCGCCATCCGGACGTGCTCAAGGAATTCTTCAACCTCGAGCCCGAGCCGCGAGCGACGGCGGGCAAGGCGGCGCTCTTCGTCGCCTACGCCCACCGCTACGGCGACTGGGTGCGGGCGCTCCAAGCCGACCTGGAACGGGCGCTGGGCGGCGGCGAGGTGATCCTCGACGACGTCGACCTGGGGAGCGGCCGCTCGTGGGTGGGTCGGGTCGAGGCCGGGCTCGAAGGGGCGCGCGGCGTCTTGCTGGTGGCGACGCCGGAAGCGTTCGTGGCGCCGCGGACGGAGCCGGCGTGGCGGGAGCTGGTGGCGTCGCGGCCGCGGTTGGGGGAGGAGCTTCAGGTGCTGCGGCTGGTCGACTCGCCGCTGCCGCCCGGGCTTCGAGACGCGGTGCCGGTGCTCGACCTGCGGCGGGCGGGCGCCGATCGCTACCGCGTCGACCTGGCGACGATCGTCTCGAAGTACATCGGCGAGACGGAGAAGAACCTCAAGCCGAGCAGCGGGCGCCTGGCGACGGCGGAGCTGCCGCCGTGGCCGTCGCCGACCCTGCCGGCGTCCCTGCGCCGGGAGCTGGTGGCGTGGCTGGCGCCGCTGATTGCGACGCGGTTCAGCCGGCGGGCGGTCGCGGCGACCCTCGGTCTCGAGCGCACCGCCCTCGACGGCCACCCCTCCGGCGACTGCGCCGCCTCCGCCGCCCTGGTGCTGGCGACCGGCGACGACGACGCGGTCGAAGCGGCGCTGCGGGTGGTCGACGTGCTGGCGGAGGAGCTGGGGGAAGACGAGCCCGAGCGGGTGGCGGCGCTTCAGCCCCTGCGTCGCAAGCTGGTGGAGCGGCGGCGCGGGGGCGGGCTGCTCGAGGCGTACCGGCGGCGCCTGGTGCGCGATCACGACCAGCTGGCGGACTACTTCCAGGAGGGCGCGGCGCGGGCGTCGATCGAGGCGGTCTACGTGCAGCTGGCCCTGCGCGCCGAGGCGGCGGAGCGGGTGGCGCGGCGCCGCGAGCTCAGGGCCGCGGCGGGCGACCTCGAGCTGGGGCCGGCGCTCGGCGGCGCCCTCACCCTCGAGCAGGTGCTCGCCCTCGAGCCGTCGCGCTACCGGTGGATCAGCCGCCGCTGGGTGGTGCAAGGGCATCCGGGGGCGGGGAAGACCACGATGCTGCGCCACCTGGCGGCGCGGCTGGCGCGGGAGGAGGCCGAGCTGGTGCCGGTCTACGCCTCCCTGCCGCGGCTGGTGCGGGAGCGCGAGTGGCTGCTCGACCGCCTGGCGCGGCAGATGGAGCGCGGCGGCCATCCGGCGAAGGCGCTTCCTCAGGTGCTCGAGCGCCTGGGGCAGGAGGGCCGCCTGCTCCTCCTCCTCGACGGCCTCGACGAGGTGCCCGCCGACCGGCGCGACGACGCCGAGGCGCTCTTGCGCGACTACGCCGGCCGCTGGCGGGAGACGCCGATCGTCGTCGCCAGCCGGCCGATCGGCTACCGCCGGCCGGAAAGCGACTTCGTCGAGCTCGAGCTGCTGCCCTTCGACCGCCGCCGGCGCCACGAGTTTCTCGCCAAGTGGCTCGGCCGCCGCCGCGGGGAGCCCGACGACGCCCGGGCGGACGAGGCCCTCGCCGTCCTCGCCGCCGACCCGGGGCTGTGGGAGCTGTCGGGCAATCCCCTCTACCTCACCCTGATGGCCCTCCTGCTGGAGAAGGGCGAGCCGCCGGACCGCCACCGCACCGAGCTCTACGACCAGGTCTTCGACCTGCTGCTCGACGGCGCCCACAAGCCGGACGGCAAACCCCTGTCGCCGAAGAAGCCGGCCCGCGCCGCCCTGCGCTACCTGGGCTTCGAGCTGACGCGCGACAATCGCGACGCCGAGCCGCTGGAAGAGCTCGAGGCGCGGCTCTACCAGCCCGAAGCCGACGCGGTGCGCGAGCCCCTCGAGCGGGTGCCGCGCTGGCGGCGCAGCATGCGCCCCTTCTTGGACGAGCTGGCGACCAAGACCGGCATCCTCGGCCCCCACGACGGACGCGACGCGGACTGGCGCTTCTGGCATCGCACCTTCCGCGAGGCCCTGGCCTCCGAGCAGCTGGCGGCGACCTGGCGCGGCGGCCAGGGCAAGAAAGAGGTCCTGGCGCACGCCGCGTCGATCGCCGGCGACGAGAGCCGCTGGGCCGAGCCCTACGCCCTCCTCGCCGGCCGCGTCGCCGACCCCGACGCCCTGGTCAAGGCCCTGGTCGCGGCCAATCGGGAGCTCGGCCTGCGCGCCCTGGCCACCGCCCAGGGGCTCAAGGAGAAGACCATCCGCGAGGTCCTGGCGCTCACCGGCAGGTGGGAGGAGCGAGCGGAGGTCTTCCTGCGCATCCCCGGCCTGCTCGGCGACGCCGACCGCGCCCTGCGCCTCCTCCTGCGCCTCGCCCACGCCACCCGCGACGGCAACGACCTCTTCTTCCTCCACCAAGCCATCGGCCGCGTCGCCACGGCGTCCCCCGACCACGCCCCCCAGGCCGAGCAGGCCCAGGCCAAGCTCTACGACCACATCCCCAAGCCCGACCCGGCGCTCTTCGAGTCCTTCTACGCGCCGCACGCCAAGAAGCGCGTGCCGCTGTGGGTCGAGGCCCGGGCGGGGTCATTCGTCATGGGTGGGGGTGGCTACAATGTCGAACGGCCCAAGCACCAGGTGAGGTTCGACAAGCACTTCCGCATCGGTGCCGTGCCGGTGACCAACCACCAGTACCTGGCCTTCGATCCCGGCCACCGCGTCGAGCACTGGGAGGGGGTGAGCGAGGAGAAGCTGCGCGATCACCCGGTGGTCAACGTCACTTGGTACGCCGCCGTCGCCTTCTGCCGCTGGCTGCGGGCGGCGCTGCCCGAGGCCGAGGGCGCCCGCCTGCCCACCGAGGAAGAATGGGAGTACGCCTGCCGCGCCGGGACGACGACGGAGTATGGGTCGGGGGATGAGGAAAGCGACCTGAAGAAAGTAGGTTGGTACAACATCAATTCGGGGGACCGTACTCACCGAGTCGGCGAGCTCGAGGCCAACCAATGGGGCCTTTACGACGCCCACGGCAACGTCTGGGAGTGGACCGGCAGCGTCTGGACGAATGACTACAGCGCGAAGAAAGCCGGCGTGGCGCGGGATCCGTCGAAGACGCCGGAGGTCGAGCCTGAGCCGGAGGCCAGCCGCCCGTCCGAGCCGGAAGGCGACAGCGCCGAGTCGGCCGGCGCCGGCCGTCCGGCCGGCCTCCCCCGCGGCGCGCTGCGCGTGTTCCGCGGCGGCAGCTTCGAGGTCGACGCTGTCCTCGCGCGCTCCGCTTTCCGGCTCAGGGACGACCCCAGGAGCCCGTGGCGGGACCGGGGCTTCCGCGTCGTCTTGCCGCCCCCCGAGCATCGATAATCGATCTTTAGAGACCATCCCGAATCCGGCATCAGCGGCAGGTCCGGCATGGTGACGGCCGCCTGCGACGACGCCGGCGCTTCTGCGATCGGATGCGGTCGCGCCTTCCGAAGCCTGGCCGAGACGGCGTTTTTCGTAACTCAGAGGATCCGACGACCCACCCGCGGCGGTGATCGAGCCGCCGACGGGTGTGCCGGACGGGTGCCGGTAGGTGCCGCCAGAGCGGCTGCTTGCGGCACGGTTCCGGCACGAATCTCAGCCTTAATGACCGTATCTTGCCGCTGCGGCGGCTGATGACAGGAAGACCGGCAGCTGCATGCCGCGGTTGCCGCTTTCGTGCCGCAAGGATGCTGGTGATGCCGGAAAATGGCCCGTTGGCGGCACGGAAGATCAAAATAGGACGACGCCGGCGGTGGAGGCGATCGAGCGCGCGACGTCCGGTCGCCTGGCGCCTGGCTCGTCAAGCGTCGGTCGACGGACCCTCGCCAGCCTCGGCGAGAACGGCTGCGATCAAGTCCTCGCCGAGCCACATGGTGGTCGTTGCGAGCTCCTTGAGCACGGGAGCCACGGCGGCGATTAAGCCACGCTGCTTCGCCTTGATGAGGATGCCGAGGGTGCCGGTGCGGGTCAGTCCGAGCTCGCTCGCGATTCTACGGGCTGGAAGATCGTCGAGCAGCAGCAGACAGGGCTGATGACGGAGTCCGAGGTAGATAGCCCCGGCTTCACCAGCCCCGAGTTTTTCGACCGCCGGGGGTAAGGGCTCGGAAGGCAGCTTACGGACCTCGATCCAAGCGAGGCCGGAAAGCTCGGGGACGTCTACTCGCCTTTCTGCCCCCGCCCGAAGCTCGTCGCGAACTGAGGAAGGAACCAGGATTCTCGCGTAGAGCCTGCGCAGGAGATCGAGATGGCCGACCTGATGCAGGTAAAGGATAGGAGAGGTGTTGGAAATGACCGTCCGCTCAGGCATTGAGGACGTCCCGCCGCAGCTCGTCCGCCGTCAGCTGGAAGGGCGAGACGCGATAATCGCGCAGTCGCGCCAGGAACTCGACCCGGGGAATGCCGGCGAGGCGAGCGGCCTGCCCGGACGAAAGCTTCCCCAGCTCGAAGAGCTTGACGGCGGCGAGCAAGACGATCTCGCGGGCAAGGTGGTCGGCGTCCGAGTCGAAGAAACGGAGGGCTTCGTCCGGGACGTGAAGTCGCAGTGCGCTCATCCTGGCCTCCTCGCCCTGAGCATAGCAGCAGGTGATGGACAGGTGATGGACTCAAAGATCGATCATCGATGCTCGGGGGGCGGCAAGACGACGCGGAAGCCCAGG
>RFGL01000279.1 GCA_003697015.1 Acidobacteriota bacterium | reverse complement strand
CTTGTACTCGGGATAGGGCTTCAGCTCGTCGATCATGTACCGAGCACCTCGCGGAACCAGGCCAGCGCCGCTTCGCCTTCCTTGCGAGTGACCTCGTCGACGGTCCGGCTGTGGCGGATGCCGTTGCGCAACTCGGCGAGTTGATTGAAGCGCTGGGCAAGCAGCTCCTTTGTCGAAAACCGGCTGTCGAAGCGCGACCAGAGAGCCTTGTTCGCGATCGTGTCCTGCAGCTCGCGCAGGTCAGCGAACTCCAGCCGCCCGCTGAGCGTCGCGTAATGGTCGGCGTCCAGGGCCGGGTTCCTTTTCGCCGCTGTCGCCAGCCTGTCGTCGATCTTCTGCTTCACGTGCGGCGGGAGCTGGTCCGGGTCGCCGCTCAGTGCCTCGCTGACGAGCCCTCGGAGCGCAAGCTCCACCGTCTCGATCTCGGCATCGAGCTCCCGGAGCTGCGGCGGCAGGTCCAGCCGCTCCTTGACCAGCAGGTCCTCGATCGCCTCCTGCAGGGTACGCTGTCGCTCAGCGACGAAAGCTTCGTAATCCTCGGGTTCGAAGGGATCGCGGAGCAGGACATCAAAGGCCGCCGGCGAGATGAAGTGCGACTCCAGCGTGGCTCGCACCGTCGCCTCTCCGTTCTGCGCGATCAGCTCGGGCAGGTAGGCGTTGGGGAGCCGGTCGCCGATCACGTTGCGGTTCGTGTCTGCCGTGAGCGGCGTTCGGTTCAGGATCGAGTCGATCGAGGTTTCGACCTTGCGGCCCCTGGCCCAGCTCTTGGGGACGATATGGTGGTCGTCGAGGTCGTCGTACTGGGGGACGTTTCCGGTCATCCAGTCGCGGGCGCCGCGCAGCACGAGCAGGTTGAAGATGCCGTTATAGACAGACGTGCCACGCCTGGTCTCGCGCCGCAGCTCGAGGCTGCGGAAACGGGCCTTGAACTCGCTGATCAGTGCGGGCTCGACATCCTCTTCGAACCAGGCCTTGAGATCGAGGTAGTCGCGGGCCGTCGTTGACTCAACGGAACCTGAGTAGCGGTTCGTGAAGACGCTCGCCCAGTACCAGTGGCGCAGCTTGCGCTGGGCCTCGAGCTGGCGGCTCGGGGGTAGCGCGCGGGCGGCCGCCTGAATCGCGGCGAACGCCGGCAGGATGGACACGTAGGGCAGATACTGCGCCGAGATCGCGCCGTACTCCTGGGGGTGGCGCAGGCGCTTGATGGCATCCTCCAGCGCATCGACGGCCTCGTGCCAGACCCGTTCGAACGCCGCAATGTCGCGAACCAGGACCTCCTTGCGCAGCGATCCGTCCGGCTCGCGGACCTTTTTCTCCTGGCCCGGAAGCAGGTAGTAGAGATACTTCGGGGAGCAGTAGGCCTGACGCAGGATCGACATTACCTGGAGGATATAGACGTTCATTCGCTCCGTCTCGACGAAGGCCAGCCGCTCCTTCGCCTCGCGCCACATGTGCTTCAGCTGGAGGCCCTTGGGCTTCAGCAGGGCGTTGATGAGGTCGAAGACGTCCAGCCGGATGCCCCGGCTGTTGATCTGTGTGAAGATGTCGCAGACCTTGTCGAGTTCGAGGTCGCGGTCGAGCTCGATGAATGCGATCTGGTACTGCTCGGTGATTCCCTTCAGGTGTTCGCCGAACTGCTTTGCGTTCTCGGCGTTGCGGGCGGCAACGGTGGCATCGTCCTCCCGGCCCGCCTCCAAGGAAACGGCCTCCTTCTTACGCCAGTACGCCTCATAGCCCTGCACCCAGTTCGGGAGCTCCCAGCCGCCCTGGCCAACGACGGCGAGCGGGAACCTGTGGGAGTCGAACTGTGCCTCGCGGTCGGCCAGAAGTTTTTCGCCACGCCGTGTCCAGTGGTACTCAAAAGCCTCGTCGTAGACCTCATCCATGAACTTGTCCACGCGGATGAAGTACAGGAACCGATTCTTGCGGCCGGGAACCGGCACTTCCGGCGCCATGAACGCATAATGCATGGCGGTCAGTCGCTGCTGGCCGTCAAGCACGATGTGCGTCGGGTCCCGCTGGCCCCGAAAGCCATAGAGCGGCTCACATGCCAGGGCGTCGAAGTTCTCGGATTTCCCCTTCCAGAGCAGGAGGCTTCCGATGTAGTAATCGAGAAAGATTGATCGCATGAGCGCCTGGATGTCCCAGGGCTGCCACTCGAATTCTCGCTGGAAGTCGGGGATCTCATATCGCCCCTCTCGCAGCCGTCCGATGATCGTGTTCAGGCCCGCATGATCCGGCTTCTGGACGTCCCTCATTTGCTCAGACCTCCCACGATCTCCTGCAGCAACCCCTCCGTCTCACGCTCCAGCGCCAGGATATCAGCCCGGATCTCTTCGAGCGGGCGCAGGGGCTGCGGCTTGTAAAAGTAGCGCGTGAAGCTGATCTCATAGCCGATCTTGACCTTGTCCGGGTCGTACCAGGCGTCAGGGGCGTAGGGGAGCACCTCGCGTTCGAGGAATGCGTCGATGCCGCCCTCTTCGAGCAGCGGCACCTGTTCGCTATCGCGCAGCGCAGTGTCGGGCTCGTATTCGACGACGGCGGGCTTGCCCTTGATCGTCGTCTCGAAAAGGCCGTGCAGAGCGTCGGGCGCGGTCCCCTTCTTGTGGATCTTCTTGATGACCGGCGGGGCGTCCTCGGCGCGCTCGTGGGTCTCCTTCAGCTTCTTGATCTCGGCCGCCTTGTAGGCGCGCTCCGGGTCGATGCCGGCGAGCCGGAGCGGCCGCTCGACCGTGACCTTCCGGTAGCCGAAGGCCTCGTTGGGAAAGATCTTGCTGTGCTCGGTCTCCTCGAAGGCGAGGAAGGCGTCGCAGATCCGCTGGACGTCCTCGGGGCCGAGCTCGCAGTTCTTCTTGCCCAGGTTCTTGCGCAGCGGCCGGTACCATGCGGTGGCGTCGATGAGCTGCACCTTGCCCTGGCGGTGCGCGGGTTTGCGGTTGGTCAGCACCCAGACGTAGGTGGCGATGCCGGTGTTGTAGAACATGTTGAGCGGCAAGGCG
>RFGL01000278.1 GCA_003697015.1 Acidobacteriota bacterium | reverse complement strand
GGGCGGCGGCGCCTCGCGGCCGGCCTTGGACAGCGCCAGGGCGGCGGCCACCACCAGGACGGCGGCGAGGGCGGCGGCGACGCCCCAGCGCCGGCGACCGCGGGCCAGGGGCCGGGTGGTGACCGGCGGCAGCTTGTGGGTCGCCGCTCCGGCGACCCCGGGCGGGGTGTAGGTGGCGGTCGGCGCGGCGTCGGCCGGCGCGGGCGGCGGCGTCACCGCCTGGGTCGCCACCGGCTGATGGCCGAGGGCGGCGGCGAGGGCGGCGACGAAGAGACGGCACGAGGCCGGCCGCTCCTGCGGCCGCTTGGCCATCCCCGCCGCCAGCGCCCGGTCGACCTCGGCCGGCAGATGGGTGGCCCGTCGGCTCGCCGGCGGTACCGGCCGGGTGGCGTGCTGGTGGAGCACGGAGAGGACGTTCTCGCCCTCGAAGGGGGGCCGGCCGGTGAGCAGCTCGTAGGCCATCACCGCCAGGGCGTAGCGGTCGGCGGGGGCTTCGGCGGCGCTGCCGGCGGCGACCTCCGGCGCCATGTAGACCGGGGTGCCGATCACCGTCCCGGTGCGGGTGAGATGGGTGGTGGCGGCGGCCAGACGGGCGATGCCGAAGTCGGCCAGGTAGAGGTGCTCGTGGGTGCCGACCAGGACGTTGGCGGGCTTGACGTCGCGGTGCAGCACGCCGGCCTGATGGGCGGCGTCGAGGGCGCCGGCGAGGGCCTCGACCCACGGCACCACCCGCTCCGGCGGCAGCGGTGCGCCGTGCAGGCGATCGGCGAGGCTGCCGCCGCGCACCAGGGGCATGACCAGGAAGGGCACGGTGCCGTCGTCGGTGCGGTGCTCGCCGAGATCGTAGATCGGCAGCACGTGGGGATGCTCGAGGGAGGCGATGACCCGCGCCTCGCGCAGGAAGCGGGCGCGGGCGTCCGGATCCTGGGCGATGTCCGGCTGGATGATCTTGATCGCCACCTCGCGGCGCAGGCGGTCGTCGGTGGCGCGGTAGACCTCCGCCATGCCGCCGCGGCCGATGCGGTCGACGATGCGATAGCGCCCGAGGGTCTGTCCGATCCAGGTGGTCAACGTCTCGCCCTCCCCCGTCGCTCGGGGAGCCGGAGGGTCGAGCTTACGGCCCGCCTCCGATGGTGGAAACCTCCGGCGCCGCGAATCTTGCGCCGATCTCAGATCTCCGGCACGTAGCAGGTCACCCGATTGCGTCCCCGGGCTTTCGACTGGTAGAGGGCCTCGTCGGCCGCGGCGTAGAGCTCGTCGCTCTGGCGCATGGAGGGCACCAGCTGAGCGATGCCGAAGGAACAGCTGATCTGCACCCGCGCATCGCCGTACTCGAAGACCGAGTCGGCGATGAAGACCCGCAGCCGTTCGGCCAGTTTCTTGGCCCCGGGTACCCCCATCTCCGGACAGGCGATGGCGAACTCCTCGCCGCCGACCCGGGCCACCAACTGCTCGGGGCGGAGAAACTTCTGGCTCTGCTGGGCGATCTGCTGGAGGATGAAATCGCCGCAGAGATGGCCGTGGGTGTCGTTGATCGCCTTGAAGTGGTCGATGTCGAAGAGGATGAGGGTCAGCGGCCGGTGATGGCGGGCGGCGCGGGCGAACTCGCGCGCCATCTCCTCGTCGAACTTGCGCCGGTTGTAGATCTGGGTCAAACCGTCGCACACCACCAGCTGGTGGATCGCCTCGTGGTAGGCGTGCTCCGGATCCTGCTCGTGGAGGAACTTGAAATGCGCCGCGCCGACCTGGAATCGGTCGCTGCTGTGCAGGGGCGTCGGCGACTCGATCAGGCGGTCGTTGAGAAAGGTGCCGTTGGTCGAGCCCAGGTCCTCGATCTCGACGCCGTCGCCGTGGTGGCGCAGGCGGGCGTGGGTGCGCGACAGGGAACGCACGTCCGGCAGGCTGATGTCCGCGTCGGCGGCGCGGCCGATGACCAGGGTGGTGTAGGGCGGCAGGCGGTAGCGCCGGCCGAGGCCCTTATTCTCCGGGTGGGCGATGAGGATGACGTCGGCGTCGCCGAGGCTCTGGCCCAGGGCGGAGGCGTCCTCCGGCCCGCCGTCGGCGATCGTCGGCTCGGAGGTGGTCAACGAATCGTCGTCGATCGAGGTGTCGTCGTCGGCCGTCCGATACGGCTCGGTGGTCGGCATCTCACCGGAATCCATCATGCGCCGCCTTCGCGTCTCCGCGCCTGTTCTGCTCGCTCCAGCTCCTCCAGACGATCGTGGCAGCCTACCACATCCGCCCCGGTCGGCGAAGGCGGCGGCTCAATCTTCGACCAGCTCCCGCGCCCGCCGGGTGGCTTCGACCACCGCCTTGATCAGGGTCACCCGGAGCCCGCCTTCCTCCAGGGTCAGGATGCCGTCCATGGTGCAACCGGCGGGGGTGGTGACCTCGTCCTTGAGCAAGGCCGGGTGGTGGCCGGTGTCGAGCACCATCCGCGCCGCCCCCAGGCAGGTCTGGGCCGCCAGCTCGGTGGCCACGGTGCGCGGCAGACCGACCTTCACCCCGCCTTCGGCCAGAGCCTCGATGACGATGTAGAGGAAGGCCGGGCCGCTCGCCGACAGGCCGGTGACGGCGTCGAAGTACTTCTCGTCGAGCACCAGGCAGCGGCCGGTGCTGGCGAAGAGCTGGCGCGCCAGCTCGGTATGGCGTTCCTCCGCCCAGCGGCCGCCGCAGACCGCGGTCATGCCGCAGCGGATGCGGCTGGGGGTGTTGGGCATGGCGCGGGCCACCGGCACCCCCTCGCCGATCAGGGACTCCATGCGGGCGGTGGTGAGGCCGGCGACGATCGAGATCAACAGCTGCTGCGGCCCGAGGTCGGGCGCCAGCTCGGCCAGCACCGCCGGCGCCACCTGCGGCTTGACCGCGAGCAGCACCACGTCGGCGCCTTGCGCAGCCTGCCGGTTGTCGCGGCTGGTGGCGACGCCGAAACGCTCCCGCAGGCGGGCCAGACGCCGCCCGTGCTTGGCGGTGGCGACGATGGCGCCGGCGTCGACGCGGCCGGCGTCGAGCAGGGCGGCGATCAGGGTCTCGCCCATGGTGCCGGCGCCGATCACCGCCAGGCGGCCGATGGTGGGGGTCTGCTCGTCCTTCATCGCGTCCTCCGCCTCAGCCGCCGCGCAGCATGGCGCGCATGACGTGGCCGGCGATCGCCGGATTCTCGCGCAGGCGGCGCAGGGAGTAGGGGTACCAGTCGCGGCCGTAGGGCACGTAGACCCGCAGGCGCTGGCCCCCGGCGATCAGGATGCGGCGCAGGGCCGGATCGACCCCCAGGAGCATCTGCATCTCGTAGCCGTCGCGCGGCACCTGGTAGCGGTCGAGGAGGGCCAGGGCGGCGCACACCAGGTACTCGTCGTGGGTGGCGACGGCGGCGTAGACGCCGCGCCGCAGGAGCTTGTCGAGGGCGGCGACGAAGTTGTGGCGCACCACCTCGAAGCCCTTGTAGGCGTCCTCCCGCGGCTCGACGTAGATGCCCTTGCACAGGCGGACGTTGGCCAGCGTCTCGGGCAGGGTCGAGACGTCGCTCAGGGTGCGCCGCATGTAGGCCTGGAGCACCACCCCGACGTGGCCGTGGCAGCCGTCGCCGTAGCGGCGGTGGAGCTGGCGGTAGATGCGCAGGGTGGCGTCGGTGGTGGTGCGATCCTCCATGTCGATGCGGACGAAGTTGCCCAGCGCCGCCGCCCGCTCCACCACCCGGGCGATGTTGTCGCGGCACAGGTCCTCGTCGATCAGCAAGCCCAGCTGGGTGGGCTTGACCGACACGTTGGCGTCGAGCCCTCGCTCGGCGATGGTGTCGAGGATGCGGAGGTAGATCTCGGCCGCCTCGGTCGCTCTCTGCGGCTCGTGCACCGCCTCGCCGAGCAGATCGAGGGTGGCCATCGCCCCCTCGCGGTTGAGCTGCTCAATGCAGGCGACGGCGTCCGCCAGGCGCGAGCCGGCGACGTAGCGCTTCGCCACCTTGCCGACGATGAATCGAGGTACGGCGGGCAGCGCCCTGGCGACCAGGCTATTCCACCACTGCATCGGCCGCCGACCCCTCAGGTGACGGCGTCGGCGGTCTGGGGTTGGGACGGCTCGCCGGCCTGGGGTTGCGACGGCTCGAGGGGCTCGTCGCGCACCCAACGCACCGCCCGCGAGCAGGGGCACGAGCCGGCCACCCGGCGCAGGGTGGGCATCCGGCGGCTGGCTTCGACGGCGCTGATCTGTCCGTGCACCACCTGGCGCAGGGACTCGAGGTAATCGCGGAAGTCGCGGCCGGCGAGATAGGCGGAAGGCAGGTGCTGGCGCAGGTGGTGGGCGTAGTCCCGGAAGCGCTGGAAACGCTCGCCGGCGAAGCCGACCATCTGGAAGGCGGGCACCCCGCGGCGGCGGAAGAATTCCGGGTGGGGCATGCGCACCAGGTCCTCGGGCGCGATGCCCTGCACCGTCTCCCCCTCCTCGATCACCCGCCGGCGCAGGGCCTCGGCCTCGGCCAGCTTGAGCTTCGGCAGGCGGGCGCGGATGAAGCGCATGTTGAGGTCGTCGATCAGCTTCTGCACCTCGGCGACGTACTCGCTCTGGGCCTCGGCGTTCTTTTTCGGCTTGAGGCCGTAGCGCACGTTGGTGCCGCCGCCGCGCTCGTCGCCGAACATCTCCAGGCCGCGCGGCAGCCACTTGTTGATCGTCTGCTGCACGTCGGTGGTGGTGACGTAGATCTCGTCCTTGGCGGCGCTGACCATCAGCCGCCGCAGGGGCACGACGCCGGTCGCCAGATGGAAGGCCTCCTCGCGCAGCATCTGCGGCATCGACTCGGCCATCGGCTTGTAGGCGCTGATCTTCTGCATCGTCAGCTGGTACTTGCCGACCCGATCGATCAGGGCGCAGAAGACGACGTTGTCGAGGAAGGAGTCGAAATCGATGTTGAAGGCGCCGAGGATGTGGGAGCCGGTCTGCATCGCCAGGATGCCTTCGACCAGGTCGTCGGCGGAGTCCTCGGCGACCGCGCTCCAGTCGTCCTCGACCAGCAGATGGAGCATCTGGTAGCCGTGTCGCAATTCCTCCGCCATCATCCGCAGCACCCACACCTGCTCCTCTTCCGACGTCGCCCGGGCGAGGGTCAAACGGTGCTGCTGGATTGAGCCGAACTCGGTCGAAGCCTGAGCGCGGATGGCGCCGAAGAGGTGGTGGGCCTGCTCCGGCGCCATGGTGGCGGCGCGGACGTGCTTGGGCTTGCCCTTGTCCTGGCCGCATTCGATGTGCGGGCAGACCTGGCACTCGCGGTAGGCGCAGAGCTTGAACTGCGGATCCTTGGGGAAATGCTGCGGCCACTGCTCGAGCAGGTAGTCGAAGTCGGGGATGAAAGTCTCGCGCCAGCGCTCGACGGCGTTGTGGTAGCGCGCGGGGAGTAGGGCCTCTCGGGTGCTCACGGCTGTCTCCTTCTCGGCGCTCGACCGCGTTCGCCTCCCGGCGGATCTACGCGAGCGACTTGACGTACGGTTTGAGGGTCGCCGGCTCGAAGCCCAGCCGCTCGAAGAAGCCCGCCACGTCGCCCATGGTCTCGTCGACCAGGGTGCGGACGGTGCGGGCGCCGCGGGCGCGGAAGTGCTCGAGCATGGCTTCGGCCAGACGGCGACCCACCGCCTTGCCCTGGTGATCGGGGTCGACCCCCAGGACCTCGATCCAACCGGTCGGCTCCTCCAGCCCGAACTCCCCCGCCCGCACCTCGCCGAGCATGAAGCCGGCGACCTCGCCGTCGATCTCGGCCACCAGCGCCGCTTCCGGATCGCGGCGCAGGTAGTAGCCGATGCGCCGCTCCCAGACCTCGGGCCGGTAGCGGCCGCCGATGCGCTCGTCGATGCGGGTCACCGCACCGATGTCGATGGTGTCCAGCGCGCGGACGCGGACCCCGTCGGTTGAATCGTCCATGATCGTGTGACGTCGTTTTGCCCCGCCGTCCGCTGTCGTTCGGTGCTGGATCTTCCACCCGGCGGGGCGCGCCGGACCGACCGGCTCCGACCATTTTATACGACCTCACCCACGTTCTGTCGACGTCTCAAGAACAATAGAAGAGGCCGGTTTAAAGCCTCATGAGGAATAAAATTTATGCTAGAAGCTATCGCCCGCTCGGACGAGCATCGGACAGGGCCCCCCATCTTCCGCCGGCCGGCCGGCGGCGGCGACCCGCGGCCGCAGGCGGCCGGGGTGAGCTCCAGGCCGGGCCGGGATCGAATACGATCGAAATGATATCAGTATGGTATGCTATCGACGTCACGGAACGGCCTCCGTCGTGGGGGCCGGCGCCGGACGCATCATCGGTTTCGCGGCTCGGCGCGCCGCTCGCAGCGCCGGCCGAAGGAGGACGCGATCATGCAGGAGAAGCCCTTCCGGCCCGCCGCCGGGATCCCGACGCTCATCGTCTTGCTGCTGGTGCTGGCCGGCACCATCGCCGGCCTGATCGTTCTGGCCAAGAACGACGCCGGCCCGGGGTGGATCGTCGCCGACATGCTGGTTCTGATGCTGACCATCCTCGCCCTCGCCGGGCTGTTCATGGTGCAGCCCAATCAGGCCAAGGCGCTGTTGCTCTTCGGCGACTACAAGGGCAGCGCCAAGTCTCCCGGCCTGCAGTGGGCCAACCCCTTCCTGAGCAAGAAGTCGATCTCACTCAGGGTGCGCAACTTCGAGACCGACAAGCTGAAGGTCAACGACTCGACCGGCAATCCGGTCGAGATCGCCGCGGTGGTGGTCTGGAAGGTGGTCGATACGGCGGAAGCGCTGTTCAACGTCGACGACTACGAGGACTACGTCCGCGTCCAGTCCGAGGCGGCGTTGCGCAACCTCGCCACCGGCTATCCCTACGACGCCCACCAGGCGGAGGAGGTCGCCCTCGCCAGCCACACCGCCCACATCTCCGACGAGCTGCGGGTGCACATCCAGGATCGGTTGGAGAAGGCCGGGATCGAGGTCATCGAGGCGCGCATCAGCCACCTGGCCTACGCCCCCGAGATCGCCGCCGCCATGCTCCAGCGCCAGCAGGCGAGCGCCGTCGTCGCGGCACGGCAGAAGATCGTCGAGGGCGCCGTCGGCATGGTCGAGATGGCCCTCGAGCACCTCGCGGAGCAGCAGATCGTCGAGCTCGACGAGGAGCGCAAGGCGACCATGGTGTCGAATCTGATGGTGGTGCTGTGCTCCGACCGCGGCGCCCAGCCGGTGGTCAACGCCGGCAGCCTCTACTGAGCCGGGGAGCCCGTGGCCCGACGCAAGGCTTTCCCCCTGCGCCTCGACCCGGCGCTCTACCGCGCCCTGCGCCGCTGGGCCGACGACGAGCTGCGCAGCGTCAACGCCCAGATCGAGTACCTGCTGCGCCGCGCCCTGATCGCCGCCGGCCGCTGGCCGCCGGCCGAGGACGACGACGACCGTGGCGCCGGCCGCTGAGCCCCAGCGGCCGGCGCCACGGCGGCCTCAGATGCAGCGATTCGGATTCACGTCGGCGCAGGTGGTGGTGACGCCGTTGCAGGTGACCTGGTCGAAGCCTTCCTGGCAGGCGCCGGGGGTGCCGGGCTGGGCGGTGCAGGCTACGTCGCAACCCGGATTGGTCTTGATGCAGCTGACGATGGCGGTGCAGGAGCAGGTAGCGTAGTAGCTGGTACCGTCCAAGCAGTCGCAGTCGACGAAACCACCGCCCTGGCCGCCGGGGCCGTCGGAGCAGGTGCCGCCGCCCGGACAGCTGCAGCTTATCGGGGTACCCGAGCCGCAGCTGCGGTAGGCGTAGCAACTGGCGGTGCTGAGCAGCATGCCGTCGCCCTGGCCGTCGGTGGGGAGGGCCTGCTGCGCGCCCGCACCGCTGGCGGCGGCCGGCGCCGGCTGCGCCGGCGGGTCGACCTCGCCGGCGGCCTCCGCGTAGAGGGCGGTGCTCAGCAGCAGTCCCAGCCCGATCAGCAGGGCGACGGTCAACGGATTCCTGGTCGTTCCGGACATTCTCGTTCTCCTCTCGGTTGCGTGGATGCGCCGGCGGCGGGCCGGCGCGGGACGACGGTCGAGAGAGCAACCTCCATGCCATGGTGGCGGCGGGACCAAACCCGCGGATTTCACCCGCTGGCGGCGGCGCGGCGCGCCGCCGGCGGGAAACGGCTTACCCGACGGTGGGTAAACGATTTCCCACGACGCCGCGCCCCCGGCGGCGACCGCCGGGGGCGCGGGAGGCGGCCGGCGCAGGCCGGCGTCCTAGAAGCGGTAGGCGAAGCCGACGCCGAAGATCAGCGGATCGAGGTCGAGCTCGATCTCGTCGTCGGCGCTCAAGCCCTCGGTCTCCACCGACAGCCCCATGTAGCGGCCGCCGACGAAGAGGCCCCAGGGGCTGTCGCCGAAGGAGAAGTCGATCCCCAGCTGCAGGCCCCAGACGAATTCGTTGTCGAAGGTGCGCCGCAGGTTGCGGCCGAGGATCGAGAACTCGGCATCGTCGAAGGAGGCGAAGCCGACGTAGGGACCGACGAAGAAGTCGACCCGCTCGCTGTTGCGCGTCAGGTGGAAGTTGGGGCCGACGAGGAAGGACAGCATGCCGACGTCGTCCTGCTGCATGCCCCAGCGGTCGTCGATGTCGAGGACGAAGGAGGTGTCGAGCTCGCCGTAGAGCAGGCTGCCCTCGATGCCGACCACGTCCTGGAACTTGTACTCCACCCCCACCCCGGCGCCGTTGCCGTCGCCGAGCTTGAAGTTGGTGCGCTCGCTGCTGCCGTCGGCGAGGGTACGGCTGGTGCGGGCGACGTCGCCGCCGTCGGCGTCGATCGCCGCGCCGTAGGCGCGCAGGATCCACTCGCTGCGCCGCTTGACGGTGAGGGTCACCTCATTGCAGGGCGCCTTGTCGCCGGCCTCGTTGGTGGCGCTGCCGCGCACGGTGTAGGTCCCGGCCTTGGCGAAGGTGGTGCTCGCCGGCACGTTGGAGAGGCTCTGCACCACCCCGCCCTGGTCGTCCACCACCTCGATCGACAAGCCGCCGCTCGCCCAATGACCGGTGGCCTCGACGGTGACCGGATCGTCGACCTTGACCAGGGCCGGATCGGCGCTCAGGTTGCAGGCCGGCGGCGTCGCCTGGCAGCGATCGACGCGGGCGGTCGCGGTGCAGGTGTCGAGGTCCCCCTCGGCCGGCACCTCGATGGTCTTGTCGCCGACGAAGCCCAGGTTGAGACAGATCTTGGGCACCACGAAGGTGTAGGTGCGGACGGTCTTCGGGCCCCGTGCCTGGGCGCGGGCGGAGAAGCTGTAGTCGCTCTTGTAGCGATTGTCGAACGGCCCCTGCCAGGTGGTCCGGCCGGAACCGCCGGGGATGATCACCTGCGAGCCGCCGGGGCCGCTCATGGTCACCTCGACGCCCGGCGAGCTGCCGCCGGCGTCGACCTTGATGATGCCGCCGTCGCAATCGCCCCGCGCCTTCAGGGCGCACGTCGCGTCGCCCTTGTGCGGGGTCTCGATCACCACGTCGATGAGGTAGGCGTCGTAGGTCTTGGTCGCCGCCATGCACATCGGCCCGGAGGTTGTCGCCTGCTTGCTACGACTCTTGCGCCAGGTCATCCACTGAAAGACCTCGCCGCGCTCAAGCTGCCGCTCGGAGAGCCCGCGGCCGCTTTCGACGGCGGCGAAGAGGCCGGCGATCACCTCGTCGCTCAGCCCCCGCTCGCGCATCAGGCTCTCGAGCTCGTCGCGGTGGGCGTTCATCAGCTCGGCGAGGACCGCCGGCGAGGTTGCGGGCTTCTTCGAAAAGGCGTTGGCACCACCCAGCCGCTCGATGCGGTGGAGCTTGTCGTATCCCTGGCAAACCGTCTCGTCCGCTCCGGCCGCGGCGGGCAAGAGCAGCCCCGCGAGAAGACAAGCGGCAGCCGGCATCCGCAGGGTGCTTACGGTGGACATGTGCAGTTCCTCCTTGATCGCGATCGGGTCGGGATGGGCGCGGAGGCCCAGGCGACGCCGTCGAGGTCAGGTGCCGCCGCGCCGTCCCATACGGCTCGGCGTTGGCACATCCTACCATCAAGATGGGCCCCCGGGCATGGCGTTTCCAAGGCGGAAACGCGGCGCCGTGAAGGCGCGAGGGAGGGTCGCCGGACGGCGGCGCTCAGAGCTGCTCGAGGTAGGCGTTGAAGCGACGCTGGGAGTCGCCGGTGAAGGAGAGGAAGCGCACGCCGATGCCGCCGACCTGGTCGCGGCCGATCATCGTATGACGGACCACCTCGGCCAGCGCCTGGATCGGCCGCGGGTCGTCGCCGATGGTGAATTCGACCGCGATCTGGGTGCCCTTGTCGTAGCGCCGATCGGTCTTGATCAGCATGCCCGAGGCGGAGATGTTCTCGGTCTGGCAGATGATCATGTCCTTGGCGCCGCCGAGCTTGATCTCCAGCTTGGCCACGAAACGCGCCGCCTTGCGCGGTGCCACCTGCAACAGGGCCGAGACCTCGCGCTGGATGGCGCGTTCGGTCTCCTCGAGGGGCAGCACGCGGTTGGCGCCCCGGCCGACGTAGCGCTCGGCTTCCTCCCGGTCGCCGGCCGAGGCCGACAGCAGCAGCAGGGGCGAGCGCAGGCAAGGGCTGCCGTCGCGCCGCACCGCGTCGAGAAAGTCCTCGAGCTCCATGTCGGGCAGGGGAAAGCGAACGATCAGCACCTCGAAAGGCACCTGGGAGATCAGCTCGATGGCGCCGCTGGCGCTGGGAAAGCGGTCGACGTCGAAGGACGAGCGCTCGAGAAACGGCGCCACCCGGGTGAACTCCTCCGGGCTCACCCCCACCACCAACACGTTCCGCGTCTTCTGCTTCATCGGTTCGCGCCACCAGCCCGACGGTAGAAACCGCGCGCACCCTGCGCCGCGGCAAACGGGCTGCCGAGTCTACTACGCTACGGCAGGGCGTGCCCGGGTCGCTTCTGTGGTAGGCTGATCCGTCTTTCCGGCGACTGTGCCGCCGCAGTCTCTGCGGCCGGTAGGAGAATAAAACGAATCGTGGCCTACGTCCGCGCCGTGCTGCGACTTGCGCTCTTCGCCACCGTCACGGTGGGGAGCTACCTGGCGTTGGTCGTCATCATGCCCCTCCGCCGGTCGAATCGCCTGCACCTGCCTCTGCGCAACCGCATCTACCGCACCTGGGCCCGGACTCTCGGCCGCGTCGCCGGCATGCGGGTCAGGTGCGAGGGGACGCCGCCGCGGGGAGCGTTCTTCCTGGTGGTCAACCACGTCAGCTATATGGACGTCATGCTCATCGCCTCCCACGTCGACGCCGCCTTCGTCGCCAAGGCCGACCTGCGGGCGTGGCCGATCCTCGGCCACATCTTCTCCTCCGCCGACACCATCTTCATCAACCGCGAGCGGCGGCGCGACGTGGTCCGGGTCAGCCAGCTCCTCGACGGCGCCCTGGCCCGCGGGCTCGGCGTGCTGGTCTTCCCCGAGGGCACCGCCACCCGCGGGGCGGAGATCCGCCGCTTCAAGACCTCGCTTCTCCAGCTGCCCGCCGAGCGCGGACTGCCGGTGAGCTACGCCACCATCCACTACCGCACGCCGGCCGGCTGTCCGCCGGCCCATCAGGTGGTCTGCTGGTGGGGCGACGCCCCTTTCCTGCCCCACATCTGGAAGCTGATGCAACTGCCCTTCTTCGAGGCGGTGCTGCGGTTCGGCGACGAGCCGATCCACCACCCGGACCGCAAAGAGCTGGCCCGGCGGCTGCGCGCCGCCATGCGCGAGCGCTTCGAGCCGATCCCATGACCGCCGCGGCGGCGGGAGGGCGGCCGCGGCCCGAGGCTCAGTGGGGCTCGTCGTCGGCACCGCCGCCGTCGCGCATCGCCTCGTTGAGCTCGCGGACGTCGCAGATCTTCTTGTCGATCAACACCCGCACCAGGCCGCGCACCATCGCCCGCAGCTCCCGGTGCCCGTGCTGCAATTCCTGCAACGCCGGCGCCGTACCCTCCTCGCCGCGCCAGGCGCCGGCGCTCGAATGCTCGATGTAGTCGTCGAGATTGCGCAGCCCCGCGTCGTTGGTCGAGAAACGGTAGAGCTCGCTGTAGAACTCCGCCGGCTCGACGCCGATCACGTCGAGAATCAGCAGGATCTGTTCCACCCGCAGGGACTTCTGCTTGGTCAGCAGCTGGCTGATGTAGCTGCGCCCCCAGTTGAGAGCATTCTGCACCTCAAGCTGGGTGAAGCCCTTCTCCCGGATCTTGTTCCGCAGCAGCGTCAAGGTCCGATCCAGATCTTTCTCGACGTTCATGAGGATGGCAATTGTATCGATACCAACCGATGTTTCAAGCGTTATGACAAGCCGCGTCAAAATGTCTTTTTACTTCTCTTTATAAAAGAGATTTCTCTTTTTTCTGAAACTTCGCTGTAGATTCGGCTCCTTTCGCCGCCGCCCGAGTCTCCCGAATTCGTGCCCGCAACGGCGCCTGGGATACCGAAACAGCCGCCCGCCGGCGGTCCTTCCGGAGGAATTACCGCCCCATTACCGCTATTCTAGCCCGTCGCCGGCCGGCCGTCAAGACGCCGGGCGGATCGAGCGGGCGGCGGCGGGGCTTCAGGGGAGGCCGACCAGCACCTCGAGGCGACGGCCGTCGAGCACCTCGAGGTCGCCGATCCGCGCCGCGCGCGGCGAGGCGAGATCGAGGACGACGTGGAGCTCGCTCGCCTCGAGGGTGGCGGCGGGGTGGTAGCCGATGCGGATCTGCAAGAGCTCCGGGCTGGCGACGGCCAGGCGCTCGGCGCGAAAGGGCTCGGCGATGCCGCGCAGGCGCAGCACCAGGCGCGGCTGCTCGCCGCCGAGCTTGAGCTCCGAAACCCGGTCGCGGCCGATGCGACCGTCGGTGGTGATGGTGACCCGGGTGCCGCCCCGGCTGCGGGTCCACTGCACGTCTTCGACCCGCCGCGCCGGGGGCAGGCGGCGGGCGGTGGG
>RFGL01000277.1 GCA_003697015.1 Acidobacteriota bacterium | reverse complement strand
GGCGCCGCCCGCCCCCCCTGCCCGAGGACGACATGCCCGCCTTCCGCGCCCTCGTCCACCAGGCCTTCGGACGGCGCCGCAAGACCCTGCGCAACGCCCTCCTCCCGGGCCGCGATCCGCGCCGTCTCGACGCCGCCTTCAACGCCGCCGAGGTCGACCCGCGACGGCGGGCGGAGAGCCTGGCGGTGGCGGAATTCGTCCGCCTGTGGCGCGCCCTGAACCGCGCCGGCGGCGCGATACAGTAGCCGGTGAGCCGCGCCGACGCCGCGGAGCCGGTCAGCCCGCCGCCCGGTGCTCGGCGATGAAGCGCTCGATCTGGCGTTCCAGCACCGGCAGGGGGACGGAGCCGTTGGCCAGCACCGCGTCGTGGAAGGCGCGCAGGTCGAAGCGTGCGCCGAGCTCTTCCTCGGCCCGCCGCCGCAGGCGACGGATCTCGAGCTCGCCGATTTTGTAGGCCAGGGCCTGGCCGGGCCAGGAGATGTAGCGGTCGGTCTCGGTGCGCACCTCGTGCAGCGACAGGGCGGTGTTCTGCGCCAGGAAGTCCATCGCCTGTCGGCGGCTCCAACCGAAGGCGTGGAGGCCGGTGTCGACCACCAGCCGGCAGGCGCGCCACATCTCGTAGGTCAGGCGGCCGAAGTCGCTGTAGGGATCGTCGTAGAAGCCCGCCTCGAGGCCGAGGCGCTCGGCGTAGAGCCCCCAACCCTCGCCGAAGGCGGAGATGTAATCGTGGCGGCGGAAGGGGGGCAGATCCTCGAGCTCCTGGGCGAGCGCGATCTGCAGGTGATGCCCGGGCACCGCCTCGTGCAGGGTCAGGGCCGGCAGGACGTAGAGCGGCCGGCTGTCGAGAGCGTAGGTGTTGACCCAGTAGGTGCCGGCCTGCCGGCTGCCCGGCGGCGCCGGCACGTAGCGCCCGCCGGTGTACTTCGGCGCCAGGTCGTCGGGCACCGGCTCGACGCCGTAGGGTTGCCGCGGCAGGTGGCCGAAGAGCGACGGCAAGCGGCCGTCCATCTTCTTCGCCAGGTAGGCGGCCTCCTTGAGCAGCGCCTCCGGCGTCGGGGCGTAGAACCGCGGATCGCGGCGCAGGAAGTCGAGGAAGGCGGCGAAATCGCCGGCGAAGCCGAGGCCGTCGATGATCGCCTGCATGTCGCCGCGGATGCGCTCCACCTCGTCGAGGCCGAGCCGGTGGATCTCCTCGGCGCTCTTGTCGAGGGTGGTGAAGTGACGGATGCGCTGGGCGTAGTAGGCGGCGCCGTCGGGCAACTCGGAGGCGCCGAGGCTCCGCCGCGCGCCGGGCACGTAGCGGCCGACCATGAAGTCGAGAAAACGCCGGTAGCCGGGCACCACCGCGTCGCGGATCGCCGCCTCGGCGGCCGCCACCAGAGGCGGCCGCTCGTCTTCCGGCACGGTGGCGGGAAAGCGGGTGAAGGGGACGAAGAAGACGCTTTCGCGGGGATCCTCCACCACGTGGCTGGAGATCGTCACCTCGTAGCCCTCGAGCACCACCCGCGGCAGGGTAAAGCCACGCTCGAGGCCCATCTCCATCAGCGCGATCTGCTCCTCGACGTAGCGCGGCCAGGCGCTCAGGCGCGCCAGGTAGCGCCGGTAGTCGGCGACGCCGGCAAAGGGCATCTGCGCCGGCAGGCGGGCGAAGCCGGTGTGGAAGCCCGAGTCGACCGTCAGCGGCATCTGGTAGGCGCCGAAGGCGAAGTCCTCCCGCCGTTCGACCAGCTGGCGGCGGAAGACGTCGTAGCTCACCTGATCCGCCACCGGCAGCGCCTCGCGATCGATCGCGTCGAGGCGCTGCAAGAGCTCCGCGGCATAGGCGTCGCGGCGCTCGAGATCCGCCAATCCCATCGCCGGCAGCCGGTCGTCGTAGTCGTGACGGCCGACCGAGGTGGCGTAGAGCGGATCCTCCCGCAAGCGGTTCTCCCACTCCTCGGCGAACAACCGGTGCAGCTGCTCGCGCGCCCCGTCCGCCGCCTTCTCCACCTCCCCGCCGCCGCAGCCGGCGAGCAGGACGACACCGATCACGATCAGCCGTCGCATCACTCTGGCGCTCCTCGCATCCGGTCGAATCCGCGATCCGCCGACTCTACCACCGCCGGCTGCACCCCCTTGTCGGCGAACATGCGCTCGTCGGCCCGCCGCAGGACGGTAGCGGGGTCGGCGCCCGGAAGGAGGGCGGCCATGCCGACCGAGACCCGGAAGCCGGGCAGGGCGCGGTTGTCGGCCAGGGCCCGGCGCACGGCGGCGATGCGCGCCTCGGCGGCGCTCGTCTCCATGCCGGCGGCGACCACCAGAAACTCGTCCCCGCCCCAGCGGAAGACGGCGTCTTCGGGACGGAAGGAGCGGCTGAGGACGTTGCCGAGCTCGACCAGGCAGGCATCGCCGGCGAGATGGCCGAAGCCGTCGTTCAGGCGTTTGAAGTCGTCGATGTCGAGGAAGATGACCACGCCGCCGACGGCGGACAGGTGCTCGAGCACCGGCCGTAGGCCGCGGCGGTTGCGCAGGCCGGTCAGGGGATCGAGGTCGACCAGCTGGCGCAGCTTCTCCTGCGACGCCTCCAGGCGGCGGTTGACGTCCCGCAGGCGGGCCGAGCTGGCCTCCGCCAAGGCCACCAGGATGGCCAGGGCGAGCAGCAGGTCGGCGGCGGCGTCGAGGAGGGACGAGTAGTTGGCGATGCCGTAGAGCGGCTGCCGCCCCCAGATCACCGGCGCCATCGGCGGCACGTAGTGGAGGTAGAGCAGGCCCTCGCCGAGCAGCACCCAGCCCAGCCAGCGCGAGCGGCCGGGTCGCGGATGGCGCAGATTGCCGATCGCACCGGCGATCAGCACCAGGGCGACCAGCAACCATTGGATCGTCAGCATGATCCGCGCCTCCGGCGCCAGCAGGCCGAGGGCCAGGGCCCAGCCGGCGATGAAGAGCAGCAGGCCGCGGGCGCCGGAAGCGCGCAGAAAGCCGCGCTCGGCATGGAAGCGGGCGCCGCGTACCACCAGCAGGGCGTAGCTGGTCTTGCCGGCGCAGAAGATCACCATCAACAGACGGCCGACGCCGGTCGGCGCGGCGCCGCTCGGGTAATCGATCAGGACGGTGACGAAACCGGCACCGACCGCCGCCAGCTCCGCCAGCCAGGCCAGGGTCCACACCCGCACCTCCACCAAGGGCTGCGAGCGGCTGAGCAGGAGGAAGAAGATGGCGATCAGGAGCGACGTACCGAGCTGGACGCCGAGAGTCCAGACGGTGGTGGCAACCTCTTGCATGGCAAATCGCTCCTCAACCGCCGGCGACGGCGGTGGAAGGATGGTACCCGAGGTCGCCGGCTGCTCGCCGGGAAGCTCAGCGGAAGCTGGCGGCCGGGGCCGGGCGGGCGAAGAAGAATCCCTGGGCGAGATCGAAGCCGAGCTCTTCGCAGATCGCCACCTCCGGCGGCTGCTCGACCCCTTCGGCGATGGTGACGATGCCCAGGCTCTTGACCAGCTGGACCAGGGTGGCGATGAGCTCGCGACGGCGCGAGGCGCGGTCGAGATCGCGGATCCAGGCGCGGTCGAACTTGAGGTAGCGCGGGCCGACGTCGGCGAGCTCGAAGAGCCGCGCCTGGCCGGTGCCGAAATCGTCGAAGGCGATGCTCGATCCCAGCGCCGCCAGCCCGTCGCGCAGGGCGATCAGCTGCTCGAGGTCGGTGACGGCGGCTTCGTGGATCTCCATCGCCATCGGCAGCGGCCGGGGCAGGCCGCCGGCCAGTTCCGCCACCGACGCCAGCAGCCGGCGGCCGTCGTTGAGCTCATCCGGGTGGACGTTCATGAAGAGCACCGGCTCCCCCGGCAGGGCGGCGGCGTCGGCGGCGCCGCAGGCGCGGAAGGCGGCGCTGAGCTCGACCGCCCGGCCGAGGGGCTCGGCGACGGCGAAGAGCTCCCGCGGCGGCACCTCCCGGCCGTCGAGCAGGCCGCGGCCGAGGACCTCGTAGCCGTAGGTCGAGCCGTCCACGAGGCGCACCACCGGTTGGAAATCGACCCGCACCCGGCGTTCCTCCAGCAGGCTGGAGAAGCCGCGCGACAACTCCAACGCCGCCGTCAGCTCGCGGTGCGCCTCGCCGCTCAAGGGAAAGGTGGAGCAGAGGCCGCTGGGGGCGTCGTTGCGGCGCTGCACCAAGCGCAGCTCCAGACCGGCGATCCGCAGCACGTCGCCGGCGGCGAGGGAGCCGCAGCCGTCGATGCGGCGGCCGTTGAGGTAGGTGCCGTTGGTGCTGCCGAGATCGACCAGCTGCAGGCCGTCGGCGGTGCGGCGGATCTCGGCGTGGTGCTGGGAGACGTCGAGGCTCGGCAGGCAGAGGTCCGCGTGCGGATGGCGGCCGATGCGGAACGGCGACGAGCGCACCGCCGTACGCCACACGCGCTGACTGCCGTCGGTGAAGCCCTCGAGATACCAGTCGCCCTGCTCGTTCATCGCCCTCTGCTCGCGGATGGGTGCGGGGGGTGGGAAGCCCTGCGGCACCCGAGGATCCTGCTCGCCCAACCTTACGACCCGTGATTACGGATCGCGCCGCCGCTCAGGTGGACGCCGGAGCGGCCGCCTCCTCCCGCGTCGACCGTCGTACGCCGCGAACCAGACAAGATGAAAACTCGTTCATTATATACCACCCGCGCTCACGCCCGGCACCGGCTGCCGGCCGTCTCGGCCCCCTCCGCACGCCGGCCGGCGCGCTCCCGGTCGTCGAGCGCCAGCGCCCGGGCGCGGCGGCGGCGGGCGGCGCTGTCGCTCGACAGGGCGATCACCGCGCCGAGGATGAGGGCCGCCGCCACCACGGTACGGGGACCGAACGGCTCGCCGGCGAGGAGCCAGCCGAGGATCACCGCCACCACCGGATTGACGTAGGCGTAGGTCGCCACCAGGGTCGGCTCGGTGGTGCGCAGCAGCCAGCTGTAGGCGCTGAAGGCGATCAGGGAACCGAAGACCACCAGGTAGAGCCAGGCGACGGCGGAGGTCCGGCTCACCGAGGCCGGATCGAAGCCCGTCAGCTCGCCGCGCAGCACCCCGCAGGCGAGCAGCAGGGCGCCGCCGGCGAGCATCTGCAGCGCCGTCGCCATCCCCGGTTGCTCGGGTACCGGGGCGTTGCGGGCGTAGAGCGAGCCGCCGGCCCAGGACAGGCTGGCGGCGAGCACCAGCAACGCCCCGGGCAGAAAGACCGGCTCGCCGGCCAGCACCTTCGACGGCGCGATCAGAAGCGCGGCGCCGGCGAAGCCGAGCAGCAGGGTGGCGAAGGTGCGGAGCGTCGGGCGCACCTCGCCCCCCGGCCAGGCCAGGAGCAAGAGCGCCACCCACAACGGCTCGGTGGCGACCAGGAGCGCCGCCAGCCCCGACGGCACCCACTGCTGGGCGATCACCACCGCGCCGTTGCCGCCGAGCAGCAGCAGGCCGCCGACGATCGCCGCCGAGCGCCAGTGGACGGCGGACGGCGGCGGCGCACCGCGCAGGCGGGCGACGCCATAGAGCAAGAGGCCGGCGAGGAGGAAACGCACGCCGGCCATGGCCAGCGGCGGCAGGGTCTCGATGGCGAATCGGATGGCGAGGTAGGTCGAGCCCCAGATCAGATAGACGGCGGCGAAGGCCAGCGCTTGGCGCAGGGGGAAGGGCAGCCGGCCGATCATCGCTCCGCCTCCGCCACCGGCAACGGCAGCCGGCCGCCCTCCTTGAGGCTCTCGAGGACGATGGTGGTGCGGGTCGAGGTGACCGTCGGGATGGCGCCGAAGGTCTCGCGCAGCAACCGGCCGAGGGCCTCGGTGCTCGCCGCCCTCACCTTGACCAGGTAGCAGTCCTCCCCCGCCACGTGGTGCACCTCGAGGGCCTCCGGCACCCGCGCCAGGGCTTCGCCGGTCACCGCCTCGCCGGTGCGCTCGGCGGTGCGCACGAAGACGAAGGCGAGCAGCCCGAGGCCGAGGGCGGCGGGCGCCAGACGGGCCTCGTAGCCCTTGATCACGCCGCGCTTCTCGAGCTTGCGCACCCGCTCGAGCACCGCCGACGGCACCAGGCCGACGCGGCGGGCGATCTCGGCGTTGTTGATGCGGGCATTCTGCTGAAGGATCGCCAGGATCTGCGCGTCGATTTCGTCGAACATTCTCATATCTCCGCAATATTCCGAATATTCTTCTCTATTATTACATCATTGGAGAATGTTCGTCAACAGCCTCCGCCCCTTGACGGCGGCTCGTCGCCGCGACGGCAGCCGCAGCCCGGGGGCCGGCGGCACCGGCTGTGCCGCCGGTGGAACCCCAGCCGGGACCGGCCGGTGGTGCTGCCGGCCGGCGGTTTCCATATAATGCGCGGGAGCAGGTTTGACGTGTCGGGAGCCGGCTCGAGACGACGGGGAGATGCCCGGCGTCTTGGGGGCTTGAGGTCGAGCATCCCGCCGAATTCATGGTCGAAGGAGTGCCGTGAGCACCCTGAGCGCAGCGCAGCGCCTCCGGCAGCGCGTCCTACTCGCCAGCTTCGTCGTCCTCGGCGTCGGGCTGGGGGGCTCGAGCTGCACCCGGCCGCAGGCCGACGGCGCCGGCTGGAACCTCCTCCTCGTCACCCTCGACACCACCCGCGCCGACCGTCTCGGCGCCTACGGCTACGCCGCGGCGGAGACCCCCAACCTCGACCGGCTGGCCGCCGCCGGCCTGCGCTTCGACCAGGCCTGGTCCCCCGCCCCCTTGACCCTCCCGGCCCACGCCACCCTGCTCACCGGCCTGCTGCCGGTCGAGCACGGGGTGCGCCGGAACGGCGACGCCGCCTTGCCCGACGAGGTGCCGACCCTGGCCACCGTCCTCGCCGGCGCCGGCTACCGCACCGCCGCCTTCGTCGGCGCCTTCGTCCTCGACCACCGCTTCGGCCTCGGCCGGGGCTTCGGCCACTATGACGACGACGTCGAGCGCGATCCGCGGCGCGATCAGCGGCTCGAGGCCGAGCGGCCGGCGGGCGCCGTGGCCGACGCCGCCCTCGCCTGGTTGGACGCGGCCGGCGCAGGGCAGCAGCCCTTCTTCCTCTGGGTCCACCTCTACGACCCCCACGCCCCCTACCGTGCCCCGGAGCCCTTCGCCGGCCGCCATGCCGAGCCCTACGACGCCGAGCTGGCCTACGCCGACGCCGCCGTCGGCCGCCTGCTGGCAGCCCTCGACGAACGCGGCCTGACGTCGCGCACCGTGGTGGCGGTGGCCGGCGACCACGGCGAGGCCTTGGGGGAGCACGGCGAGTCGACCCACGGGGTGCTGCTCTACGAAGCCAGTCTGCGGGTACCGCTGATCCTCCGCGCGCCGGGGGTGCTGCCGGCCGGGCGGCAGGTCGCCACCCCGGTCGGCCTGGCCGACGTCGCTCCGTCCCTGGCCGGCCTCCTCGCCGTCCCCTGGCCGCGGGCGACGCCCCACGGCCGCGACCTCTCCGCCGCCCTCGCCGGCGGCGGCGAGCCGCCGCCGGCCGACCTCTACGCCGAGACCCGCTACCCCGAGCTCTTCGGCTGGCAGCCCTTGGCCGCCCTGCGCCGCGGCCGCTACAAGCTCATCCAAGGCGTCGCCCCCGAGCTCTACGACCTCGAGAGGGACCCGGGGGAACGCCATGACCTGGCCGCCGACGAGCGCCGCCTGGCGCGGCGGTTGAGCGAGGCCCTCGCCGCCGTCGCCGCCGCCGCGCCCGCCTCGGATCCGGCGCCGGTCGACGCCGAGACCCGCGCTCGCCTGGCCAGTCTGGGCTACGCCTCCGGCCCGGCGGCGGCGAACGCCTCCGCCCGCGACCCGCGGCGGATGGTCGGCCTGATGGCGGAGTACGAAGAGGCCCAGGCGCTGCTCGACCAGGGCCGTGAGGACGCCGCCCGGGCCCGCCTCGAGAACCTGCTGGCGGCCGATCCCGCCAACCCGGTCTTCCGCACCAAGCTCGCCGGCCTGTGGCGGGCGCAGGGCGAGCTCGAGCGCGCCATCCCGCTCTATCGCCAGGCGGTGGCGGCGCGTCCGGCCGACGCCGAGGGCTGGTACAACCTGGCGATCACCCTGCAGGAGGCGGGCCACGGGGAGGAGGCCCTCGAGGCCATCCGCCAGGCCCTCGAGCTCGCTCCCGAGCGGGCGGAGGCGGTCAATGCCCTGGGCATCGTCCTCGCCGCCGCCGGCGAGCTGGAGGACGCGCGCCGGGCCTTCGCCCGCGCCGCCGGGCTCGATCCCGAGAACGCCCGCTTCTTCCACAACCTGGGCAACGTCCTGCGCGACCTCGGCCGTCTCGACGAGGCGGCCGAAGCCTACCGCCGGGCCCTCGAGCGGGCCCCGGACTACCCGGACGCCCTGAACGGCCTCGGCGCCCTCGAGGTCGAGCGCGATCGGCCGCACCAGGCCCTGACCTACTTCGACCGCGCCCTCGCCCTGGCGCCGGAGCAGCACGAGATCCGCTTGAACCGCGCCGTCGCCCACCAGCTGGCAGGAGAGCGCGCGGCGGCCATCGCCGACTACCGCGACTTCCTGCGCGCGGTCGGCGACGATCCCGCCTTCGCCCGCCAGCGGCAACTGGCGCAAACCTTTCTCGCCCGCCTCGGCGGCGCACCGGCCCAGGCGCCGGCGGGTAGCGAGGCGGAGCGCCCGGGAGAGCTTTGATCGACCACCGACCATGCCCCTGGCGCTCGCGCTCCAGGCGTGGCAAAACGTCCCTGAACCCAAACACGGAGGTGACTATGTTCAGACGATCCATGATCTTGCTATCCGCGGCAGGGCTGCTGGCGCTGCTCCTGGTAGCGGTACCAGCGGCCTTCGCCCAATCGAGCAGCGGTGAGATCGACGGCCGGGTATTCGACGAGAGCGGCGGTGCACTGCCCGGCGTCACCGTCACCGCCATCGATACCGCCACCGGCCGCCAGCGGGTGGTGATCACCGCCGCCGACGGCTCCTTCCGCATCCCCGGGCTGCCGATCGGCTCCTACGACGTCAAGGCCGAGCTCACCGGATTCCAGAGCGTCAACGTCGAGGGCGTGGTGGTGCGCGTGGCGAGCAGCTCCTCGATCACCATCACCCTCAAGCTGGCCGAAGTCCAGGAGGTGATCACCGTCTCCGCCGACGTGCCCCTGGTGCGCAACTCGCCGTCGATCGGCACGGTCGTGACCGAGAAAGAGCTCGAGAGCCTGCCGCTGAACGGCCGCCAGTTCGCTTCCCTCGGCACCCTGGCGCCGGGCACCACCCTGGGGGTCAATCCCGACCCGACCAAGGTCGGCAAGCTGACCATCGGCCTCAACGGCGGCAGCGGCCGCAACGTCAACTTCCTGGTCGACGGCGGCGACAACACCGACGACACCATCGGCGGCCAGCTGCAGAACTTCAGCCTCGAATCGGTGGCCGAGTTCAGCATCCAGACCCAGCAGTACAAGGCCGAGTACGGCCGCACCACCGGCGGCGTGCTGACGGTGGTGACCAAGTCGGGCACCAACGAGATCGACGGCTCGATCTTCGGCTTCTTCCGCGACGACTCGCTCAACTCCAAGACCGAGACCCAGGAACGCACCGGCGCCGACAAGCCGCCCTTCGAGCGCCAGCAGTTCGGCTTCTCGGTCGGCGGACCGATCGTGCGCGACAAGGCCCACTTCTTCCTCACCGCCGAGCGCTTCGATCAGGAGGCGCCGTTCACCATCGCCAGCGGCGGCATCTTCCCCGAGCTCGACGGCCGCTCCTTCCCCCGCACCACCCAGGACGACCTGATCACCGCCAAGCTGACCTCGGACCTGTCGGCCAAGGAGCTGTTGCAGGTGCGCTACGCCTACCAGAAGACCGAGGACGTCTACGGTGCCGCCACCACCGTCGGCCCGGAGTCGGTGGGCGACCTCAACAACGAATTCCAGACCGCCCTCCTGGGCTACAACCGCCTGCTCGGCTCCGACTCCTTCAATGAGGTGGTGGTGCAGTACAGCGAGTTCGAGAACCTGATCCTGCCGGTGACCGACGCGCCGACCGAGTACTTCCCCTCCGGCTTCCAGACCGGGCAGAACGTCAACAGCCCGCAGAGCACCACCCAGGAGAAGTTCCAGGTCAAGGACGACTTCAGCTTCTCCAAGGTGATCGGCGGCTCGCGGCACGACTTCAAGGCCGGCGTCGAATTCATCGACGAGGGCACCCTCGGCGGATTCTTCGCCCCCGGCGCTGCCGGCCAGTTCTCCCGCGCCGCCGACGACCGCAACGCCCCGATCACCCAGATCATCTTCCTCTCCGGCGATTTCGCCTTCTCCACCCCCAACGACCAGTGGCGGGCCTACTTCCAGGATGACTGGTACGTCAACGACCGGCTGACGGTGAACCTCGGCATCCGCTACGACTACACCGACATCCTCAAGCTCGACCAGTCGACCAACGCCCTGTGGCAGACCCTGCGCAACCAGACCCAATTCAACGAGTTCTACCTGCAGGACTTCAAGCAGGGCGACGGCGGCCGGGTGCTCGACGCCGACGACGACGACTTCGCACCGCGGGTCGGCTTCACCTGGGACGTGGGGGGCGACGGCCGGCGCCTGCTGCGCGGCGGCTGGGGCCTGTTCTACGACTTCCCCTACTCCAACGCCACCGTCCTCTTCCCCGCCGCGGCGGTGCTGTCGACCTTCGGCATCTCCTACCTGCACACCGACTCGAACGGCATCCGCAACCCCGACGGCACCTTCTTCAACATCGGCGATCCGCTGCCCCCCAACCAGCTGCCGGGCGGCGCCGGCATCGCCATCAACGAGGTGGCGTCACCGACCCTGCAAACCCCCTACTCGACCCAGGCCTCCCTCGGCTATTCGCACCAGATCAACTCGACCTGGGGCGTCAACGTCGAGGCGGTGTCGATCCGCTACAACAGCCTGCCCTTCCGTTTCCGCGCCAACCCGCGCTTCGACTCCAACGGCGACGGCGTGGTCGACAACAACGACACCCGCCGCTTCCCCGCCTTCGGCAACTTCCGCCTCTGGTACGGCAAGGGCTCGGCGGACTACGACGCGCTCAATCTCAGCGTCCGCGGGCGTTCGGGCAAGCTCGAGTTCCAGGGCTTCTACACCCTCTCCGAGGCCGAGGGCAACATCCTCGGCGGAGCGGACGAGTTCCGCTTGACCGCCACCGAGCATCAGCCCGACCTGGGGGGCGCGCGGGACGTCTCGGTCGACCCGCTCAACCCCCTGTGCAGCAAGTGCTTCGGCCCCCTGAACACCGACGCCCGCCACCGGATCACCCTGTCCGGCGTCTACCAGCTGCCGTACGGCATCCAGCTGTCGGGGGTCTTCCGCTTCCGCTCGGCTCTGCCCTATACCGAGCACGCCGGGGTCGATCTGAACGGCGACAGCTTCAACCTCGACCTGCCGCCGGACGTGCCCCACGTCAACTCGCGCCGCGGCGCGAGCCTGTCGCAGCTCGACGTGCGGGTGTCGAAGATCTTCGACCTCGGCGGCGATCTGTCGATCGAGGTGATCGGCGAGGTCTTCAATCTGCTCGACGACGAGAATCCGGTGCGCTTCGTCGGCAACCGCTCGGCGTCGAACTTCGGCCAGCCGACCACCTTCGCCGGCGATCCCAACCAGGGCGAGCAGCGCCTGGCCCAGCTCGGCGTACGCCTGCGCTTCTGACCGATCCGCCTCGGGCGGAAAGAAAACGGACGGGGCACCGAGGTGCCCCGTCCGTTTTTCGTTGCGCCCCGCCGGCGGGGCCGGCCGCAATGGCGATCGCGTCTCCATGGCGCGCCGGCGGCGCTATGTCGAACGCCAGCCCACCTACTTCAGATACGGCCAGCGGTAGCGGTAGCGGTAGCGGTAGCGGTAGTCGTAGTCGTGATCATGCCCCCGCTGGCGGCGGTCGTAGGCGCGGTAGCCGCCGTAGTAGCGCAGCAGCTCGTCCATCAGCTCCTGCACCTCGTGGAAGTACTCGTAGACGTGATCCTCGGCGTGCAGATACCGGAACCGCCAGGAGGCGCTGCGGTAGGCGTAGTAGAGCTTCTCGAAGTCGCGCTCCGTGTGGTACGGATTCTGGTAGTAGCGCTCGACCTGACGGTGGAAGTGGCTCGCCTTGCGGTCGAGCTCGTGCAGCGCCGCGAGGGCCCGCCGCTCGTAGTAGCCGCCGTGGTGGGCGTAGTCCTCGGCCGCCTTGTGCAGCCGGTGGGCTGCCTCGTCCAGCTGGTGGGCGATCACCTTGACCCGCTTCATCTGATACGGCGTCGGGTGCTCGGCGCGAGCGGCGCCGGCCAGGGCGAGGGCCGCGGCGGCGGCGGTCAGGGTGGTCAGGGCGTTCTTGAGCATCGGTCTCCTCCTTTCACATGCCGGCCGGCGTGCGTTCGGCCGTCCAGCCACCGTCGTCCGCAAAGCCGATGCCAGGTCGCACATCTAGCTTTATTTCAATACGTTGACCCATTCGTCTCCGGCCGGAAGCCCTCCGAGCGTCCTCTTGAGAGGACGCATCGGTCACGACCGCGAGGGCGCTGGCCCTGCTATGCTCGGCTCCTCCCGGCCAAGGATGTGCTGATGCCGACGACGATCCTCTCCCGCCTGCACGATCACGCCCGCATCCGCCCCGGCGCCGTCGCCTACCGCGAGCACCGCGACGGCGCCTGGCGGGACGTCACCTGGGGCGACTACCGGGAGCAGGTGCGCCGGACGGCACGGGCCTTGATCGCCCTCGGCGTCGAGCCCGGACAGACGGTGGCGATCCTCGGCGGCAATCGGCCGCAGTGGGTGGTGATGGCCCTCGGCGCCATGGCCTGTCGCGCGGTGGCGGTGGGGATCTACGTCACCTCCTCCGCCGAGCAGGTGGCCTACGTCGCCGGCCACGCCGAGGCCCGGGTGCTGCTGGTCGACGGCGAGGAGCAGCTGGCCAAGGTGGAGGCGGTGCGCCGCGATCTGCCGGCCCTGGAGCAGGTGGTGACGATGGACCCCTCGCCCGCCCCCACGGCCCTGTCGTGGGACGGCTTCCTCGCCCGCTCCCAGGCGGTCACCGAGGGCGAGCTCGACGACCGCCTGGCGGCCGTCGGCGGCGACGACCTCGCCACCCTGATCTACACCTCGGGGACCACCGGTCAGCCCAAGGGAGTGATGCTGTCGCATCGCAACCTGGCCGCCACCGCCCGCCTCATCGTCGAGTCCTTCGACGTCCGCGACGGCGTCGAATCCACCCTCTCCTACCTGCCCCTGGCCCACATCGCCGAGCAGATGGCGTCGATCCACCTGGCGGTCTATGCCGGCTGCACGGTGTGCTTCGTGCCGTCGCCGGAGCGCCTGCCGGACGCCCTGCGCGAGATCCAACCGTCGGTCTTCTTCGGCGTACCGCGGGTGTGGGAGCGCTTCCACGCCGCCCTCCTCGAACGCCTGGCGGGGGTACGCGGGCTGAAACGCAAGCTCGCCGACTGGGCCCTCGGCATCGGCCGCCGAGGCGGCGAGCTGCGCAACCGGGGGCGGCGGCCGCGCGGCCTGCTGGCGCTTCAGGGCCTGCTCGCCGATCGCCTGGTGCTGGCCAAGATCCGCCGCCGCTTGGGGTTCTCCCGCATGCGTTTCTGCGTCTCGGGAGCAGCGCCGATCGCGGCCGAGATCCTCGACTTCTTCTCCGCCCTCGGCATCACCATCTACGAGGTGTGGGGGCTGTCCGAATCCTGCGGCCCGGGGACCTGGAACCAGCCCGGCAAGACCCGTTTCGGCACCGTCGGCCCGCCCTTGCCCGAGGTCGAGGTGGCGATCGAGGACGACGGCGAGATCCTGCTGCGGGGCCCCAACGTCTTCCAGGGCTACTTCAGGGATCCGGAGCAGACCGCCGCCACCCTGGTCGACGGTTGGCTGCGCACCGGCGACCTCGGCCGCTTCGATCCGGACGGCTACCTGATCATCACCGGCCGCAAGAAAGAGATCCTCATCACCTCCGGCGGCAAGAACGTGGCGCCGTCCGGCATCGAGTCGCAGCTCAAGCGGATCGAGCTGGTCGCCGACGCGGTGGTGATCGGCGACCGCCGGCGCTTCCTCTCCGCCCTCCTCTCCCTGGAGCCGGAGGCGCTGGCGCGCTGGGCCGGCGAGCACGGCGTGACGCCGGCGGCGGCGGTCGCGGACCGGCGGCTGCTGGCGGCGCTCCAGGCCGAGATCGATCGCGTCAACGCCCGCCTGTCGCGGGTCGAGCAGGTGCGCGCCTTCCGTCTCCTGCCCCGGCCGCTGACGGTCGAGGACGGCGAGCTCACCCCCACGCTCAAGCTCAAGCGGCGGGTGGTCGAAGAACGCTACGCCGAGCTGATCGAGGACCTCTACCGCTGACTCCTGCTACCCTGGGGCCAACCTTCGCGCCGCCCGCGCGTAGCTCTTGGCAAGGAGGTACCGGCCATGAGAATCGCCTGCTGGCCCGCCGCCCTGATCCTCGCGCTGCTGCCGGCCGCGGGCTGGGCGGATCCCATCCACGACGCCGCCGCCGGCGGCGACGACGCCCGCCTGGCGCAGCTGCTCGCCGCCGGCGCCGACGCCGCGGCGGTGGTGCCGGCGAG
>RFGL01000276.1 GCA_003697015.1 Acidobacteriota bacterium | reverse complement strand
GTCGCCGTCGCGGCGGCGTCGGGAGAGGTGCGTCTACCGCCGCGGCTGACGGGCCGTGGAAGGGAGGATTTCGTCCGCGGAGGCGTCGCGCGGGTGGTGGCGCCGCGTCGGCTGCGTCGCCGGCGGGGAGAGGGCGGCGCGTCGGTGGTTCTTGGGATTGAGTCGCAGGCGTATTTGTCTGTGAATAAACGACTTGCGAAGACGGTGGCACCTGAAGAGGGGCACCTGAAGGGGCGGGGAGAGGGCGGCGCGTCGGTGGTTCTTGGGATTGAGTCGGCTGACGTATTCGTCTGTGAATAAACAACTTGCGAAGACAGTGGCACCTGAAGAGGGAGGCGATAAGATCAGTCGCCGGCAATGACCACGAATCAAAATCTCCTGAATGCTCTCCTGCGCCATGCAGTCGAGGTCCCGGACGCGCCGTTTCTCGTGGTGCCGGGTGGCAGGGTGTGGACCTACGGCGACGTGGTGCGGCTTTCCGCGCGGCTGGCGGATCGGCTGGCGGCAAGCGGAGCGCGGCAGGGGGAACGGGTGGCGGTGCAGGTGGAGAAGTCACCCGAGGCGGTCGCTCTCTATCTCGCCTGCTTGCGGCTGGGGGCGATCTACCTGCCGCTCAATCCGGCCTACCGCAGCGCCGAGGTGGGGTACTTTCTGGCTGACGCCGAGCCAGCGGTGATGGTCTGTGATCCGGCGCGGCGGCGGGAGATCGGGGAACTGGCGAGACCGGGCTGCTGCATCCTCACCCTCGATGCGGACGGTGGCGGCAGCCTGTTGACGAACGCCGGCGAGGCCTGCGGCGAGCTACCGATCGCAGTTTGCGCGGACGACGACGTCGCCGCCATCCTCTACACCTCGGGCACGACCGGCCGCTCCAAAGGGGCGATGCTGACCCACGGCAATCTGCGGTCGAATGCCGAAACCCTGGTCGACGTCTGGGGCATGCGGACGGACGACGTCTTGATCCACGCCCTGCCGCTCTACCACGTCCACGGACTCTTCGTGGCCCTGCATTGCACCATGCTGGCCGGCGCGAGGGCGATCTTCTTGTCCCGCTTCGACGCTGCCGAGGTCGTGCGGCTGCTGCCCCGAGCGACGATCTTGATGGGGGTACCGACCTTCTATTCGCGCCTCCTCGGCGAGCCCGGACTCGACGTGGCAGCCTGCCGCTCCATGCGGCTTTTCATCTCCGGCTCGGCGCCCTTGTCCGCCGAAATCTTCCATGCCTTCCACCAGCGTACGGGCCACGCCATACTCGAGCGCTACGGGATGACGGAAGCAGGGATGATCTGTTCGAACCCGCTGCACGGCGAGCGCGTCGCAGGGACCGTCGGCTATCCCTTGCCCGGGGTCGAGGTCCGGGTAGTGGGAGACGACGGCCGGCAGCTTCCGGACGGCGAGGTCGGCAGCCTCGAGGTCCGCGGCCCGAACGTCTTCGCCGGCTATTGGCGGATGCCGGAGAAGACCGCTGCGGAGTTTCGTCCGGACGGATTCTTCGTCACCGGCGATCTTGCCCGCCGTTTCCCGGACGGCCGCATCGAGCTGGTCGGCCGCAGCAAGGACCTGATCATCTCCGGCGGGCTCAACGTCTACCCCAAAGAGGTCGAGCTGGCCCTCGACCGGCTGGAGGGGATCGCCGAGTCGGCCGTGGTCGGCGTCCCCCACCCGGATTTCGGCGAGGCGGTGGTGGCGGCGGTAGTGCGGGCGCCGGGCGGCGAAGGGCTGACCGAAGAGCAGGTGCGAACCCGCCTGCGCAGCGACCTCGCCGGCTACAAAGTGCCCAAACGCATCGCCTTCGTCGACGCTCTGCCGCGCAACGCCATGGGCAAGGTGCAGAAGAACCTCCTGCGCCAGCACCTTGCGCGGCTGGTGTGACCCGGCCCCCGATTCGAGGGGCACCCCCCGCCTCTCGAAGCTGCCTCATGCACGCTCGACGGCGGCTACCCCGGGCAGGATCTTGCCCGCCAACAGCTCGAGGGAAGCGCCGCCGCCGGTGGAGACGTGGCTGAGACGCGATGCCACGCCGGCCCGCTTGACCGCGGCGACGGTCTCGCCGCCACCGACCACGGTGAAGCCCGCGCAGCGGCCCAAGCTTTCGGCCACAGCCGTGGTGCCGGCGTCGAAGGGCGGCGTCTCGAAGACCCCAAGCGGGCCGTTCCAAAACAAGGTCCGTGCCCGCGCGATCTCGGCGGCGAATCGTTCGCGCGTACGCGGGCCGACGTCGACCGCCATGCGGCCGGCGGGCACGGCGGCGACGTCGGCAGTCTCGGCGCCGCTCGCGTGCTCGAGGTCGTCGGTCACTACCAGGTCGACGGGCAAGATCACCCGGGTATTGGCCGCCTCGGCCGCGGTCAGGATCTGACGCGCGGTCTCCAGGCGATCCTCCTCGACCAAGGAGCGGCCCATCTCCAGGCCGCGGGCGGCGAGAAAGGTGTTGGCCATGCCGCCGCCGAGGAGCAGCACGTCCAGGCGTGGCAGGAGGTTGGTGAGGGTGTCGATCTTGCCACTGATCTTGGCCCCGCCGAGAATGCCAGCGAAGGGCCGCTCGACCTCTCCCAGCAGACGGCCGAGGGCTTCGACCTCGCGCACCAGCAGCCGGCCGGCGGCCTTGCGCTCGAGCAACCGGGGGACGCCTACCACCGAGGCGTGAGCGCGGTGGGCGGTACCGAACGCATCGTTGACGTAGGCCTCGGCGTGGGCCGCGAGAGCAGCGGCGAAGGCCGGGTCATCCGCTTTTTCGCCGCGGTGGAAGCGCAGATTCTCCAGCATAGAGACCTCGCCATCGCCGAGGCTTGAGGTCACCGCCGCCGCCGCTTCACCGATGCAGTCCGGGGCGAAGCGAACCGGCCGCCCGAGCAGCTTCTCGAGCCGAGCCGCCACCGGCCGCAGGCTCAGGGCGGGATCGGGCTCGCCCTTGGGGCGACCGCAGTGGGAAGCCAGCACCAGCCGGGCGCCGGCGGCGATCAGCTCGTGCAGGGTGGGAAGCGCTTCTCGCAGGCGGCTGTCGTCCGCCACCTCGCCGCCGGCGAGGGGCACGTTGAAGTCGACCCGCACCAGCACGCGCTGGCCGCGGAGGGTGGGCAGGGGAAGGTCGTCGAGGGTTCGTAGGGCCATGTCGTCTCCTGGCGCTTGAGCGCTGCGATCGCTGACCGCAGGAGAATATCCCGATTGCCCGAACATGGCGCTTGCCCGCCGGCCGGTGCCGTCATTTCCAGCTCGCCCCAGGCCAGGCCCGTTCCCCCGCCGGAAGCGGTCATCTCCCCCGCGCAGAATCCGCGCGGTGGATGCAACGATCTCATAAGAAAAGAGTTGCGATTACAGTGGCACCTTACGGGCG
>RFGL01000023.1 GCA_003697015.1 Acidobacteriota bacterium | reverse complement strand
GCGCCCGGCGCATCCCGCCCCATCCCCCTCCGCCATCCCCCGTCCGGGCAAAAAATCCCGCCGCCGGCGAAGAACCTCGGCCCTTTTCCGTCTTGTATAGGTGTTATGTTGGCCAAAAGCACTTCCGCAACGCCCTGGGGCATCGACGCACAACCGGTACAGGTCGAGGTCGACGTCCACAACGGGCTACCGCAAACGTTCATCGTCGGCTTGCCCGACGCGTCGGTCCGCGAGAGCCGCGAGCGCGTGCGCGCGGCGATCAAGAACAGCGGCTTCGACCTGCCCCCGCGGGTCGTGGTCATCAACCTGGCACCCGCCGATCTCAAGAAGGAGGGCAACCACCTCGACCTGGCGATCGCCCTGGCGCTCCTCGCCGCGCTCGGCGAGCTGCCCGAGGAGGCCCTCGCCGGGCGCCTGGTCTGCGGCGAGCTGGGGCTCGACGGCAGCGTGCGCACCGTGCGCGGCGGCCTGGCGATCGCCGATCTGGCCGCCCGGGAGGGGTACGAAGAGCTGATCCTGCCCGCGACCTCCGCCGGCGAGGCCGCCGCCTTGAACGCCTTGCCGGTGGTGCCGGTACGCACCCTGGCGGAGGTCGTCGGGCACCTGCTGGGGGAGTCGCCGATCGCCCCTGCCCGGGCCGACGCCACCCCCGGCGCCGCCGGCTGCTGCCCGCCCGACCTCAGCGAAGTACGCGGTCAAGAGGCGGCCAAACGCGCCCTCGAGGTGGCGGCGGCGGGGGGGCACAACCTGCTCCTGATCGGCCCGCCGGGCTCCGGCAAGACCATGCTCGCCCGCCGCCTGCCCGGCCTGCTGCCTCCCCTCGGCCTGGCCGAATCGATCGCCGTCACCAAGATCCACTCCCTGGTCGCCGATACGCCGCCGGCGCGGCTGATCACCACCCGCCCTTTTCGCAGCCCCCATCCCGGGGTGTCCACCGCCGGCATGGTCGGCGGCGGCACCATCCCGCGCCCCGGCGAAGCCAGCCTGGCCCACGGCGGCGTCCTCTTCCTCGACGAGCTGCCGGAGTTCCGGCGCGATGCCCTCGAGGCCCTGCGCCAGCCCTTGGAGGAGGGCCAGATCACCGTCGTCCGCACCCGCGCCCGCTTCACCTTTCCCGCCCGCTTCGCCCTCCTCGCCGCCATGAACCCCTGCCCCTGCGGCCACCTCGGCGACCCGCGCCACCCCTGCCGCTGCCCACCGCAGCTGGTGGAGCGCTATCGCAGCCGCATTTCCGGCCCGCTGCTCGACCGCATCGACCTCCATCTCGAGGTACCGGCGGTCACCCTCGACGAGCTGCGCTCGCCACCGGCCGAGACCAGCGCTGCCGTCGCGCGCCGCGTCGCTGCCGCCCGCGCCCGCCAGCAGCATCGCTTCGGCGATCGCTCCCCCACCCCCTGGAACGCGGCGATGACGGCCAGCGACCTGCGGCGTCATTGCCCCTTGGACGGCGCCGCCCGGAAGCTGATCGACGCCGCCTTCGAGCGCCTCAAGCTCTCCGCCCGCGCCCTGACCCGCATCCTCAAGGTCGCCCGCACCATCGCCGACCTCGAGGGCGCCACGCCGATCCAGGCCGCCCACGTCGCCGAGGCGGTGCAATACCGCTCCCTCGACCGCCGGGTGACGCGGTGAACGCCACTCCGCCTTCACCTGAGCCTTACGATGGGGGGCCGATCGCGCCGACGGTTGGCTGCCGATCCGCCGTCGGCTCGGCCGTGGCGCGGCCGAACGCTGCGGGGAGGGCCTCAGCGCCGGCGGCGCCGGCATCGAGCTGGAGGGCGCGGCCGATCAATCGCCCTCCTTGAGCCGCGAGAGGACCCGGTGGAGGGATCGGTGACTGCGGGCGAGGGTGCCGATGGCGACCGCGGGATCGACGTCGCCCATCAGGTGGAGGTAGCCGGCCTCGCTGCCGCCGGCGTAGAGAGCGACGAAGCCGGCGACGCGCTCGCCCTCCATCCGCAGCAGGACGTAGACCCGATCGTCGTCGTCGCGCACCTGGACCAGGGTGCCCCAACCCTCGGCCTTGAGCTCGCGGGCGAGGTCCTCCATCGCCCCGTCCACCGCCGGGTGCGGACCGGCGCCGAGCTCGAAGGCCTTGAGACGCACCCGTTCGATGCTGGCGAAGAGGGTGGCGAGCTGAGGATCGCCAGCGCCGGCGGCGTCGATCAGCGCCGCGAGATCGCCGCGGGCCAGGTCGAGCTCCTTGCTCGGCGCGACGCCGGCGGCGCCCTCCAGGGCGCTCAGGTCGGCGTCGCCGGGGTGGGCCAGAAGCGGCGGGGCGAACAGGGCGAGCAGGGCGATCGCGGTCAGGACTCTCCGTCTCATGGCGTCTCCTTTTCGGCGGTGGCTCGTCTCTACGCCTACTACACGCCGCCGGGGCGCGAAAGGTTACATCGTCCCGGTGTGATAAGAAGCGTAGCGCCGTGCCGAAATCGATCCCGCTCCGCCTCCTGCTGCTCCTCCTCCCGGCCCTCGCCGCCTGCCGCCAGGAGCCGCCTCCGCCGCCGGCGCGACACCTGGTGCTGGTGACCGTCGACACCCTGCGCGCCGACCACGTCGGCGCCTACGGCGGCGACGTCGCGACCCCCAACCTCGACCGCCTGGCGCAGGAGGGGGCGTTGGTGCACCAGGCCTCGACCCACGTCCCCCTGACCCGCCCGGCCCACGTCGCCCTGATGAGCGGCCGGCTGCCGCAGGAGACCGGCATCCGCGACAACGTCTCGCCGGCGGCGCTGCCGCCGCAGCCCCTCCTCGCCGAGGTGTTGCGCCAGGCCGGCTTCGCCACCGCCGCCTTCGTTTCCTCGGCGGTGGTGGCGCGGGCCTCGGGGCTCGATCGCGGCTTCGACGTCTACGGCGACGACTTCCATGCCGACCCGGCCGATCCGAGCTTTCTCGACCGGGCGCAGAAGCGCGGCGACCTCACCCTCGCCGAGGCGCTCGCCTGGCTCGAGCAGCAGCGCCAGGGGAAGCGTCTCTTCCTCTGGCTTCACCTCTACGATCCGCACGATCCCTACGAGCCTCCCGAGCCCTACGCCGCGCGCTACGCCGAACGACCGTACGCCGGCGAGGTGGCGTTCTCGGACGCCCTGATCGGCGAGCTCGACGCCGCCCTGAGCCGCCTCGGCCTCGCTGCCGGCACCCTGCTGGTGGTGACCTCCGACCACGGCGAGGGGCTGGGGGAACACGGCGAACGCCTGCACGGCTTCTTCGTCTACGAATCGACCCTGCGGGTGCCGCTGATCGCCCGCGGGCCGGGGGTGACGCCGGGCACCGAGCTCGACGGTCCGGTCGGTCTGGTCGACCTCTACCCCACCCTCCTCGAGCGCCTCGGCGTCGCCCCGCCGGCCGGCGTCGAGCTCGCCGGCCGCAGCCTCGCATCGGCCTGGGCGGGGAGGGGCGAGCCGCCGCCTCGGCCGCTGTACGCCGAGTCCCTGGTGCCGCGGCTGCACTTCGGCTGGAGCGAACTGCGGGTGGCGCGCGACGGGTGGTGGAAGTACGTCGAGGCGCCGCGGCCGGAGCTCTACGACCTGGAGCACGATCCGCACGAGGAGCGCAATCTGGTGGCGCAGGAGCGCCGCCGGGCGCGGGCCCTGCGCGACGCCGTGGCCGCCTTCCGGGCCCGGGAGCAGGCGGCGGAGACGACGCAGGACGTCGACCCGCAGTGGCTGGAGCAGCTCCACGCGCTGGGCTACGTCGGCGGCAGCTCCCCCGCCTCGACCCGCGATCCCGGCGCCGATCCGAAGGACAAGATCGACGAATTCCGCCTCGCCAACGAGGCCATGCGCGAGGGGCTTGAGCGGCTCCACCAGCGCGACTTCGCGGCCAGCGTCGCGCGCTTCGAAAGCCTGCTCGAGCGCGGCATCGAGAGCGCCGAGCTCCACCTCTACCTCGGCCGCGCCCTCCTCGGCCAGCGCCGCTTCGCCGACGCCGCCGGCCACTTCCAGGAGGCGGCGGCACGCACGCCCACCTACGTCGGCGCCTGGCTCGGCCTGGCGGAGGCCTACGCCCAGCAGGGCGACGCCGACGCCGCCCTGGCCGCCCTCCGCGGCGGCCGGCAGGCGATGCCCGACAACGTCGCCCTGCGGCGCGAGGAGGCGCGCCTGCTGCGCCTTCTCGGCCGGCCGCACGAGGCCCGCCGGGCCCTCGCCAGCGCCCTCGAGCTGGCGCCCCGGGATGCCTTCCTCCACGCCGCGCTGGCGGAAGTGCTGGCGGAGCTCGACGAGCCCAAAGCGGCCATCGCCGAGCTCCGGCGGGCGGTGGAGCTCGAGCCCGAGGGGGCGCGGTACTGGAACGCCCTCGGCATGCGCCTGATCGCCGCCGGCGAGCTCGCCGAAGCCGAGCGCGCCTTCCGCCGCGCCTCGTTGCTGGCGCCCGGGGATCCGCGCTACGGCTACAATCTCGCCCTCGCCCTGCTCAACCTGAAGCGGCCGGTGGAGGCACGGCTCATCCTCCAGCGGGTGCTCGCCGTCGCCCCCGACTTCGCCCCCGCCAGGGAGCGGCTGGCAGCGCTCGACGACTGAGCCCCGCCGCGACGAGCGGTCGCAACGCGCGCGGGCCGCGCCCGGTCGGACGCGGCCCGCGGTGGGATCGGCGCTCCCAGCGACCTCAGAAGCGCAGCTTGGCCCCCAGCATCACCCGCCGCGGGCGGATGAAGCCGTCCGGCAGGTTGAATACCGAGGAGGTCGAGATCGAGCTGCGGGTGGCCTCGTAGGAATCGTCGTTGAAAAGGTTGAAGACGTTGGCGATCAACCCCAAGCGAACGTCGCCGGCGAGCACGAAGTCCTTCTGCACCCGCAGGTCGAAGATGGTCTGGCTCGGCAGCCGGCCGAAGGTGCCGCGCTCCTGCGCCATGATGGTGGTCGAGAGGTTGGTGACGCTGCGCGGCGGACGGGTCCGGCGGGCGCGGTTGGCGCCGTCGCGGTGCATGGCGTTGACCGCGATGGTGATGTTCTTCGGCGCCTGGTAGACGAATTGGGTCTTGATCTGCACCGGGATGTCGCCGCGCAGGCGGCCGCCCGAATTGACGAAGTCGTTCGGATTGCGGCCGAAGGTGCGGAATTGCAGGCCGCCGCGCTGCTGCACGCTGGTGCCGCCGAGGCTGTCCGGCGTGCGGCCCTCCGAGCGCAGCAGGGTGAGGGAAGCGTTGAGCGACCAGTGGTTCGACATCGGCTTGTTGACGCCGATGCTGGCGGCGCGGATGTCGATGTCCATCTCGTCGCGGTTGGTGATCATGAAGGCCAGGTCCTCGACGCTGTTCTGCAGCTGGAAGAGGGTGATCGGATTGCCGGTGGCGAAGGGATCCACCGGCTGGCCGGTGTCGGGATCGACGTCGACCATGCCGTCGAGATCGAAATCGCCGTCGATCCACACCACCTCCTTGAAATCGCCGTTCAGCACCTGCCAGGCGGCGAAGTCGCGGCCCCGTTTGTAGACCAGGTTGACGTACCCGCCGAAGTTGCGCCCGAACTGATGCTCGACGCTGAGGATGAATTGATCGGTGCGCGGGCTCTCGTAGTTCGGGTCGATCAGCAGGTTGGAGTTGTCGGTGATCTGGAAGAGATCGAGGAAGGTGCCGCTCGGCACGTCGTAGCCGCCGGCGAAGATCGGCTTGATCGACGGGCCGATGACGTTGGCGAACTCGCCGGTGGCGATCGCCCGGTGGTAGCGGCCGACGTGGCCCTTGATCACCGTCCGCCCGTCCCCCGTCACCTGGTAGTTGAAGCCGAAGCGCGGCGAGACGTACTCCCAGGTGTAGTGCTCGACCTCGGGGAAGACCACGCCGGTGGGATTGCCGTTCTCGTCCAGCTCCTGCTGGGCCTTGGAGAAGGCGCGGTTGTTGTCGTAGCGCAGACCGAGGTTGAGCGTCAGACGGCCGGTGACGCGCCACGTATCGTCGACGAAGAAGCCGATCGCCTCGGTGTTGCCGCTGTAGCTGAAGGGCACCCGGGTGTAGCCGTAGCCGTAGGTCGGATCGGTCAGGGAGTAGGTCAGGATCAGGTCGTTGTAGCCGTAGATGCCGCCCGCTTCCGACTCGTTGTACTGCACGCCGAAACGGAAGTCGTGATCGCCGGACTTGAGGAAGTCGTCGGCGAAGTGGGAGATCTTGGCGTTGATCGTCGTGCGCTCGGGCTGCAGGTCGTACCAGTAGTAGTGGCCGCCGCTGATGAAGCCGGTGTCGAGGTCGATGAAGCGCGGCAGGTCGCGCGGCTGGTTGGGATCGGCGGGGCCGAGGAAGACGTCGCCGAAGAAGCCGGTGAAGCGCACGTCGAGAAAGGTCTTATTCGACAGCACGCCGGTATAGCCCAACCCCGGCGTCGGCGTCGAGCCCTCGCGGGCGAAGGCGGTGGTCGGCGCCAGGTCCTGATCGATGCCCACCGACTCGAAGGAGTCGTCCTGGTGGTAGGTCAGCACCAGCTTGTGGCTCTCGTTGATCTGCCAGTTGAGCTTGGCGAAGTAGCGGTCGAATTCGTTGAGGTTGCGCGCCAGCGGGCCGATGCCCGGATCCGCCCCGACGTCGAAGAACGAGTCCTCCTGGCGCTGGTAGGAGGCGAAGAACCACAGCTTGTCGCGGGCGATCGGGCCGCCGATCTGGACGCTGTAGTCGTCGTAGTTGTCGCGCGTGTAGGGGAAGCCGCCGTCGTCCTCGTCGGTGGTGTTGCGGCTGGTCAGCCCGTCGGTCTGGAGGAAGTAGTTGACGTCGCCCTCGAAGAGGTTGGTGCCCTGGCGGGTGACGACGTTGTAGACCGCGCCGGTGAGGTTGCCGTATTCGGCGGGAGCACCGAGGGAGAGGACCTCGACCTCCTCGATGGCGTCGATGTTGGGCTGCGCAAGCTGCTCGTTGAAGAAGTTGTCGTTGATGTCGACGCCGTCGAGCTGGAAGGAGTTCTCGTCGTAGGACGAGCCGTAGACCATGGTGCGCCGGCTCTCGTCGCCGCCGCGCAGGGACCCGGGGGCGGCGGCGACCAGGTCGTTGAACGACAGGCGCTGCATGGGGGCGTTCTCCACCCACACCCGGTCGTAGTTGGTGCCGACCTCATTCGACTCGGTGTCGATCACCGGCACTTCGGCGACGATGGTGATCGCCTCCTCCACCGCGCCGACGTTCAGCACCGCGTCCTCCACCGTGGTGGCGCCGACCGAGACGCGCACGCCGGGGCGCCTGAGCGGCGCGAAGCCGTCGAGGTCGAAGCCGAGCTCGTACTCCCCGGGGGGCAGGTTGATGAAGCGGTAGAAGCCGTTCTGATTGGTGATCGTGGTCTGCGTGCCGACGATCTTGGGGCCCTTGATGGACACCGTCACGCCCGGCAGCACGGCACCGGACTCGTCTTTGACCGTGCCGGTGACCTGGCCGGTGATGCGCTGAGCGTCGAGCGGCGCCACCGCAAACAGCAGCGTCGCCATCAGGGCGCAAAGAACGATTCTGGAACCCGATCTGCTCATTCCCGTTTCTCCTCTTCGCGGTGATCGTGCGATCTCTCTCGCCCACTCTCAGCGGTACCGCGACGGCCGCGCCGCAAACCCCGCTCGGGGTCCGCGGCCAAGCCCGGTCGATCACGATCGCTGTTGCTCCGAGCGTACACCAGCCCCGGCGCTCCAGCAAGCACCCGCCGGGGTCTTTTCGGGCTTCCGGACGGCATGCCGCCGGGCGGCGGTACGCCGGGCGTCCTTGTGCTCGCTCCGGCGACGGCGCACAATAGAAACGCCATGCGCCGCGCCGCCACCTCCATCCTGCTCGCCGCCGCCGGCTGCTGGCTCGCCTGCACCGGCAGCGAACCAGCGGCGGACGGCGGGGGGGCGCGCAACCTGCTGCTCGTCACCCTCGACACCCTGCGCGCCGACCACCTGGGAAGCTACGGCTACGCCGCCGCCCGCACCCCCCATCTCGACGCCCTCGCCGGCCGCGGCCTGCGCTTCGCCCAGGCCGCCACCGTCACCCCCCTCACCCTGCCCGCCCATTCGTCGCTGATGACCGGCACCTTCCCCGCCTACCACGGCGTGCGGGACAACGGCGGCTTTTACCTCGACGACGAGGCCGAGACCCTGGCGGAGGTGCTCGCCGCCGCCGGCTGGCGCACCGGCGGCTTCGTCGGCGCCTTCGTCCTCGATTCGCGCTGGGGCATCGCCCAGGGCTTCGAGCACTACTTCGACGACTTCGATCTCACCCGCTTCGACGACGCCCCGGGCATGGACGCCATCCAGCGTCCCGGCTCGGAGGTCGTCGACCGGGCTCTGGCCTGGCTCGCCGCCGACCGGGAGCGGCCCTTCTTCGCCTGGGTCCACCTCTACGACCCCCACACCCCGTACGCGGCGCCGGAGCCGTTCCGCAGCCGCTTCCCGGCCACCCTCACCGGGGCCTACGACGCCGAGATCGCCGCCACCGACGCCCAGGTCGGACGCCTGATCCAGGCCCTGGACGACGACGGCCGGCTGGCCGACACCCTGGTGGTGGTGCTCGCCGACCACGGCGAGATGCTCGGCCAGCACGGCGAGGCGACCCACGGCTTCTTCATCTACGATCCGGCGGTGCGCATCCCGCTGATCGTCGCCGGGCCGGGGATCGCACCGGCGGTGATCGAGGACCAGGTGCGCATCGTCGACGTCATGCCGACCGTCCTCGCCCGGCTCGGGGTCGAGCCGCCGGCGGCGGTCCAGGGGGTCGACCTGATGCCCCTGACCCGCGGTCGCAGCCTGCGCCTGGCGGCCCAGTCGGAGAGCTACTTTCCGCTCTACCACTACGGCTGGAGCGAGTTGGCGTCGATTCAGGACGGGCGCTATAAGTACGTCCGCGCACCGCGGCCGGAGCTCTACGACCTGCAGCAGGATCCCGGAGAGCAGCACGACCTGGCGGCGCAGCAGCCCGAGCGCGCGGCGCGCATGGCAGCGGCCCTCGAGCGCCTGCTGGCGTCGGTGGCGTCGCCCCGCGGCGAGCGCCGGCCGCAGGCCGCCGACGCCGAGACCGCGGCGCGGCTGCGTGCCCTGGGCTATCTCGGCGGCGGCGGACGACCGGCGGCGGACGACGGCGTCGAGCGGGCCGACCCGAAAGACAAGATCGGCCTCTACAACCTGCTCAAGGAGGCGACGGCAGCGGCCGCCGGCGGCGACCTGGACGAGGCCATCGCCCGCGTCCGCCGCCTGCTGGCCGAGGATCCGGAAGTGGTGGAGGCCCACCTGCTCCACGGCAATTTCCTGCGCCGCCAGGAGCGCTACGAGGACGCTGCCGCGGCCTACCGCGAGGCCCTGGCGCGCAACGGCGAGCACCACGAAGCCCTCCTCGGCCTGGCCCTGGCCTACAAGGAGCTCGGCCGTCTCGACGACGCCCTGGCGGGCCTCGAACGCGCCCACCGGCTCGACCCCAGGAACGGCAAGGTGCTGTGGCAGATCGCCGACGTCGAGATGCGCGCCGGCCGCTACGACGCCGCCGAGAAGGCCCTGCTCCAGGCCCTGGAGCTCGACCTCGATCGGCCGCGCTTCCTGACCAAGCTCGGCGAGCTCTACCTCGAGGCCGGCCGGCCGGCGGAAGCGGTCGAGCGCCTGCGCCGGGCCCTGGAGCACAACCCGGAGCTCCGCGGCGCCAATTTCCATCTCGGCCTGGCCTACGAGCAGCTGCGCCGGCCGGCCGACGCCATCGCCGCCTACCGCGCCGAGCTCGAGCTGCACGACGGCGCCTTCCGCGCCAGCTTCAACCTCGCCAAGCTGCTGCTCGACGCCGGCCGGCCGCAGGAGGCCATCCCCTACTTCCGGCGGACGGTCGAGATCCAGCCCGAGCTCGGCACCGCCTACCTCTACCTCGCCAAGGCGCTGCTCGACGCCGGCCAGCTCGAAGCCGCCGCCGACGCCGCCCGCACCGGCCTCGAGCACCGGCCCGAGCCGCGCCTCGCGCCCCTCGGGCACTTCGTCCTCGCCGACGTCTACAGCCGCCAGGGCCGCACCGCCGACGCCGAGCGCGAGGCCGCCGCCGGCCGGCGCCTGCAACGAGCCGCCGGCGGGCGGTGAAATCGCGCCGCCGTACCTGGTACGCTGCGCCGACTTGCGGGCGGCTGCCGACGGCCGCCCGATCGAGGAGAACCATGGCCGACCATCTGATCCAGCCCCACGGCGGGCCCCTCGTCAACCTGATCGCCGACCGCGACCGCCAGGAGGAGCTGCGCTCCGCCTCCCGCGACTGGCCGTCGTGGACCCTGACCCATCGCCAGCTGTGCGATCTCGAGCTGCTCTTGAACGGCGCCTTCTCGCCCCTGACCGGCTTCATGACCCACGCCGCCTACGAGCGGGTCTGCCGCGAGATGCGGCTGCCGGACGGCACCCTCTGGCCGCTGCCGATCACCCTCGACGTAACCCCCGACGTCGCCGACCAGCTGGCGATCGGCGATCAGCTGGCGCTGCGCGATCCCGAGGGGGTGATGCTGGCGGTGCTGCACGTCGAAGACCGCTGGCAGCTCGACCGCGAGGAAAAAGCGAAGCGGGTCTACGGCACCCTCGACCGCCGCCATCCGGCGGTGGCCCACCTCTTCGAACGCCCCAACGTCGTGGCCCTCGGCGGCCGGGTGGAGGGGCTGCAGCCGCCGGCGCATTACGACTTCGTCGAGCTGCGCCACACCCCCGGCCAGCTGCGCCGGCACTTCACCCGCCTGGGCTGGCGCCGGGTGGTGGCGTTCCAGACCCGCAACCCCATGCACCGCGCCCACGTCGAGATCACCCTGCGCGCCGCCAAGGAGATCGAGGCCAATCTGCTGATCCATCCGGTGGTCGGCATGACCAAGCCCGGGGACGTCGATCACTACACCCGGGTGCGTTGCTACCAGGCGGTGCTCAAGCGCTATCCCCAGCACACCACCATGCTCTCCCTGCTGCCCCTGGCGATGCGCATGGCCGGACCGCGGGAGGCCCTGCTCCACGCCATCGTGCGCAAGAACTACGGCTGCAACGCCTTCATCGTCGGCCGCGATCACGCCGGCCCCGGCGTCGACCGCAGCGGCACGCCGTTCTACGGCCCCTACGACGCCCAGGAACTGGTGCGCAAGCACGAGCAGGAGCTCGGCATCACCATGGTGCCCTTCCGCCGGATGGTCTACGTCGAGGACCGCGGCGCCTACCTCACCGAGGACGAGGTGCCCGAGGGGGCGCGGGTGCTGTCGATCTCCGGCTCGGAGCTGCGCGATCGCCTCGCTCTCGGCCACGAGCTGCCGGAGTGGTTCACCTACCCGGAGGTGGCGGAGGAGCTCCGGCGCACCTACCCGCCGCGCCACCGGCAGGGCTTCACCGTCTTCTTCACCGGATTGTCGGGAGCCGGCAAGTCGACCATCGCCAACGTGTTGATGGTCAAGCTGCTGGAGATGGGCGGCCGGCCGGTGACCCTCCTCGACGGCGACATCGTGCGCAAGAATCTCTCCTCCGAGCTCGGCTTCTCCAAGGAGCACCGCGACCTCAACATCCGCCGCATCGGCTTCGTCGCTTCCGAGATCACCAAGAACGGCGGCATCGCCATCTGCGCCCCGATCGCCCCCTACGACCGGGTCCGCAAGGAGGTGCGGCGGGCGATCGAGGCCGGCGGCGGCTTCATCCTGGTCCACGTCGCCACCCCCCTCGAGGTCTGCGAGACCCGCGACCGCAAGGGGCTCTACGCCAAGGCGCGCGCCGGCCTGATCAAGGAATTCACCGGCATCTCCGATCCCTACGAAGTGCCCGACGACGCCGACCTCACCATCGACACCGCCGACATGACCCCCGAAGAGTCCGCCCAGCGCGTCCTCCTCCACCTCGAGCGCGAAGGCTACGTCGGCCCGCCGGCCCCGTAGCGCCGCGTCACCCGTTCCTCGGAGACCAGCACCGCGCGGCCGACGCCGCCTTCGGGCAGGTGCTGGAGGAGGACGTGCAGCCAGGGACGGCCGGCGTCGACCAGCACCGTGCCGCGCAGGCGCACCTCCTGGCTGCGCGGCAGGCCGGCGGCATCGGACCAGCGAAGACGCAGGCGGTGGCCGGCGGCGGCGGCGACGAAGCGCGGCTCACCGGCCGCGGGGGCGGCGTTCGGACCCGGACCATCCCAGGTCCTCGGAGCACCCGGCATCTTCGGCCGGCGCCGAAGCGCCGGCTCATCGACTGTGTGCTATAGACAAACGTCCGAAAACGCCGCCCGTGGGATCACGCGCAGGCCGCCACGCCCCCTCGCGGGCGCGGCTCGATCGATGCTGCGGAGGGGGAAGCCGGTCGCCTATCTCAGACCGAAGGTAAAGATCTTGTTGCCGCCGCTCGCCATCCCGAAACCGAAGGACGCGAGAGGCGCCGATCCGGCATAGTAGAAACCGTATTCTCCTGCGGAAAGCGGCGAAGCCGGCATCACCCGATAGACGCCCGGGGCCAGTTTCTTGTATCGGGTTGGACGCAGCGCTTTCGGTGGCGCGCCGCTCTGGGCGCCGGTCCAGGCGTTGAGCTTGCCGGCGACGAAATTGCGCTGGCCGCGCTTCGCATCGACCGTAAGCTCGACCAGCAGGAACTCGCTGGGGTTGGTCGCCCCCTTCGATTCGTAGCTCAAACCGCTTTCGGTTTCCTCAAAACAGAAGAGGAAAGTCAAACCGCTGGCCTCGGCCAGCACGTTCGAAGTCGTGCCTTGGATCACCGCCTTGGATTTGATGGACTTCGCTCCGTACGTCAGCCGGCTCAAGACGTGGCCGCTGCTCTTGCCCTGAGAATAGGTGGTGGGTTCGATCTCCTGCTGGGAGCCCGCCGATTCGACGAAGATGCCGGGGCTGCTGCAAGGGGTTCCGGCGAAGCTGGCACGGACATTGGGGGCGGAGCTCGCGCCCTGGCGCACCACGACCTCCTGCTGGCCGGGCGCCGCCGAACCGCTTTCCACGACCTCCGTGCTCGGCTGTCCGGCCTTGGTCATCGCCGTGATCACCGCCGCTGGAACGCCGGCCTCGTTCAGCGCCAGTATGGCGTCGACGGAGGTGTCGAAATCGGTCTCCGAGCTCTCGATCTTGGCGACGATGACCTCGGCCGGCAACCCGGCCTGGTGCAGCTTGACGACGTCGTCGTTGGTGAGGATTTCTTCGGCGGCCGCGCAGACGCCAGCGAAGAGAAGCAATGCGATCAGCGCCGGCACCGCCCTCGGAGGCCGATCGCGGCGCAGAGAAACGGAGAGTCGGCCGGCCCGGGGCACGGGCCGGGTCATGCCACGGACTGGCAGCCGGCGGTGAGAGTCGGCCGGCGGCGAGGGCGGAGACTTCTCGTGCCGAATCAAGGCGGGAAGCCGCAGGCGATCGGTAAACCGCCGAGGATTTTCAACCGGAATCCGGCCGAGAAGACCCGCCCACAGTGCGGACGGAGCTCTGCCACGCCCTGCTTGAGCTCGCATGGGTGCTCCACTTCCGGAGGACCTGCCACGCCGCCGGAAAAGCCGACGGCATCTGCCCTCCAGTCCAGAAAGCGAAAACGAGGGCCGTCGGAGCTCAGCTCAGCGCTGGTAGAGGTAGGTGAATTTGACGATCACCTGGGTGTCGGCGCGGGTGAGGTCGGAGAGGGTGGGGGCGTTCCAGGTCTGGTTGACGACGACGAAGAGGTCGGCGCCGGGTTTGTAGATCCAGTTGAAGCGCAGGTTGACGCCCACCAGCTCGGCGACGTCGTTGTACTGCGCCAGGGCGTCGACCCGGGTGCGCGGGCTCCAGGCGAGGCCGAGGCGCTGGCGCACGAGGTTGGTGGTGAAGCTGCCGGCGGGGAGGCTGACGTCGTTCCTCTCCCAGGTGGTCTCGCTGCGCAGGAAGCGGCTGGGGCGGGCCTGCAGGGTGAGGCGCAGGCGGTCGCGATCGCCGTCGAAGAAGCCGCCGCGGCTGAAGGAGCCGGAGAGCACCAGCAGGCGGCCCTCGTTGGTACGGAAGCGCAGGCCGTATTGGTGGAAGGTGTAGCCGCCGGTGGCGATCACCACCCCGTCGACGATCTCGAAGGGCTCGAAGAGACGCTCGAAGTTGCGTTCGACGAAGAACGTGAAGCGGTCCTCGCTCTCGAAGCGGATGCCGAAGGGCTCGAGCTGGATCTCCTCGGTCTCGGTGACGCCGTCGCGATCGGTGATGACTTCGGCTTCGAGCTCGAAGCTGTAGTTGCGCACCCGCCGCGACTCGGGCCGCGGCTCGTAGGACACCTCCCCGGAGTAACGCCGCACGCCGCGGCGCAGGAGGAAGCCGAGATCGGGCTCGAAGCGCTCGCCGATCTCGGTGAAGCCTGCCCCCCAATCCCAGATCGCCCCCTCCCAGGAAGCGCCGATCCCGAGGGCGAAGTCGTCGCCGCTCGCCAGCGCCGCGTCGTCGCTCCGGGCGACGAAGCCGACCACCGCCAGCTCGTCCGACGGCTTGAGGTTGAGATCGACCCCGACCACCCGATTCCAATCCCCGGCGCCGCCGGCGCGATTGGTGGCGATCACGCCGACGCTCGAGCGCTGGCCGAGGTTGCGGTTGAGACGCAGGGCGGCCCAGTTGGTGTCCGGCACCGGCTCGCCGTCGCTGAGGGTGACGGCACCGGTCTGGACGTCGAGCAGGCCGAGGTTCCACGGCCCTTGGCGGCCGGTCAGACGCACCCCCCAATCGATCGGCACCTCCTCGCCGGAGGCGATGCCGATGCGGCGCGGGAAGAAGAGTTGCAGGAGCGGCGCACCACCGCCGCCGCCGAGCTCGGCGCCGAAGTCGAAAATGCCGGCGTTCTCGAGGAAGAATTCGCGCTTTTCGGGGAAGAAGAGAGAGAAGCGGGTGAGGTTGATCTGCTGATCGTCGACCTCGGTCTCGGCGAAGTCGGTGTTGAGCGTCAGATCGAGGGCGAGACCGCGGCTCACCCCCCATTTGACGTCGAGGCCGCCGTCCCCCTCCTCTTCGCTGGCGCCGCCGGCGACGTCCCGGGCGCTGGCGACGACGAAGGGCTTGACGTTCAGATTGAGCCCCGGGTCGACCCCCTCGATGCCGTAGAGGGCACCGTACTTCGACACCCGCTCGAGGCCGGCGTCGATGCCGATCGGCGCCCAGAAGAGATCCTCGTTCTTGCGCCGGATCAGACGGCGGAATTCGAGCCCCCAGGCCTTCGCCGCCGGATCGAAGCGCAGGGTGGAGAAGGGGATCGCGATCTCCGCCGTCCAGCCGTCCTCGCCGCGCTGCGCCGCGGCGTCCCACACCCCGTCCCAGTCGAAGTTGAAGTTGCTCTCGTCGGTGATCAGGCTGTCGGTGCGGGCGCCGTTGGCGTTGGTCTCGAAGAAGTAGGCGTTGCGGTCGTCGTCGAAGGTGTCGAGCAGGACGATGATGGAGTCGTCGCGGAAGAGCGCTCCGTCGCGCTGCATCTCGCGGGCGACGATCTTGTGCGGCTCGCGGTCGAAGCAATGAACGCCGACGTAGAGGGTCTGCGGCGTGTAGACGATGCGCACCTCGGTGCGCTCGCTGGCCGGCTCGCCGGGGCGCGGCTCGCGCTGGGTGAAGCCGCTGGCCGCCGGCGCTTCCCGCCACGCCGCCTCGTCGAGCCGCCCGTCGAGCACGATCGGGGCGTCGATCCGGCGCGCCTCCAGGCGGTAGCGCTCCGCCGGGGCCGGCGGCGAGCCCCCCTCCTCCGCCCCGAGAGGCGCGGCAGCGACGAGCGCGACGAGCGCCAGACGGCGGGCGGCGATTGCGAGCATGGCCGGCAGGGTACCCCGCCGCCGGCGATCGGCGCAAGATACGCCGCCCCGGCTCCGCCGCGCTTCAGCGCTCGTCGCTCTCGTCGAGCTCGACGACGTCGGCGCCCCAGGGGCCGTCGAGGTCTTCGACCAGGACGACGATCCAGTTGGGGCCGGGGGGCAGCTCGACCTCCGCCTGGTAGCCCCATTCCTCGGCCTGCGGGGCCAGGCGCATGGGTCGCTCGTGGCGCAGGGTGGGGGGAGCGACGGCGAGGGCTTCGTCGGCGTCGAGGAGAGCGCGGGGGACGCCGTAGGCGAGGGAGATGCGCAGCCAGCGGGCGCGGGGC
>RFGL01000275.1 GCA_003697015.1 Acidobacteriota bacterium | reverse complement strand
GGGTGGGGGTGGAGAGCGCGCCGCTGGCGGAGGATCCGGCGCAGCTCGACCTGATCTTCCGGGTGCGCGACGGCCGGCCCTACCGGGTGGCGGAGGTGCGATTCGCCGGCCAGCGCTTCACCCACCCGCGGTGGGCGGCGCGGGCGGCGGCGCTGGCGGCGGGCGCGCCCCTCACCCTCGAGGCCCTCGACGAGGCCCGCCGGCGGCTCTTCGGTCACGGCCTCTACCGGGCGGTGGTGCCGGCGGTCGACTACCTCGACGACGGCGGCGCGGTGGTCACCTTCGACCTCGAGGAGCGGCCGCGCCTGCGCGTCGCCTACGGCTTCCGCTGGGCGACCGGCGAGGGCCTGGCGGCGGTGGTCGACGCCGTCGATCGCAACGCCTTCGGCCGCGGCGTCAAGCTCGGCGTGCGGGCGCGCTGGGCGCAGGACGACAAGAGCGGCCGCTTCTTCTCCTCGGTGCCCAACGTCTTCGGCACCAAGGCGGCCCTCGAGCTCTTCGTCGAAGAGCGCGAGCTGATCGAGGAGGTGACCACCACCACCTCCCTCGACGGCACCCTGCAGCTGCGGCTGCCGCGCGGCGAGCGCGGCTCGCTGCGGTTCTATGCCCAGTACCGCGACAGCCTGGTCGAGGGCGAGATCGAGATCCCGCCCTTCGGCACCTTCCCGATCGAAGAGCGCCTGCGCCGGCCGATCCTCGGCGTGCAGTGGCTGCACGATGCGCGCGACGACAAGCTCGCCGCCACCCGCGGTTGGTTCGCCAGCGCCGATCTCTCCGGCGCCGGTCCGGTCATCGGCAGCGACTTCGCCTACCTGCGCCTGCTCGCCCAGGGCAGTCGCTTCCGCCGCGTCGGCCGCGTCGGCGACCGCCCGGTGGTGTGGGCCCAGTCCCTGAGCGTCGGCCTGGCGCGGACCTTCGACGACCAGCCCCTGATCCGCCAGGAGCGCTTCTTCGCCGGCGGCGAGTACTCGGTGCGGGGCTATGAGGAGGACGGCCTCGGACCGCTGGAGGACCTCGGCGGGGTCATCCGGCCCGCCGGCGGCGAGGCCCTGTTGGTGATCAACCAGGAGTTGCGCTTCCCGCTCCGCGGTCGCTTCGGCGGCGTCGTCTTCTTCGACGCCGGCAACGTCTGGGCCCGGCGGCGGGATTTCCTCGACGACCTCTTCACCGCCGCCGGCTTCGGCCTGCGCATCCTGACGCCGGTGGGGGTGGTGCGAGGCGATCTCGCCTTCCCCCTCGACCGCCGGCCGGCGGACGACCGGCTGCAGCTCTACGTCGGATTCGGCAACACCTTCTGAGCCCGCCGGCCGGCGCCGGGGCTCAGCCCAGGGAGCTGGCGTAGGGCGCCCGGTCGAGCTCGCTCAGGATGCGCGGATTCTGGCGCCAGTTGCGCTCGACCCGGACCTGCAGATCGAGGAAGACGCGGCGCTCGAGGAAGGCCTCGAGATCGCGGCGCGCGGCGGTGCCGATCGCCTTGATGCGGCTGCCGCCCTTGCCGACCAGGATCTTCTTCTGCCCCTCGCGCTCGGTGAGGATGGAGGCGTGGATGGCGACCAGCTCGGGGCCCCGCTCCTGCCAGGCCTCGATCACCACCGCGGTGGCGAAAGGCAGCTCGTCGCGGGTCGCTTCCAGCACCTTCTCGCGGATGCGCTCGGCGACCAGAAAGCGCTCCGGATGGACGGTCAAGAGCTCCGGATCGTACCGCGGCGGGCCGGCGGGAAGGAGCCGCCAGAGGATCTCCAGCGCCCGCTCGACGCCGTCGCCGGTCAGGGCGGAGATCGGCACGATCTCCTCGAAGCGACCGCCCTCGGCATAGGCGGCGATGCGCGGCAGCAGCGTCTCCTTGCGCACCTTGTCGATCTTGTTGAGCAGCACGACCTTGGGGCTGTCGACCCGGCTCACCCAGGTGCGCATGAAGGCGTCGCCCGAGCCCTCGCGCTGGCTGGCGTCGACCAGCAGGCAGACCACGTCGGCATCGGCGAGCGCCTCCTGCGCCGCCTTGACCATGCGCCGGTTCATCCGGTGCTGGGGCTTGTGTACGCCGGGGGTGTCGTAGAAGACGATCTGGCCGCGGGCCTCGTCGGTGAGGATGCCGACCAGGCGCTGGCGGGTGGTCTGGGGCTTGTCGGAGACGATCGCCAGCTTCTCCGGCAGCAGGCGGTTGAGCAAGGTCGACTTGCCGGCGTTGGGCCGGCCGACCAGGGCGACGGTGCCCGACGCCAGCCGGCCGGCGGCCGGTTCAGGCGTCCGTTGTGCCATCGGTGCTCACCGCCAGGGGCCGAACCAGCACCGACGTCACCCGCCGGGCGTCGGCGCCCTCGATGTCGAATTCGAGGCCGTGGGCCTCGAGCCGCGAGCCGGGCTTGGGCACGTAGCCGAGCTCGCCGCAGATCAGGCCGCTGACCGTTTCGTAGGGCAGGTCGTCGCCCTCCCTGCCGAGCAGCTCGAAGAGCTCGGGCAACGAGGTGCGGCCGGCCACCCGGTAGGTTCCGTCCCCCGCCGGCTCGCACAGGGGCTCCTCGGTCTCGTGCTCGTCGGCGATCTCGCCGACGATCTCCTCCACCAGATCCTCCACCGTCACCAGCCCGGCGACGCCGCCGTACTCGTCGACCACGATCGCCATCTGCTGGTGCAGCGCCTGCAGCTCGGTGAGGAGGTCGCGCAGAGGCTTGGTCTCGGGCACGAAATGGGGCGGTTTGGCGAGCTCGGCCGGGCTGCGCTGGTCGCCGCGGTAGATGGCTTCGAAGAGGTCGCGGATGTGGAGGATGCCGACGATGTGGTCGACCGATTCGCGGTAGAGCGGCAGGCGGGCGTGCTTGGAGGCGAAGAAGCGCTCCGCCAGCTCGTCGTAGGAGGCGTCGGCCGGGGCGCTGACCATCTCCACCCGCGGCGTCATCGCCCGCTTGACCTGGTTGTCGCCGAAGTCGACGATGCTCTTGACCAGCTTCTCCTCTTCCGGCTCGAGGATGCCCTCGCGCCGGCCGACGTCGATGAAGGCGCGGATCTCGTTGTCCGATACCTCGTCCTCCACCTCCTCCTCGTCGCCGTTGTCGTCGGCCGACGGCGCCCAATGGCCGAGGATCCAGATCGCCGGCGCCAGCAGCAGGGCGAGGAGCTTGAGCAGGCCGGTCAGCCGCTCGAGGGCGGCTTCGGCGTGGAGCTCGACCAGCCGCCGGTTGAGCCATTCGACCGCCGCCGCCACCAGCGATGCGGCCAGCACCGCCAGCGCCAGGCCGTCGCCGTCGCCGGGGAGGCCGGCGGCGGCGAGCAGCCGGTAGAGCGCCACCGTGGTGGCCAGCAGCAGGAGCTTGGCCAGCAGGTTGACGAGAAAGCGGAAGGCCTCGAAGCGCGGCCGCTGGTGGTAGAGGGCGCGCAAGCGGCCGCCGGCGTCCTCCGCCCAATGCCGCAAGCGGATCGGCCCGCTGCGCTCGATCAGGGCCGAGACCACGGTCAAGAGCACCAGGGCCGGCAGCGCCAGCGCGACGGCGATCACGTCGAACGTTCCGGCCTCAGACATGGTCGATCAAACGCTTGCGCAGCCGCCGCTCGAGCCGCGCCATGGTGCCGCCGTCGGTCTCGTGGTCGTAGCCCAGGCAGTGCAGCACGCCGTGTAGCAGGAGCAGGCGCAGCTCGCGCTCGACGCCGTGGCCGCGGGCCGCCGCCTGACGCCGGGCGGTGGGGATGGAGACCACCACGTCGCCGAGATGGCGCGGCATGCCCGGCACCCGCGGCAGATCGCCCCCGTCCGCCAGATCGCCGGCGAAGCTCAGCACGTCGGTGGGGCGGTCCCGCCGGCGGTAGCGGCGGTTGAGGCGACGCATTTCGCGGTCGCTGACGAAGCGCACCGCCAGGCTGTCGGCGGCGGGAGCGAGGGAGGCCACCACCGCCCTCAGCCAGGGCCGCAGGCGGCGGGTGCCGAGCGGCGCGTAGCGGTTCGGGTTGAGCAGGTCGATCTCCGGTAGGGCGGGATCGTCGCTGCTGTCGGGCTCGGTGGTCAAGGCGGTCGTCGGCGCCGGCCAGGGCTAGCTGGCCTTGCGCTCCATGGCGTCGGTGGCGGTGCCGGCGGACGCCTTGCGCCGCCGGGCCGCGCGGTTGAAGTCGAAGCCGGGGTAGTCGACCCGGCGGTGGTAGATGTTGCTCAACAGGCGCTGGAACGCCTGCTCGATGCGCCGCAGCTCGCCGAGGCTCAAACCGGTGTGGTCGAGCTGGTGATCCTGCAGGCAGTTGTCGAAGATCTGGTGCAGCATGGCGCGGATCGCCTGGCGGCTGGGCTCGACCAGGGTGCGGCTCGCCGCCTCCACCGCGTCGGCCAGCATCAGCACCCCCATCTCCTTCGACTGGGGCTTGGGCCCGGGGTAGCGGAAGTCCTCCTCGCGCACGTCCTCGCTGCCGCGCTCGAGGGCCCGGCGATAGAAGAACTTGATCAGATGGGTGCCGTGATGCTGGGCGATGGCGTCGCGGATCGGCTGCGGCAAGCGGTAGGCCTCGGCCAGCTCCAACCCCTCCTTGACGTGGTTGATCAGGATCAGGGCGCTCATCGACGGCTGGATCTTGTCGTGCGGATTCTGCCCCGGCACCTGGTTCTCGATGAAGTACTGCGGCCGCACGATCTTGCCCACGTCGTGGTAGAGGGCGCAGGTGTTGACCAGCACCGGATCGGCGCCGATCGCCTCGCAGCCCGCCTTGGCCAGGTTGGCGACCATCAACGAGTGCTGAAAGCTGCCCGGGGCCTCGAAGGCCAGGCGGCGCAGCAGGGGGAGGTTGGGGTTGGCCAGCTCGATCAGCTTGATGTGGGTGGTGATGCCGAGCAGGCCCTCGAGGATCGGCACCAGGAAGCTGGTCACCGCCGCCGCCAGCAGACCGCTCGCGACGGCGCAGAGGAGATCGAAACCGAGGGCGGCGATGCCGCCGGCGGCGCCGTCGAGAGCGCTCAGCATCAAGACGGTGACGGCGTTGACCACCCCCGCCGCCAGGCCGGCGGTGACGGTCACCGTGCGCTGCTTGAACTGCAGCACGTCGAGCGCGTAGATCGCCGCCAGGGAGCCGGCGAAGCTGTAGACCACCAGCTGCCACGACGCCTCCGCCCCCGCCAGCCGGCCGGCCAGCAAGGAACCGGCGAAGGTGGCGAGAAGCGCCACGTTGCGGCCGTAGAGCAGGGCGACGATCAGCGCCAGGGCGCTCCACGGCACGGCGTAGAGATAGCTGCTCAGCCGCGACAGGGGCTCGACGGTGATGGCGCCGGCGATGGCTTCGGCGACGAAGTAGGCGAAGCGCATGCCGAGGAGGTGGAGGCCGAGGAGCAGCAGGAGCTCGGAGAGCAGGCGCGCCAGGCTGCGGTCCGCCGGCTGCTCGCGCGCCAGGCCGAGCCACAGCACCAGCACCATCATGGCGGCGAGGAGCGCCGTGCCGAGGCCGGAGAAGAGCAGCGCCCGGGCGTCGTGGGCGTTGGCCATCTCCTCCAGCGCGCGGGCGGCGAGGGCGTCGACCGAATCGCCCTTGCGCACGATCACCTGCCCCTTGGGGATGGTGCGGGTGATGGTGCCGACGGCGGCCGCCGCCTGCTCGCGCAGGGCCAGGGTCTCGCTCGAGCTCAGGGTCAGGTTGGGGGCGAGGTTGGCGACCAGGAAATCGGCCAGGAGCGCCCGTTCTCCGGCCCGCAGCCCGCCGCCCATGCGCAGGCTCTGGAGGATCGCCTCGCGCACCTCCTCCGGGTAATCGAGGAAGACGTAGAGGTTGAGCTGGGTGCGGCGTTCGCCCGACGGCAGGAGGTGCACGGTGATGCCGTGCTCGCGGTTGGCGAGCAGCATCTCCTTGTCCCACACCACCCCCTTGCGCAGCAGCCGGCCGATCTCGCTGCTCAGCCGGTCCTCGAGCTCCGCCGACCAGCGGTGGGCGAAGAAGACCGCCTCCTGCTCGGCGCTGAGCTGGAGGGTGCTGGCGGTGACCAGACGGCGCGCCGGCGACTCCGCCGGCGCCGCGCCGGCCGCCGGCGGAGCCGCGGCGTCCCGGCGCGCCGCCAGCTGGGCGCGGCCGTCGGCGAAGAGCGCCGCCAGTTGGGCGCGCAGGCGCTCCGCGAGGGCGAGGTCGAGGTCGTAGACCGGCAGCACCTGCTGCCGGGCCTGCTCCTGCAGCTCGCGGGTGCGTTCGGCGTCGGGCACCCGCAGCTCGCGGTCGGCGACGATGGTGCGACCGGCGACCGCCCCCTGCTCCAGCTGCGGCGGCGCGCCGAGAGGACGGGGCAGGAGGCTCCAGGTGGCGGCGAGAAGGAAGAAGGCGATCCACGCCGGGCAGGCGCCGAGCCAGGCCCGCCAGGCGGCCCGCAGCCGGTCCCGGGCGCGCTCCAGGCGGCCGCGCGGCCGCCGCCGGCGCAGCGGACGCGGGGCCCGCCGCCGCTCGCTGCCCTTCGGGCCCGCGACCCACGTGCCGGTGCGTCTGCCGGCGTCGCTGGATGGATCCCCTTTGGAGGAAGACATGGCCGTTCCTCTACGACTCTACACCTTCGGCGCCGGCAGCGCCAGGGTCGCCTGCAAGACCGTCCTCATCCGAGGACGCTGCGGTCCCTTGACGCCGCTCGAAGCGCTCGTAGGCGTCGACGATGCGCTGCACCAGAGGGTGGCGTACCACGTCACGCTTGCCGAAACGCAGGAAGGCGATTCCGGCCACCCCGCGCAGCACCCGCTGGGCCTGGTCGAGGCCCGACACCTTGCCCGGCTCCAGGTCGACCTGGGTGTCGTCGCCGTTGATCACCACCTTCGAGCTGTAGCCCATGCGGGTGAGGAACATCTTCATCTGCTCGGGGGTGGTGTTCTGCGCCTCGTCGAGGATGACGAAGCTCTCGTTCAGCGTGCGGCCGCGCATGAAGGCGATCGGCGCCACTTCGATGATGCCGCGCTCGATCATCCGTCCGACCTTGTCGTAGCCCACCAGGTCGTAGAGCGCATCGTGCAACGGCCGCAGATAGGGGTTGACCTTCTCCGCCAGGTCGCCGGGCAGGAAGCCGAGCTTCTCCCCCGCCTCCACCGCCGGCCGGGCGAGAACGATGCGCCGCACCCGCTTCTCGAGCAGGAAGGCCGCGGCCATCGCCACCGCCAGGAAGGTCTTGCCGGTCCCCGCCGGACCGATCGAGATGACGATGTCGTGCTCGAGCATCGCCCGCAGGTAGCGGTGCTGGTTGAGGCTGCGCGGCAGCACCAGCCGGCGCACCGCCGCCAGGGCGTCGTCGCGGGGCTGGAAGAACTCGATCAGGGAGGTCTCGGGCGCCTCCTCGAGCACCCTTATGGCGGTGCGTACGTCCTCGGCGCGCAGCCGGTAGCCGCTGCGGGCGAGGGTCGACAGCTGGCTGAGCAGGCGTTCGACCACCGCCACCTGCCGCGGCTCGCCCTCGATCGACAGCTCGCCGCCGCGCGCCGCCAGGCGTACGCGGAAAGCGCGCTCGATGCGCTTTAGGTTCTTGTCGTGGATGCCGAAGAGGCTCTCGAGACCTTCCTCGGCCAGGGTCATGGTGGGCATGGATCGGCGCGGGACGGCGCTGCCGCCGCCCTACGATTTCTTCTCCCCGTAGTCGTAGAAGCCGCGGCCGCTCTTGCGGCCCAGACGGCCGGCTTGCACCATCTGCTTGAGCAGCGGCGGCGGCGCGAACCGCCGTTCCCGGTACTCGTCGAACATGATGTTGGCGATGTAGTAGGTCGTATCGAGGCCGACGAAGTCGAGCAGGGTGAAGGGGCCCATCGGATAGCCGCAGCCGAGCTGCATGCCGCGGTCGATGTCCTCCACCGTGCCGACCCCTTCCTCCAGGGCGCGGATGGCGTCGAGCAGATACGGCACCAGCAGGCGGTTGACGATGAAGCCCGAGTTGTCCTTGCAGGCGATCGGCTCCTTGCCCAGGTCGCGGACGAAGCGCGTCGCCTGCTCCAACGCCGCCTCGTCGGTGAGCAGGGTACGCACCACCTCGACCAGCTTCATCACCGGCACCGGATTGAAGAAGTGCAGGCCGATCACCCGCTCCGGGCGGCGGGTGGCCACCGCCAGCTGGGTGATGGTGAGGGAGGAGGTGTTGCTGGCGAAGATGGCCGACTTCTTCACCGTGCCGTCGAGGGCGGCGAAGATGCGCCGCTTCTCGTCCAGATTCTCGACGATCGCCTCGATGATCAGATCGCAGTCGCCGAAGGCGTCCAGCTCGACGGTGCCGCTGATGCGGCCGCGCACCTCGGCGCTCTCCGCCTCCTCCAGCTTGCCGCGCGCCACCGCCTTGGCGAGGGACTTCTCGATCCGTCCCAGGCCCTTCTCCAGCAGGTCCTCGCTGACCTCCCGCACCAGGGTCTGAAACCCCGCTCGGGCCGCCACCTCGGCGATCCCGGCGCCCATCAGCCCGCAGCCCAAAACGCCGACCTTCTTGATCTTCGCCATCCGTGTCTGCTCCTCAGGTCATTCTCCCCGCTCGCGCGGGCGGCCGGATCGTATCAGCTCAGGGCGCGCAAGGCACCACCCGGATCTCCCGCCCGCCGCCGGCGAGCCGCCGCAGGTGCACCGCCACCGCCCCCAGCGGCGGCGAGGCCAGCCGCTCGGCCCACTCCACCGCCTTGATCCCCGGGCCGGCGAAGAGCTCCTCAAGCCCCAGGGCCTCGATCTCCGCCGCCTCCTCCAGCCGGTAGAGGTCGACGTGCACCAGCCGTCCCGCCGTCCCCCGATGCTCGTGGATCAGGGTGTAGGACGGCGACTGCACCTCCCGCGGATCCACCCCCAGCGCCCGCGCCATCCCC
>RFGL01000274.1 GCA_003697015.1 Acidobacteriota bacterium | reverse complement strand
TCTCGACCGTCCGCCTGGCCCTCCGCCGACTGCGCCGGAGTCCCGGCTTCGGCGCCGCGGCGGTAGCTCTCCTCGCCTTGGGCATCGGCGCCAACGCGGCGGTCTATGCGCTCGTCGACGCGCTGCTCCTGGCGCCGTTGCCGGGGCTGGTCGAACCCGACCGTCTGGTGGCGTTGAAGGTCGTGCGCCAGGAGGCACCCGGCGTCCTGCGCCCCCTGACCTGGGGCCACTACCGTGACCTGGACCGGGAGCTGGGCATCTTCTCCGGCGTCGCGGCCTACGCAGCCATCGAGGTCAACCTCACCCGGGAAGGGCCGAGCGAGCACCTCGAGGCGCTGCTGGTCAGCGACGATTACTTCGCGGTACTGGGCGTCACGCCCTACGCCGGGCGCCTCTTTCAACCGGGGGACGACCCCACCGTGCCCCGGGTGGTGCTGAGCTACGGCCTGTGGCAGCGCCGCTTCGGCGGCGAGCCGTCGGCGGTCGGCCGCGACGTGGTCCTGAACGGCGTAGCGCACCGCATCGCGGGCGTCACCGGCCCGAGCTTCACCGGCACCGATCGCCTCGAGCCGCCGGCCCTCTTCCTCCTTCTCAACGATTACCCGCAGGTGGCGCGCGGCATCTACGCCACCTTTCAGGGCGCCCGGGACCGCAAGCAGCATTGGCTCGAGGGGGTGGCTCGCCTGGCGGAGGGGGTGACCCTCGACCGGGCGCAAGCCGCTCTGAGGCAGCTGGGCGAGCAGCTGGCAGCGGCCCATCCCGAGCACCCGCGCGGTCGGACCTTCGCCCTCCTGCCCCTCGGTCAGCTCGCCTTCGGCGTCGGCCAGCGGCACGCCGTGGTGCGCTGGGCTGCCCTGCTGGTCGCCGCCAGCACCGGCATCCTGCTGATCGCGTGCGCCAACCTCGCCGTGCTGCTCCTCGCCCGCAGCCTCGATCGCCGGCGGGAGATCGCCATCCGCTCGAGCCTTGGCGCAGGCTGGCGGCGGCTCGTGGTCTCGATGCTCGGCGAGAACCTCCTCCTCGCCCTGATCGGCGGCGTCGTCGGCGTCGCCGGCGCCCACCTGGCTCTGCCGCTCCTCGAGCGCCTGGAGCTGCCGGTGGCGGTCGCCCCCTTCACCCTCGAGCTCCAGCCGCGGATCGCCGGTGCCGCCCTGCTGGCGGCGGTCTTGACCGCGGCCCTCGCCGGCCTGCCGTCCGCCGCCGGCGCCGCGCGCACCACCGTCGCCTCGGCCTTGCGGAGCGCACCGACGACGCCGTTCGCGGGCGGCGGCATCGCCGCGCAGCACCTGCTCGCCGCCATCCAGGTGGCGCTGGCGGTGATGATCCTCATCGCCGCTTCCCTCTTCGTCCGCACCCTGCGCAACCTGGAAACCGTGCCGCTGGGCTTCGATCCGTCGCGGGTGCTGATCGCCTCCCTCGACCTCAGCGGCGCGCCGTACCAGGGCGAGCGCCTGAACGACGTCTACCGGCAACTCACCGCCCGCCTCGAACGGCTGAACGACGTCGAGGCGGTGGGGCTTGCCGCGGCCCTGCCGATCGTCGGCGCCCGGATGACGGTCGATCTGACGGTCGGCGTCGAGGGGGGCGCCGCCGCCGGGGAGCCGCCGACCGCCCGCCACGCCCTGGTCGGGGCGGATTTCTTTCGCCTGCTCGGTCTAAAGCCGCGGCTCGGCCGCCTCTTCGGGCCGGCGGACGACGCCGGCGCGCCGCCGGTGGTGGTGATCAACCGGACTCTGGCCGAACGCTGCTGGCCGGGGCAGAACCCCATCGGCCGCCGCCTTCATCTGTACCAGACCGAGGAGCCCTTCACCGTCGCCGGGGTGGTCCCGGATACCGTCTTCGCCCGCCGCCGGGAGGGCGTGGTACCGCTCCTCTACCTGGCCCTGGCGCAGCACCAGCGCTCCTTCATCGGCCCCATGCTGGCGCCACAGATGACCCTCCTGCTGCGTACCCGCGACGCCGCCGGCGACGTCGCCCCGCAGCTTCGCCGGGTGGTCGCGGAGCTCGATCCGGACCTGCCCCTCTTCGCCGTGATGCCCCTGGAGCAGCGGCTCTACGGCGCCCTCGGCGTCGAGCGGCAGGCGGCGATGGTCTTCAGCCTCTTCGCCGCCATCGCCCTGGCCCTCACCCTGCTCGGGCTCCACGGCGTCCTCGCCCGCATGCTGATCGCGCGGCGCGGCGAGATCGGCGTCCGCCTGGCGCTCGGTGCAAGCCCGGGATCGGTCGCGCGCCGGATGCTCCTCACCCTGCTCCGACCCTGCTTCCTTGGGATCGCTCTCGGTCTGGCCGCAACCTGGCCGCTCGGCCGGCTGGTGGAAAGCCGCCTCTACGGCGTCGCCGCCGCCGATCCGCTGACCGCTTGCGCCGCGGCCCTCGCCGTGCTCGCCACCGTCGTCGCCAGCGGCTGGCCGCCAGCGATCGGCGCCGCGCGCACGTCCCCGGCCGCCATCCTCCACCAGCAGTAGGGGGCCCCGCTCGCCCGCGAAAGCTCGCGTCGATGACCGCCTCCCATCGCTCCGGCTCAAGGCTCGCGAAGACGCCGGCGGCCGATCCGAATCCGACACCGCCCGGAGCGCCTGCCCGCGTCTCGACCCGCCCCCCCTACGCTCCGCGCCTCGAGCACGTCAAACCACGAAGAACAAAGGGGTTGTGAGAAGGGTGGCACCTGTTTCGGCTTCGGAGGACGCAAAGCACGGTCAGCTTCATCGCCTCTTATGCGGTTTCGCCTTGCCGTCCAGGCATCGCCGACTCGACCCTCGGCGCGGCGCGCCACACGGAAGCAGCCGCGAGTACCATCGCGACCGCTCCCAGGCTCCCAGCAAGCATCGCGTGCGTGCTGAGTGATGGAACAAGAGACGGTCCAACCAGACGCCGAGCAGCACTAAAGCGCTTGCTGCGGCGGCGGCACTTGAAGAGCGCCGCCTCGACCTCCCTCTTCGTCCCCGCCGGGGCCAGCGGTCTGACCGTCCTCGTCCAGGCGGTCGAGCTCTCCACCTGCCAGGTGTCGAACCCCGTCACCTACAAATTCCCCTGATCCGAACCACGCCGCCCCGCAACCCCTGCCCGCGACCCGATCGACCGCCCGCGACCTCGGTAACGCATGATGGGTACAGGATCTTTGAGGATCCTGTCGCTATTGACGAGCGCCTCGCTTTGGGCTAGACTGCCGCAACCTACTGGGGAACAAGGACTTGCCGGCTGGCACGGCGAGCCGCTGGCGTTCCTGTTCACTGTACAGGAGTCCGTCGTAGAACGCGGATCGAATTCGACCGGAGAAGACATTCAATCATAGGTTA
>RFGL01000273.1 GCA_003697015.1 Acidobacteriota bacterium | reverse complement strand
GCGCTCGTAGACCGGCACCGTGCGCCAGCGGCCGACCCAGCAGCGCAGGCCGGCGACCGGCGCGGCGCGACGACCCGCGACCGGCGGCGGCGCGGCGACGTCGTCGCGCGGCGGTCGGCTCGCCGCCACCACCTTCAGCGACTCGACCTCGAGGGGCCGCGGCGGCGGCTCGTAGCCGTAGGTGGCGCGGTAGCGGGCGGCGAAGGCGGCGGCGACCTCCATCCCATCCTCGTAGATCAGCTCGACGGCCGCCTCCTGCCCGGCGAGGCGCAGGGCGAGGAGGCGTTCTCGCACCACCACGCCGGCCGCGTCGACCCCCTCCTCGACCACCGCCCGTCTCGCCTCCTGCGCCAGGTCGTCGAACCACGCCGCCAGCCGCTCGCCGACCGCCGCCAGGGGCGCCAGCACCTGGCGCTGGGCGAAGCGTTCGACCACCGCCGCTCCCAGGCCGACGGCGCTGAGCAGGCCGGCGTCCGGCGGCAGCACCACGGTGCTCATGCCGAGGCGCTCGGCGACGGCGCAGGCGTGTTGGCCGCCGGCGCCGCCGAAGGCCACCAGGGCGTGGTCGCGCGGGTCGTAGCCGCGGCGGATGGAGATCCGGCGGATGGCCTCCGCCATGCGCTCGTCGGCGATCTCCAGACAGCCGGCGAGGACGCTCTCCCACCGCAGGCGGCGGGCGCCGGCGGCAGCCAGCTCGGCGACCAGCGCGTCGCAGGCGGCGCGCGCCGCCTGCGACGACAGCGGCAGGCCGAATCGCGCCGGATCGAGGCGACCGAGGAGCAGATTGGCGTCGGTCAGGGTGAGGGGGCCGCCGGCGCCGTAGGCGGCCGGCCCGGGGTCGGCGCCGGCGCTCTCCGGGCCGACCTTGAGCTGGCGGCCGTCGGCGCGGCAGATCGAGCCGCCGCCGGCGGCGACGGTCTCGATCTCGAGGGCCGGCGCGGCGAGGGTGGCGTCCCCCACCCGATGCTCGAAGCGGTAGGCGTGGCGGCCGGCGAAGCGCGAGACGTCGGTCGACGTGCCCCCCATGTCGAAGGCCACCAGGCGCTCGAAGCCCGCCGCCCGGCCGCTCGCCGCCGCCCCCACCACGCCGCCGGCAGGGCCCGACAGCAGGCTGTCCTTGGGCCGGTAGCCCGACGCCCTTACCAGCCCACCGGCGCTGGTCATGACGTGCAACGAGCCGCCGCTGCCCAGCGCCCCTTCCACCCGCTCCAGATAGGCCCGGATCACCGGCGCCAGGTAGGCGTCTACCACCGCCGTCTGCGCCCGCGGCAAGATCTTGATCACCGGCGCCAGCTCGGCCGAGCACGACACGTGGCGGAAGCCCGCCCGCTGCAGATGGCGCGCCAGGGCCTGCTCGTGAGCCGGGTTCTTGTAGCTGTGGAGCAGGGCGACGGCGGCGCTGGCGACGCCCCGCCGGCGCAAGGCGGCGACGGCGGGCGCCAGGGCGCGCAGGTCGAGCGGCCGGACGACGCTGCCGTCGGCCGCCAGGCGCTCCGCCACCTCCACCACCTCGGCGTAGAGCGGCGGCGGCTTGCGGATGGCGCGGGCGAAGAGCTCGGGCCGGCGTTGATCGCCGATCAGCAGCAGGTCGCCGAAACCGGCGGTGACGAAGAAGGCGGTCGGCGCGCCGCGGCGCTCCAGGAGGGCGTTGGTGCCGCGGGTGGTGGCGAGGCGCATGCGGATCGGCGGCAGGGGCTCCGCCGGCGGCGTGGCGGTGACCAGGTGGGCGGCGAGGACCGGTGCCTCGAGGTCGAAGCGCACCTCGAAGGCCTCCCCCGCCGGCGGCGGCTCGCCGGCCGCCGGCGCGAGCTCGAGCCGCGGCTCCTCGCCGCCCCAGGACGCGACGACGTCGAAGCCGGGGTGCGCCGCCCCGCCCAAGGGATGAAGCCGGGCGCCGTCGAGAAAGCCGTCCGGCACCCGCCACGGCGCGACGTAGCGGAGTCCGGCGCCGGTGCACGACGTCACCCGCCCGCGCAGGGCGCTGGAGCTCAGCACCTTGACCCGCCTCAGCCGGCCGTCGGGATCCCGCGCCAGGCAATCGGTGAAGGTGCCGCCGGTGTCGATCCAGATCTGCCAGGGTCGGCGGGGGGGGCTCATGCTCAGCGCGCAACCCTACCAGGTCATCGGCGGCGGGCCGGGCGCGGTCAGCGGTCGATCCCCGCCAGGGCCTGGGCCAGCTGCACCGCCCGCGGGTGCTCGGCGTCGCGCTTGCGCGCCTTCTTCAGCAGGCGCCGGGCGGCGTCGTGATCGCCCCGGATCAGGGCCAGCTGACCGAGAGCGGCCCACGGCTCGGCGTCGCGGCGCTTGAGGTTGATCGCCCGGCGGTAGAGCCGGCCGGCCTCGTCGAAGCGGCCGCGCCGGACGCTGATGTCGCCGAGGGCGAGATAGGTGTAGGGATTGCGGCCGCCGGCTCGGGCGAGGAGCTGCTCGAGCTCGATGGCCTCCGCCTCGCGGCCGGAGAGGCGCAGCAGGGAGGCCAGGTTGGAGGCCGCCGAGCCGGCCCGGGGGTCGATCTCCAACGCCTTGCGGTAGGCCGCCTCCGCCGCCTCCAGCTGGCCGTCGCGGCGCAGGGCGACGCCGTAGTTGACCCAGCTCGAGGCCTCCTCAGGATCGAGCAGCACCGCCGTCTTCAGCCACTCGAGGGCGCCGGCGACGTCGTCCTCTTGCAGCGACTCGGCACCGCGGTTCGAGTAGTAGAGCGCCAGGGCGGTGAGGTCGTCGATGCGCTCCGCCCGGCGGTAGTCGCCCAGGGGCTGGAGGGAGAAGTCGACCACCAGACGGGAGCCGGCCGATCCCCAACCCACCGCCACGTGGTCCGAGATGACCACCAGGTCGCCTTCCTTGCGGAAGCTCTCCTGGTCGCGTACCAGGAGGTAGTAGACCGACAGCCCGACCTCGCGCGCCATGCTGACGAAGAGGTTGGTGAAGGCCAGGCAGTTGGCGCGGCGCTGCTCGAAGACCTCGACCGCGGTGCCGGTATAGCCCCAGGCGTACTCCAACCGCAGGTGATCGGGATCGAGCAGGCGTTCGATCAGCGCCCGCAGGCGCCCCTCGCCGGTGACCTGTCCCTCGACCGCCGCCCGCGCCCAGGCCCGCATCTCGTCGGTGAGCAGCAGCGGCCGGGTGATCGCCTGGGGGTCGAGACCGCGCTCGCGCAGCAGCTGATCGAAGTCGGAGGCGCGCCGCGGACGCTTGCCGGCCGCCGCCTCGGCCGCCAGGCCGAGCGCCGCGAGCAGCATCAAGATGCCGGTCCATGGCCGTCGTCTGAAGCACATGAGACGCCCCCGACGGCGGATCGCCGTCGTCGCGCCATTATACCGTGCCGCCATACCCCGCCGCCGGCATCCTCAGCCGCCCCCGCCGCCCCGACGGCCGAGCCACAGCTCCAGCTCCGGCGCGCGCCGCCAGCGGGCGAAGCCGAGGTAGACGGCGGCGTAGGAGGTCGGCACCAGGGCGAGGACGAAGGCCGGACCGGCGGCGCGCACGCCCCACCAGAGGACGAGGGAGGGCAGGGCGAGCACCACCGACAGGCCGAGCCAACGGCCGACCGCCGCCAGCGGCAGGCGCAGATCGGGCAGCACCCGGGTCAGGGCGCGGCGCAGCCAGAAGAGCTCCGCCCAGGCGGCGATGGAGGCGCCGGCGGCGAGGCCGAGGGCGCCGAGGGTGAGGGGCTTGCTCGCCGACGGCAACAGCAGATCGATGCCCAGGCGGTTCAGGGGCAGCATCAGCAGCAGACTGGCGGCGGCGGAGACCAGCAGACGCAGACCGGCGGCGCGGGCCGGGGTGCGGGTATCGCCGAGGGCGAAGAAGGTGTTCTGCAGCAGGCGCGAGGTGGTCGAGGCGAGGAGCCCGAGAGCGTAGCCCGCCAGCACCAGGTAGACCAGCAGCTGATCGGCGGCGGTGAAGGCGCCGCCGCGGAAGAAGCCGACGATCGGATGACCGAAGGCGAGGAAGCCGACCACCGCCGGGCAGATCACGAAAGCCGCCTGGCGCAGGGCGCGCGCCACCCGCGCCGCGATCGCCGCCGCCCCCGCCTCGCCGCCGCCGCCGGCGCGGGCCAGCTCCGGCAGCTCGCTGGCCGCCACCGACATGGCGAAGACGCTGATCGGCAGGGCGTAGAGCCGGCCGGCGAAGCCGATGGCGGCGATCGCCCCGGCGCCGAGCCAGGAGGCGAGCTGGAGGTCGACGTAGAGCGACAGCTGCACCACGCCGCGGCCGAGGAGAGCGGGGAGGAAGGCGCGCCACGCCCGCCGCAGGCCGGGCGCCCGGCGGTCCAGGGTCGGCCGCAGCCCGCCGCTTACGCGCAGCACCAGAGGCAGCTGCACCACCAGCTGCAGCAGCCCCCCGACCAGGGCGCCGGTCGCCGCCGCCAGCAGCCAGCGGTCGAGCGTCTCCGCCCCGCTCGCCGCCGGCCGGCGGCCGCCGGCCGCCAGCACCAGAGCAGCGACGATCGACGCATTCCACAACACCGGCGCGACGTAGGAGAGAAAGAAGCGGCGGTGGCTCGCCAGCACCCCCTGGGCCCAGGCGGCGAGCACCAAGAGGCCGGTCATGGGGAAGATCAGACGCGCCGCCTTCACCGCCAGGGGATAGCGGTCGTAGGTCGCCTGCCCCGCCGCCACCAGCGACGCGTCGCGCAGGAAGCCGGCGCTGAAGACCGCCACCAGCAGCGGCGCCAGCACCATGCCCAACACCACCAGCGCCGCCACCACCGCCACCAGCAGACCGCAGACGGCGCTGGCGAAGCGCGCCGCGTCGCGCCGGCGACCGGCGGCCAGCAGGCGCGAATACACCGGGATGAAGGAGGCGGCGATCGCCTGGTCGCCGAGCAGGTTCTGCAGCACGTTGGGCAACCGCAGCGCGGCGGTCCAGACGTCGCCGTGCGGGCTGGCGGCGAAGTAGAAGGCGACGACCTTGTCGCGCAGCAGGCCGGCGGCGCGGCTCAGCAGGATGCCGGCGGCGATGAAGCGGGCGCGGTTGCCCGCCGCCGGCCGATGCGGCGGCGCGGCGCGCTCAGGGGTGTCGGACTTGGGCTCCACCTCGCGCGGCAGTTTGGTCGAACGCGGCGCCGAGGTCAACCGCGGCGGGAACTTCCCTCCCCCGCCGCGGGTCCCAAGGGACGCGGGGAGAGGAGACCGCAGACCTCGGACGCCAAGGAGGAACGCCATGCGCAGCCGCCTCGCTCTCGCCCTCCCCCTGCTCCTGCTCGCCATCGCGCCGCCGGCCGCCGGCGACGACGCCTGGCAGCGCGGCGTCGCCGCCTTCCGCGCGGCGGACTACGCCGCCGCCGCCGGCGCCTTCCGCGCCGTCGCCGCCGCCCGTCCCGACTACCACGGCGGCCACGCCATGCTCGGCCGGTCGCTGCTCGAGCTCGGCCGCTTCGAGGAGGCGGCCGCCGCCCTCGCGCGAGCCCGCCGGCTGGCGCCGGAGGACGCCGGCGTCGCCCTCGC
>RFGL01000272.1 GCA_003697015.1 Acidobacteriota bacterium | reverse complement strand
GCGCGGCCCGGCCCCGCGGCGGGCCCCGGCGGCTGCGGCCGCGCCGAGGGGGCGGGCCGGCTACGAAGGGATCAGGATCCCCGCCACGGTGGCGGTGGTCCAGGAGGCCAGGGCGCCGCCGAACATGGCGCGGATGCCGACGCTGGCGAGATCGCTGCGGCGCTCCGGGGCGAGGGCGCTGATGCCGCCGATCTGGATGCCGATGGAGGAGAAGTTGGCGAAGCCGCAGAGGGCGTAGGTGGCGATGATCGCCGAGCGCGGCTCGAGCTCCGCCATCTCCTTGGCCAACAGGCCGTAGGCGACGAATTCGTTGACCGACAGCTTGACGCCGAGCAGGTTGCCGACCGCCGCGGCGTCCTTCCACGGCACCCCCATCAGCCAGGCGAGGGGGCTCAAGACGGTGCCGAAAAAGGTCCGCAGGCTGCCGGGAAAGAAGCCGGCATGCTCGCCGCTGGCGGCGACGGCGCCGCCCAGCAGACGGCCGTCGATCAGGCCGTCGAGGAAGCCGAGGATGGTGTCGGCGACGGCGATCAGGGCGATGAAGGCGATCAGCATGGCGCCGACGTTCAACGCCAGCTTGAGGCCGTCGGTGGTGCCCGCCGCCGCCGCGCCGACCAGGTTGTCGGCGCTCTTGATCTTCGGGATCTCGACGTCGCCGGCGGTCTCCGAATGCTCGGTCTCGGGGTAGAGCAGCTTGGCGATGACCAGGGCCGCCGGCGCCGACATGACGCTGGCGGCGATCAGGTGGCCGGGGTTGATGCCGAGCTGGATGTAACCCGCCAGCACGCCGCCGGCGATGGTGGCGAAGCCGCCGACCATCACCGCGTGCAGCTCAGAGATCGTCATCGTGCCGAGAAAGGGCTTGATCAGAAACGGCGCCTCGGTCTGACCGACGAAGATGTTGGCCGACACCGAGGTGGTCTCCGAGCCCGAGGTCTTGAGGCTCCAGTGCATGAAGCGGGCCATGGCCTGGATCACCAGCTGCACCACCCCGAGGTGATACATCACCGCCATGAAGGCGGAGAAGAAGATGATCGTCGGCAGGACGTTGAAGGCGAATTGGACGCCGAAGCCGGGCCAGTACTGGTTGTCGGAGAAGAAGTACTCGGAGCGCGCCAGGTTGCCGAAAAGAAATTCGGCCCCCCGGTTCGACAGGGCGAGGAAGGCCGCGACCTTGTCCGACAGCAGGCGGAAGACGTGCTGGCCGTCGACGTTGTGCGCCCACAGCAGGCCGACGCCGGCGAGCAGCGAGCCGACCAGGCCGGCGTGGGTGAAGCGGGGCTTCGAGCGCCACAGGCCGAAGGCGAAGAGCAGCAGCAGAACCCCCAGCAGCCAGGGGGTGATGCCCGGGCCGCTCAGGGCGTAGAACAGCGCCGTCAGGGCGGCGCTGCCGGCGAAGGCCGCGACGCCGATCAACCAGGGGTTCAGACCGCTTTGTTGAAAGTCTTCCTCGAAGACGTAGAGCACGATGAGGAAGACGAAGAGGAACATGCCGGCGAAGGAATAGGTCGAACCGCTGAGGATGATGACCGCGAAGAGCAACTGGAGCCCCATGCCCCAGATCACCGTGCGCAGGCTGACGGCCTGGCGGTTGCGGGAGAAGCCGTAGGCGATGGCGAGCAGGGCCAGGAGCCCCAGGAAGCTGATCGCGCGTTCCATGTCGTTTCCCTCGCTGGGCGTTCAGCGCCCGCCGCTCGATTGGAGAAAGCGGTAGAAGTCGCCGTCGGTCGACAGCATCAACCAGGTGTCTTCGTCGAAAGTGTCGCGGTAGGTCTCCATCGTCTTCAGGAATTCGAAGAAGGCGCGGGCCTCCGCCGACTGACCGTAGGCCCGGGCGTAGACGTCGATGGCCTCGGCGTCGGCGCGGCCGACGATCTCCTGCGCCGTCCTGTAGGCCCCCGATTGGATCTCCTTGAGCTCGCGCTCCATCTCGCCGCGGATGCGCGAGGCCTCCCCCTCGCCTTCGGAACGAAAACGCGAGGCGATCCGCTTGCGCTCGGCGCGCATGCGGTCGTAGACCGTCTTCAACACCTGGTCGGTGTAGTTGATGCGCTTGAATTGCACGTCGAGCAGCTCGATGCCGAGGAGCTCGAGCTCGGCCTTGGCCGACTTGAGGATCTCGGCGCGGATCGCCGCCCGGCCGTAGCGGATCGGCTGCAGCTCGGTCACCTCCTCGGGCTCGAGGGCGGCTTCGGCCTCCTCCTCGTCGGCCGCCGCCCTGGCGGCGCGCTCCTCGGCGGTGGTGGTCTGCACCAGCTCGTCGAGGTTGTAGCGCGCCACCACGTCGCGGGTGGCGCCGTTCAAGATGGCGTCGATGCGCCCGAGGGCGCGGCGGACGTTCTGCAGGCGCTGGAAGAATCCCAGCGGATCGGCGATCCGCCAGCGGGCATAGGTGTCGACGATGATCAGCAGCTTCTCCTTGGTCTGGACCTCGGTCACCCGCCCGTCCCAGGCCAGGAAACGCTTGTCGAAGACGTGCAGCTTGTCGATCAGCGGCAGCTTGAAGTTCAGCCCCGGTTCGCGGATCGGCTCGCCCACCGGCTCGCCGAAGCGGGTGATGATCACCTGGTCCTTCTGCGACACCACGAAGGCCGCGTCGAAGAGGATCAGGCCGAGGAGGGCGACGAGGAAGAGGACGGCGGCGAAACGCATCAGTTACCTCCTCCCGCCTTGGTCGCCGATGAGGCGGCGCGGCCCAGGTCGAGCAACGGCACGATGCCGCTCAGGTCGCCGTCGACGATGAACTTGCGGCCGCTCTTCGGCATCACCTCCTGCATGGTCTCGAGGTAGAGGCGCTGGCGGGTGACCTGGGGGGCCTTGCGGTACTCGGCGTAGAGCGACTCGAAGCGCGCCGCCTCACCCAAGGCCCGGTTGACCCGGTCGAGGGCGTAGCCCTCGGCGGCGCTGATCGTCTGCTGGGCCTCGCCGCGGGCGCGGGGGATGACCTTGTTGCGCTCGGACTGGGCCTGGTTGATCAGGGTCTCGCGCTCCTGCTTGGCCTGATTGACCTCGTCGAAGGCCGCTCGCACCTCGTCCGGCGGATTGACGTCCTGCAGCGCCACGCGCTCGATCTGGATGCCGGTGCGGTAGTCCTGGCACAGCTGCTCGAGCTTGGCCTCGGCCTCCTCCGCGATCTGCTGGCGGCCGGTGGTCAGCACCTCGTTGATGGTGTGGTCGCCGACCACCTCCCGCATCACCGCTTCCGCCATGTCGCGGAAGGTCTCCTGCACGTCGTCGACCTGGAAGAGGTAGTCGAAGGCGTCGCTGATGCGGTACTGCACCACCCAGTGGACGACGGCGGCGTTGCGGTCGCCGGTCAGCATCTGCGCCTCCTTGCGCGGGTCCTCGCGCAGGGAGGCGCGGCGCGGCGAGCTGCCGGTGCTGCGGAAGCCGAATTCGTCGTTGAGCTCGCGCAGGACCGGTACTTTGTAGACCTTGTCGATGCCCAGGGGCAGTTTGAAGTGGAGACCGGGCTCGGCGTCGCCGACGTACTCGCCGAAGCGCAGTACGACGCCGACTTCCTCGGGGTCGATCTGGTAGATGGTGGAGCTGATCAACAACACCGCCAGGACGACGCCGAAGGCCAGGCGGATCATCCCCTGGGGAATCTTCGGCGGTTCGAGACGCGGCAGGTTGATCTGATCGCTGAAGCCTTGCGACATGGCAGTCGTCACCTTTCTCGGAGTCGCCGTCGCGGCAGCGGCCGCGACCGGCGTCGCGCTGGGTTCTCGGGAATCATGCTCCCCGCAGGGTACTGCGCCGCCGCCGCCATGGCAAGCGGAGCGGCGCTCGGCGCCCGCGGCGCGCTAGACTCGGCCGATGGCCCCGCGGTTCGACAACGAGCGCAAGACCATCGACCTGGCGGTCGCCGACCTGCTCGAGGCGCAGTTGCTGCGCTCCCTCGGCTTCGCCAACCGCGGCGGCTACGAGCGCCTGTGGCTGGGCCAGGCGATCCACAGCCGCTACCAGGAAGAGGCCCTGGGCGAGGACGCCTCCTACCGGCGCGAGGTGACGATCTCCCACCGCTTCGTCCACCGCGGCTATGAGGTGACGGTCCACGGCCGCATCGACGGCCTGCGCCGCAACCCCGGCGGCGGGTGGGTGATCGAGGAGATCAAGTCGGTGCGGCGCGGCGTCGGGCTCAGCCCGGCGGCGCAGGAGCTCTACCAGCGACAGGCGGCGCTCTACGGCTGGCTGCTCGCCCACAAGCTGCGGGCGGAGGGCGAGGCGTCGCCGCACATCGAAGTCGAGCTGGTGCTGATCGAGATCGGCAGCGACCGCCTCGAGCGGCAGCCGGTGGAGCTCAAGCTGCCGGTGATCGAAGCGCTGGTCAAGCGCCGTCTCAACGGCCTGATCCGCGCTCACCAGCAGGCGGCGGCGGCGCGCGACGCGCGGCGGCGGGCCGCCGCCGAGCTGCGTTTCCCCTACCCGGAGATGCGACGCGGCCAGGAGCGCATCGTCGAACGGGTGAGGGAGGTGCTGGCCGACGGTTCCCACCTCCTGCTGGAGGCGCCGACCGGCATCGGCAAGACCGTCGCCGCCCTCTTCCCCGCCCTGCGCCACGTCCTGCGGCACGACCGGCGGCTCTTCGTCCTCACCGCCAAGACCCTGCAGCAGGAGATGGCGACCGAGGTGCTCGAGCTGCTCAACCAGGACGACGCCTTCCGCGCCCTGCGCCTGCGCGCCAAGGCCAAGATGTGCGCCAACGACCAGCTGGTGTGCCACGAGGAGTACTGCGACTACGCCAAGGACTACTACGCCAAGCTGCAGGAGAGCGGCGTCGTCCTGCGCCTGCTCGAGGGCCATCGGACGCTCCTGCCCGACGACGTCTTCGCCGCCGCCCGCCGCGCCCTGGTCTGTCCCTTCGAGGTCAGCCTGGAGCTGGCGGAGCGCGCCCAGGTGACGGTCTGCGACTACAACTACGCCTTCGACCCCTACGTCGCCCTGTCGGCCTTCCACGCCGACGCCGACCTCTCCGACGTGGTGGTGATCGTCGACGAGATCCACAACCTGGTCGCCCGCGGCCGGGGCTACTACAGCCCCCTGCTCTCCGCCCGGGACATACGGCGGGCGGCGGCGGAGGCCGCCGCCGGCGGGGCGCCGATCCACCACCGGATCGCCGAGCTCTGCCTGGTGCTGGCGCGGCTGATCGAAGGCCTGGTCGACGAGGTCGAGCCCGCCGCCGCCAAGGACGACTGGGCGGTCGAGCAGCGCTTCCCGGAGGATGGGTTGTGGCGCCTGCGGCCGCAGCTCGACCAGGTCTTCGTCGACTACCTGGAATTCCGCCGCGAGACCCACAGCCTGTCGCCGGACGACCGCTTCGTCGAGCAGTATTTCGGCGTGCTCAAATTCCTCAACGCCCTGACCCTGTCGGACGGCGCCTTCAGCCACTTCGTCGAGCGTCGCGGCGAGGATCGCCGCTGGCGCATCCTGTGCAAAGACCCGAGCCGCTTCCTCGGCGCGGTGATCAACCGCTGCCACAGCGTCGTCGGGCTGTCCGCCACCCTCTCCCCCCACGCCTTCTACCGCGACCTCCTGGGCTTCGACCGCGACCGCACCGAGCGCCTCTCCCTGCCCAGCCCGTTCCCGCCGGAGAACCGCCGGGTGGTGATCGACTCCTCGGTCGCCACCACCTACCGCGAGCGACCGCGCAACTACCCGCGCATCGCCGAGCGCCTGGCGCGCTTCGCCGACGAGGTGCCCGGCAACTGCCTGGCGCTCTTTCCCAGCTACGCCTTCCTCGCCCAGGTGGCGGGCCTGCTGCGCTGCGAGAGGAAGCGGGTCCTGGTGCAGGCGCGCAGCGACAGCGACGAGGAACGCGAAGCCATCCTCCAGACCCTGCGCTCGGCGCTGCTGCGCGACGTGCTGCTGCTGGCGGTGGCGGGAGGGGTCTTCGCCGAGGGGGTCGACTACCCCGGCGACATGCTCAAGGCGGTGGCGGTGGTCGGCCCGTGCCTGCCGGCGGTGACCCTCGAGCAGCAGCTGTTGATGGACTACTACGAGGAACGCTTCGAACGCGGCTTCGAGTACGCCTACGTGGTGCCCGGCATGACCCGGGTGGTGCAGGCCGCCGGCCGGCTGATCCGCTCCGCCGACGACGTCGGCGTCATCGCCCTCTTCGACAAACGATTCCTCTTCCGCACCTACCGCCAGCACCTGCCGGCCGACTGGCTGCCGCAGGACGGCGGCAGCCTGGCGGGGGATCCGGCAGCGGCGGCGGCGGAGTTCTTCCACGCCCTCGCCGGCGAGCCCACCTGAGAGCGGAGCCGAGAGGACCGTCATCCCAACCGTAATGATCGGCGGGGATCATGCCGTTTGGACCGGCCGATACCACCGCGGATAGAAACGGATGATCGACTTCAGTACGGCGCTGCTGGCGTTCTCCGCCCTGCTCCTGGGCGGCGGCGGCGCTTGGCTGCTGGCGCGGCGGCGGCTGGCGGGGGCGATCGCCAAGGCCGAGAGCGTGTGGCGCAGGAAAGCGGAGGACCTGGACGCCCGGGCGCGGCGGCTGGAAGTCAAGCTGGCGGTGGCCTACGGCCGGGTCGAGAGTCTGGAGGACCAGGTCGGCGATCAGCAGCGCAACTACCGCGAGGGGATGGCGCCCCTCGCCGCCGCCGGCGAGCGGGCCGACAAGCTCGCCGGCGAGCTGCTCGCCAGCCGCGCCGAGCTGGCGGCGGTCAGCGCCGGGCGCGAGGCCCTCGCCGACGAGCTGGCGGCATCCCGCAAACACGCCCGCATGCTGGCCGAGGCCCTCGACATCAGCCGCGCATCCCAGACGCGGTTGAAAAACGAGCTGGCGGCCGCCGGCCAGCAACACGACGCCGCTCTCACCGTCTGCCAGGAACAGCTCGACGCCACCCAGCGCGCCGTCCGCGCCAGCGAAGCGCAGGTCGCGCAGCTGACCGAGGAGCGCGAGCGGCTGTTCGCCCGCCTGCGCCAGCTCGATCCCAGCGCCGCGGCGCCGGGCGCGCCGCCGACGGC
>RFGL01000271.1 GCA_003697015.1 Acidobacteriota bacterium | reverse complement strand
GCGGATCGGGGGCGCATCGTCGGCATGGCGTACTCTCCTCGGCCGGTCTTCGGGCTCGGCGCAAGGCAGTCTCTCGCAACCTCTACGGCGATGTCGAGGGGGGGGCGACGACAGGGCCCGCCGGCGGTCTCGAGGGAGCACGAAAAAGGACGCCGCCCGAGGCGGCGTCCTCACCCTCATCGAGGGATGCGCCTAGCGCTCCTGCCAGCGCTCGATGGCGCGCGCCGCCGCCTCGCGACCGCCGAGGCCGAAGGCGAGCCCGGCCGCCAGGGCCAGGCCGACGATCAAGGCACCGAATGCCAGGTTGACGATCTCCTCCGCCAGGTTGGTGCGGTGGAGCGCCATGGCGCCGGTGAAGATCAGGATCGCCGCCCGCACCACCAGGGCGAGGGTCGGCGAACGGCCGTCACGGGACAGGGCGCGGTAGGCGAGCTGGCTGAGGAAGAGGCCGGCGGCGAAGATCACGCAGGCCACCAGGATGTTGAACAGCCCTTGCAGCAGCTCGTTGGCGAGCTCCGAGACCACCGCCAGCTCGAGGGTGTTGAAGGCCTGGACCAGGCCCATCGCCAGCAGCACGGTCAACACCACGTAGCCGGCGGCGACCGACGCCGAGGTACCGCCCTCCGCCGGACCGGCGAAGCCCAGCTTCTGCGGCAGGGCGTCGAAGCCGACGGTGCGCAGCAGATTGGTCGCCAGGCGCTGCACGATGCGCGCCACCAGGTAGAAGATGAAGAAGACCGCCGCCGCGCCGAGCAGCTTGGGCAGGAAGCCGAGGATCTGGCCGACCATGTCGCGCACCGGCGCCAGGCCGTCCATCTCCAGGGCGTCGAGGATCTGCGGCAGGAAGAGCAGGAAGACCAGGTAGTAGACCGCGTCGGCGAGGGTCTTCGACAGGGAGATCGCGACGTCCCCGGTCGACTCGCCGACCTTCTGGTCGAGCTGGAAGGCGGTCAGCAGGTTCCGGACCACGATGCGCAGCGCCGAGGCCACCAGCCAGGCGACGAAGCCCAGAGCCGCCGCCGCCAGCAGCTGCGGCAGGAAGCTGGTGATCTTGATCAGCAGGGCGTTGAGCGGCTCGGTGATGATGGTCAGGCCCAGGGCCTGGAGCACCGCCACCAGCACGAAGAGCATGATCAACCAATAGATCAGCTTGGCAACGCCCTCCTCGACCGGCAGGTCCTTGGCCTTGCCGCCGGTGACGTAGGTCGCCACCCGATTGTCCCAATCGGTCTTGCTCAGCACCTTGCTCACCGCCAGGGACACCAGCTTCGCCACCACCCAACCGACGGCGAAGATGGCCAAGGCCTTGAGCAGCGGGATGCCGTACTGGGCCCCGAGGGCCAGCAATTGGTCGCTGTATTGACTCATCGTCGGTCCCTCCTATCGGGTTGTTCCACCGTCGACGATCAGTAGCTCATCACCGGGTCGAGGCTCTTGGCGGCGTCGATCCACTTGCTGACCAAGCCGGCAGGCGGAACCCGGCGGGTGAGCTTCTTGACCGCGTTGACCTCTTTCATTTTCTGCACCAGGTTGTCGGCATTGCGATTGCGCAGCTCCTTGACCGTGTCGACGCCGGCGGCTTCGAGCAGCTCGGAGTACTGCGGCCCGATGCCGTTGATCCGCATCAGGTCGGCGAGGTTGGCCCATTCCAGAATGCGCTTCTCCGACAGGCCGGTCTTCGCCGCCATGTCCTTGCGGCCCTTGCGCGTGCAGCACGAGTCGAGCAGCTGTTTGGTGGTCTTGCAGCCCGCCGCCGCCAACTTCTTGGCGTAGGCCGGGCCGATGCCTTCTACGGCTTCGATAGGATAGCTCATCGCGTCTCTCCTGACGTTGAAAGGGTGGATCGGTAGTTCGGCTGGTCCACGAAACGCAGCGGGTCTTCGGAACGGCGCCTCGTCGCGTACGGCCGGACTCTAGAGAGGGGAGCTTACGGCCGGACTTACGACGACGAGATCGGCGCTCGGCCCGCCAGCCGGCGCAGAAATCGACCGGCGGCGGCGCGGTACTCGTCGCTCCACACGTGGCCGCCGTCGAAGACGCAGGTCTCGACCGCGACGCCGAGACGCGCCAGCACTTCGAGATCGCGCGTCATCTTGCCGTCATCGTACCAGGCGTCCTCCGTGCCGCGGCCGAGCAGCACCGGCGGCAAGGCGACGCCGGGGCGCGACGCCACGTCCGGCGGCACGTCGCCGGCCAACGCCAGCAGCCCGGCGCAGGGCCAGCCGCAGGCGGCGGCGGCGCGGTAGGCCATCGCCACCCCCTGGGAGAAGCCGGCGAAGACCAGGGTCGGCGCCGGCCGGTAGCGTCGCCGGACCTCGGCCAGGACGCCGATCACGTAGCGCAGGTTGTCGACCACCGCCTGCTCGCGCCCCTCGCGGGTCATCCAGCTGCCGACCACCTCCTGGGTGCGGCTGTTGTAGAAGCGGTGCAGGCCCTCGACCGCGCACAGCAGCCAGTCCTCGGCGCCGGGGATGCGGCGCAGCTCGGCGAGGTGACGGGCGGCGTTCTCGCCGTAGCCGTGGCAGCCGACGAGGAGCGGCGCCCCCTCCCCCGCCCGCGGGTCGACGTGGTAACGCCCATGGATCAGGGCGGCGATGGCGTGCTGTTCGGCGTCGGGCATCGGCTCGGCCTCCGGCGGCGGATCATAGCAGCCGGCCGCATCGGGCCCGCCGTCGTGCTAGCCTCCACCGCCGGAAACGAGCCCCGGAGCCCCCCTGCGATGAGCCGACCCGACCAGCCGACCGAAGCCGCGCTCGCCACCCGAACCGGCCTCGGGCGGCGTTGCCTGCACCTGGCGGCGCTCGCCGCCCTGGTGGTCGCTCAGCCCCTCCTCGATCTCCTCGCCCGCCACCCGACCTTCCTCGTCGTCCACCGGATGGAAGGCGCGGCCCTCGCCGGCCTTCTCGCCGCCCTGCTGCTGCTGCCGCCGCTGCCGCCGATCCTGCTCGAGCTGATGCTGGGGCGTGCTCCGCAAGCCGTCCAGCAGGCGGTCCACCTGGCGTGGCTGGTCCTCGGCGGCGCCCTGCTGGTGCTCCTCCTGCTGCCCGCCGCGCCCTGGCTCGACGGCGCTGCCGCCGTCGCCGCGGGTCTCGCCGGCGGCCTTGCACTGGCCGGTGCCTACCGCCGCTTCGCCCCCCTGCGGATGGCCTTCGACGCGCTGGCGATCGGCCTCCTGCTGGTCCCCCTGCTCTTCCTCCTGCAGCCGCGGGTGAGGGCGCTCGTCGGCGGCGATCGACCGGCCGGCGCCCTGGCGCGCCTCGACAGCGACGTACCGGTGGTGCTGGTGATCCTCGACGAGCTGAGCCTCGTCGACCTGCTCGACGGCGACGGTCGCATCAACCGCCACCGCTATCCCCACCTGGCGGCCTTCGCCGCCGAAGCGACCTTCTTCCGCAACGCCTTGGCGGCGGCGGAGAACACCCAACGCGCGGTGCCGGCGATCCTCACCGGCCGCCTGCCGCCGACCGACGCCATGCCCAATCTGGTCGATCACCCGCAGAACATCTTCACCCTCTTCGGCGCCGACTACCGGATCGTCGCCGGCGAGCCGGTCACTTTCCTCTGCCCGCCGGCCCTGAACCGCCTCGAGCGGGCTTCCGAGCCCGACCGCTGGCGACGGGTGGCGGCGGACCTGCGGGTGGTCTACCTGCACCTGATCGCACCGCCGTCGTGGGCCGAGGCGCTGCCGCCGATCGACGCCACCTGGGGCGACTTCGCCGGCGGCGAGCCGGCCGCTGCCAGCGCCGCCGAACCGACCACCCGCGCGGAATTCTTCCGCCACGCTCGCACCGCCACCCACGGCGACCGACTGGCCGCCCTCGACGACTTTCTCGCCGCCATCGCCCCGCACCGCCAACCGGGCCTCTACGTATTCCATGCTCTCCTCCCCCACCCCCCTTGGGTGCTCACGCCCGACGGCCGGCCCTACGGCGGACGGCGAATCCGCGGCCTGCGGGGCGAGGCCTGGCTGGACAACCTCCAGGCCATCCACCAGGGCTACCAGCGCTATGTCTGGCAGATCCAGCTGGTCGACGCCTTCGTCGGCCGGCTGATGAGGCGCCTCGAGGAGGTGGGGCTCTACGGCCGCGCCCTGATCGTCCTGGTGGCGGACCACGGCGTCGCCTTTCAACCCGGCCGCCACCGCCGCCGGGTGGCGCCGGAGACCCTGGCCGAGATCCTCTCGGTGCCCTTGCTGATCAAGGCCCCGGGCCAACGCCGGGGGGAGATCGCCGACCATCCGGTCAGCACCGTGGACGTGCTGCCGACCGTCCTCGATCTGCTCGCCATCCCCCCGCCCTGGCCGCTCGACGGGCGCTCCGCCTTCAAGCCGCGGGAGGATCCCACCGCCCCCTTCACCTTCCTCACCTTGTCGAGCGGCGAGATGACCGTCGATCCGGCGGCCGTCGCCGCCCGCCGCCGCCAGCTGGTGAGCGAACGCCTCGCCCTCTTCGGCGACGGCAGCGATCCCTACGACCTCTACCGCATCGGCCCGCTGCCCGAACTGATCGGCCGGCGGGTGGAGGAGCTGCGGATCGGCGCCCCGTCGTACTGGCGGCTGGCGCTGCCGGAGGGCGCCTCACGGCCCCGGGTCGACGGCGACGGCCCCCTCCCCTTGCTGCTCGAAGGCCACCTGCGCCAGCCCCCCAGGCCCGAGCCGGCGGACGCGCTCGCCATCGCCGTCAACGGGGTCGTCGCCGCCACCCTCTCCGTACCCCAGATCGGCGGCCGCTGGCGACTCGTCACCATCCTCTTGCCGCCCGACCTCTGGCACCCGGGCACCAACGTCATCACCGCCTACGAAGTCCGCCTCCGGCGCCGGGCGGTATTGCGCCCGGTGACCATCTTCGGCTGACGAGAACCCCCCTCGCGCTCCTGCCGGGCCGGCACGTGCGCGGCCGGCGGGTCGCGGCCGGCGATCCGCCACCCGGCGGGCTCACGGTCCGCCGTCGCCCGCGGGTTGGCCCTGCTCGATCCAGTGCAGGAGCTCGCCGTCGGGGCGGCCGGGAGGCCAGCGCAGGAGCTCGGCCTGC
>RFGL01000270.1 GCA_003697015.1 Acidobacteriota bacterium | reverse complement strand
TTCTCCGCCACCCTCTCCGCCGGCACCCACGTCGTCACCGCCTCGGTCACCGACTCCGGCGGCCTCGGCGCCAGCGACGCCGTCACCGTCACCGTCACCGCCGGCGGCGGCCAGACGGTCGTCACCCTGACCTCGATCGCCCTCGAGGACGGCTGGCTGCGGGAGTCGAACGAGAACTCGAACGTCGGCGGCCGGGCGACCGAAGACGGCACCGGCGCCAGCGCCCTGCGCGCCGGCGACCAGAAGAAGGACCGCCAGTTCAAGGCCCTGGTCTCCTTCGACACGTCGTCGATCCCCGACGGCGCCACCATCGTCTCCGCCACTCTGCGCCTGCGCCGCGGCACGGTGGTCGGCACCAACCCCTTCACCACCCACGGCACCTGCTGGGTCGACGTCCGGAGCGGCGGCTTCGGCGGCTCGACCGACCTCCACAAGAGCGACTTCGAGGCCGCTGCCACCGTCGCCAAAACGACCAGCCTGTCGAGCCCGGCCGCCAACGGCGACTGGGCCGAGGGCGATCTCGATCCCAGCGGCCTGGCGGCGATCGACAAGACCGGCACCACCCAGCTGCGGATCTACTTCGACCTCGACGACAACGACGACGGCGGCAACGACTACGTCGGCTTCTACTCCGGCGACAATGCGAACGCCGCCAACCATCCCCAGCTGGTGGTGACCTACCAGTAAGACCCCGCGGGTCGGGAGGGCCGCCCCCTCCCGACCCGCCTCCGCCGGCGCCGAAAGCGAGTCGCCGCGCCGATCGCCGCGGCGGGTTCCGGCGACCCGCCGGCACCCGCGGCCGGCGCTCGGGAGCTGCTAGACTGGCGCCGCGCCAGGCTGGCGCGCTCCACCAGCAATCCGACGGCGGAGGCGGTTGAACGGCGATGAAGACCAGCGTGCGGACGAGTCGTGGATGGGCGATCGGCCTCGTGGCCATGGCCCTGGCCGCCCCGGCGGCGGCGGTGGTCAATTACAAGCTCAACGCCCCCATGGCCAGCGACCGCGGGGACGTCGGCGGCGGCGAGGTACGCCACGCCGATCACCCCTTCCAGATCAGTCCCGACGGTCGCTGGGTGGTCTACGTCGCCACCGCCGACGAGGGGGACGTCTCCGAGCTCTTCAGCGTGCCGATCGACGGCGGCCCCGCGATCAAGCTCAACCCGCCGCTGGTGGCGGGGGGCGACGTCCGCGCCGCCGCCGGCGGCATGGACCTGCCGTTTCAGATCAGCCCCGACTCGCGGCGCGTCGTCTACCTCGCCGATCAGCAGGCGGACCAGGTCTTCGAGCTCTTCAGCGTGCCGATCGACGGCGGCCCCGCGACCAGGCTCAACCCCCCTCCGCGCCATCCCCAGGGGGACGTGCGCGGCGGCCAGGCCCACCCCTTCCGCATCAGCCCCGATGGGCGGCGGGTGGTCTACGTCGCCGACTTCGACGTCGACGAGGTCTTCGAGCTCTTCAGCGTGCCGATCGACGGCGGTCGCGTCACCCAGCTCAACCCGCTGCTCGCCGGCGGCCGCGGGGACGTGCGCGGCGACGTGCCCCATCCCTTCCTGATCAGCCCGGATTCCACCCGCGTCGTCTACCTCGCCGACCAGGAGGCGGACGAGGTGGTCGAGCTCTACAGCGTGGCGATCGACGGCGGCGGCCGGGTCAAGCTCAACCCGACCCCGGTCGCGGAGGGCGACGTGCGGGGGGCGGATCCGAAGGCGGTGGAGGCCTTCCTGATCAGCCCGGATTCCACCCGCGTCGTCTACCTCGCCGACCAGGAGACGGACGAGGTCTTCGAGCTCTTCAGCGTGCCGATCGACGGCGGCCCCGCGATCAAGCTCAACCCCACCCTCGCCGGCGGCCGGGGCGACGTCCGCGGCCCCGAGCAGGGGATGCCCAATCCCTTCGTCGTCAGCCCGGATTCGCGCTGGGTGGCCTACGTCGCCGACCAGGAGACCGACAGCGTCTTCGAGCTCTTCAGCGTGCCGATCGACGGCGGCCCCGCGATCAAGCTCAATCCCGTCCTGGCGGAGGGCCGGGGGGAGATCCGCGGCGCGGACAACATGGTCGCCCACCCCTTCCGCTTCACCCCCGATTCGCGGCGCGTGCTCTACGTCGCCGATCAGGAGATCGTCGGCGTGATGGAGCTCTTCATGGTGCCGGTCGGCGGCGGCCGCGCCATGCGCCTGAACCCCACCCTGGCCCAGGACCAGGGCGCCCTGGTCGGGGCCGACTACGAGCTCGACAACCCCTTCCTGATCAGCCCCGACGGCCGGTACGCGGTCTACGTCGCCGACCAGGATACGGACGAGGTGATCGAGCTCTACGCCAGCCGGCTCGGCGGCATCAACGTGCGGGGGCAGGGTCTCGACGTGGTCGACGGCGACGTCGCGCCGCGGCCGGGCGACGGCACCGACTTCGGCGCCGCCGGGGAGGAGGGGACGAGCCGCACCTTCACCATCGAGAACCTGGGGCCGGAGCCCCTGACCCTCGGCCGTCCGGCGATCGGCATCGACGGCGAGGCGTCCGGCGACTTCCGCCTCGAGGTCGAGCCGGCGGCGAGGGTGGCGCCGGGTGACGCCACCACCTTCACCCTGCGCTTCGTCCCCGGCGGCGCCGGCCTGCGCCGCGCCACGGTGAGCATCGCCCACGACGGCGCGGACCCGGACGGCAGCTACCGCTTCGCCGTCCAGGGCCGGGCCGGCTCCTGAGCGCGCCCGGCGCGGGTCTACGAGCCGCCCATCCCCATCAGCTCGGCGTCGACCGCCAGCTCGCCGGCGCGCTCGAAGCGCAGGGTCAGGGGCAGGGAGCGGGCGCCGGCCGGCAGCTGCGGATCGATCAGCATGACGTGCTTGCCGCCGGGGGCCAGCACCAGGTCGCCGCCGGCCGGCAGCGGCAGGCCGTCGGGGTGGGCGACCATCCGCATCACCCCGTCCTGCTCCAAGCTCTCGTGCAGCTCCGCGACCCGGGCGGCGGGGGTCTCGACCGCGAGCAGGCGGTCGTCCTGGGGGCCGGCGTTGTGGACCGTGAAGTAGGCCGCGCCGTGGCCCATGCCGGGCATCACCTGAGCGCGGGCCGCGCTGACGGTGACGGCGGGCGGCACCGGGTCGCCGCCTCCGCCGGCGCAGGCGGCGAGGAACAGCCCGAGGACGATGGGGGGGAAGCCGCGGCGTCTCATGCTCAACTTCGGTCTCCTTTTTCGATCGCCTGCGCCGGCATGCCGGCCCGATTCGGAGGGCGAGCGTAGCGAGGGTAGAACCGTCGATCAACAGGTGTAACCTTTCGGTTTCAATGCGGCCGAAAAAACGGCTCGAAGCAGCTCGAATCGTCGATTTTGCCGTGCTACAATCCGCCCCCCGAAAGGAGCCCGGCGGACCATGCAGGCACTACTTTCCCCCCTCCTCGTCGCGGCCCTGGCGGCGTCGCCGGCGGGCGAGGTCGCGCTGCCGCTCGAGCTCGACGTCGCCGGCGGCACCCGCACGGTCTCCCTCGCCCTCGAGCGCGCCCAGGTGGAGGTGCGGATCGAGCGCCGGGGCAAGCCCCGGTTGCGCGCCCGGCTGCTGCCGTCGGCGGACGCCGCGGCGCCGGCGCCGGTGCTCGAGGTCGAGCAGGGGCGCAGCTCCCTCGTCCTGCGCCGGCCCCCGGTGGGGGACGACCCCGAGGCGCCGCGCATCGCCGTCGAGCTGGTGCTCGATCCACGCCAGCAGCTGGAGCTTCGAGGCCGCGAGCTGGGGGTGAGGATCAGCGCCTCGGGCGGACGCCGGGGACGGGCCGAGAAGCCGGCCGGCGACGCGCCGGCGACGGAGGCCGCCCTGCCCGCGATCGACGAGCTGCCGCCGCCGGCCCTGACGCTCCAGCTCGCCGCCTCCGAGCTCGACCTCGACGGCCTCGATGCCGGCAGCGGTCGCCTCGACCTGCGGGCGGAGGACAGCACCATCACCCTGCGCCGGACGCGCGGCCCGCTGCTGCTCGAGGTGCGCGGCGGGAGCCTCGACGGCGAGGACCACGACGGCCTGGCGATGCTCACCGCCGCCGGCGCCGAGGTGCGGCTGGCGGGCTACCGCGGGCCCCTCGCCTTCACCACCCGGGGCGGCCGGCTGGGCCTGGTCGAGCGCGGCGACGGGGTGATCGAGGGGCGGGCCGAAGGCGGCGGCGTCGCCCTCGACGGCTGGACCGGCCGCGCGACCCTGGAGGGCAGCGGGGCGCAGATCGACGTCGCCGGCGGCGAGCAGGTCGAGCTCAGGGTGAGGGGTAAGGGACTGGACGTCACCGCCGACCGCCTCCAGGGCTCGATCGAGGCCGAGCTCACCGGCGGGCGGCTGCACGGGGCGCGCCTGGCGGGCAAGATCGAGATCAGCGCCCGGGCGCAGGCGGCGATCGACCTCAGCGACCTCGGCGAGCGCCTCGACCTGATCCTCGTGGACGAGGCCAGCGCCCGCGTCACCGACCTCGACGGCTGGCTGGAGGCGCGGCTCGACGGCGCCGGCCTGGAGGTCGACGGCGCCCGACATCTGACGGTGCGCGGCGAACGCGCCACCGTCGTCGCCGACCGCATTCCGAGGCTGGAGACGGTGAGCCTGCGCGACAGCCGCGTCGAGCTCGACCTGACCCTCTCCGAGCAGGACCTGGCGGTGGCGCTCAAGGGCGCGAGCAGCGGCCGCATCCGCCTGGCGATGCCCTGCATCGCCGCCGTCGCCGCCGACCGCGACACCCTCGACAGCCGGGTGCACGTCGCCGGCTGCGCACTGGCGAGCCGCAACAACCCCATTCTCGCCCGCGATCCCGAGACCGTGCGCCTGGTGGTCAGCGTCGACAAGGACGGCGAGCTCGACGTCGAAGGGGTGCCGTGACCGCGCCTGCCGCGTCGCGGGTCGCCCTGCTGGTCTTCGGCTCCGGCTTCTGCGCTCTGGTCTACCAGGTCGCCTGGCTGCGCCTGCTGCGTCTGGTCTTCGGCGCCTCGACCGTCTCGTCGGCGGCGGTGCTGGCGATCTTCATGGGCGGGCTGGGGCTCGGCAGCCTGATCCTCGGCCGCCGCGCCGACCGCCATCCCCGGCCCCTCGCCTTCTACGCCAACCTCGAGCTCGGCATCGCCCTGGCGGCGGCGGCGAGCCCGCTCTTGATCCTCCTCATCCGCTCGATCTACGTCGCCCTCGGCGGCACCGCCGGCCTCGGCCTCACTCTCGGTACCGGCCTGCGCCTGCTGTTGGCGGCTTTGGTCCTCGGCCTTCCCACCTACCTGATGGGGGGCACCCTGCCGGCGGTGGCACGGGCGGTCGAGCGGCGGCGCGATCGGGGCCGGAGGCTGGTCGCCCTGCTCTACGGCGCCAACACCCTGGGGGCGGTGACCGGCGCTTTGGCGAGCACCTTCGTCGCCCTCGAGCTGCTCGGCATCCGCACCTCGATCTGGGCGGCGGCGGTCCTCAACCTGGCGGTGGCCGGCGCCGCCCACCTGCTGGCGC
>RFGL01000269.1 GCA_003697015.1 Acidobacteriota bacterium | reverse complement strand
CGCTGTCGCTGTCGGCGCCGTTGCTGTTCTCGCCGTCGCTCGAGGGGATGATGGCGCGGCCGAAGCCGCGGGCACCGTCGAGCCGGGCGCCGCCGGTGGGATTCGACAACACCAGGACGATCTGCTCCGCCCCCTCGCGCAAGGCATCGTCGAGGATCGGCACGGTGATGGTCTTGCTCGCCGCGTCATGGTTGGCCCAGGTCAAGGTACCGGAGACCGGCACAAAGTCCACCGCTGCGGTCGCCGTAGCACCGGCGGCGCGGTAGTCGACCGACACCACCCCGTCGTCGCCCAGCACCCGCTCGATGACGAAGCGCGCCATGCCGCTTTCTTCCGGCGCCGAGACAACCGGCTGCTCGAGCCGTAGCTGGCCCGGTTCTCCGGCGACCACGGGACCGGCGATGAGAACGCTGAGACCGAGGAGTACGGTGATTCGTCGCATCTTCCTTCTCCATTCAAGGTATGTATGTAATCGCGTACCACAATCCGAAACTCGTCGCTCCCCGGAGCATAAATAGAAGAATGCGCATAAGCTAAATTGCAGATCGCCGTTTGTCAAGTGCTTGTAATCAACCGCCGCTGACGAGCACGCCTGGGGGAGGATCCGCCCGCCGCCCTCGGCCACCGGCCCACACCTTGCAGTCATGACGCGTTCATGTTGGGTGCGCTATCCTAAGCCCGTTACAGGGGAGACGCGCTTCCGGTGGAAGCCGGGTGGCACACCCAGGGGCGGGCGAACGGTAGGGGGAGCACAAATGCCCGAGGGGTTGAGGGTCCTGTTGGTCGACGACAACCACGACCTGCGGGAGAGCACGAACGAATTTCTGCGTCAGGCCGGATGCCGGGTGGTCGAGGCGGCGAGCGCCGAGGCGGCGCTCGAGCTGTGCTCGCGCTCGGCGCTGGCCGTCGACGCCGTGGTGACCGATCTCAATCTGCCGGGACTCGACGGGCTCGCCCTGATCGACCGCCTGCGCCGCCGCCGACCGCAGCTCGCGGCTCTGGTGATCTCCAGCCGGCCGAGCCCGCGCCTTTTCCGGCGGCGGGCGGCGGGCGAGCTGGCGTATTGCAGCAAGCCCTACTCCGCCCGTCAGCTGCTCGCCGGCCTGCGGCAGGCCCGGCGGCTGGCGGAGACGCCGGATCGCGGCACGTCCGGGCTGCGGGGGACGCCCCGGCGGCGGTCGGCGGCGGCCTTTCCCGGCCGCCGCGAAGCGGCGCTGTGGGCGGCGGCGGCCCTGGTCGTCCTCGCCGTCGGCGGCGGCCTCGCCCACCGCCTGATGGCGCCGCCTCCCCCGCCGCTGCCGCCGCCGGTCCACGATGCGATCAAACGCTCCAGCCGCCTGGAGCCGGTGGCACCGCAAGGGGAGCTCAGAGCGGCCCCCCGAGCGCTCCATTGGCGCGAGCGCGACGACGCCGCGTCTTACCACGTCACCGTCCACCGCCTCGACCGGCTGGTGTGGGAGGGGAGCGTTGCGCGCCCCCCGGCCAACCTGCCCGCCGGCGTCGTCGAGGCCCTCGATGCGGCGGTGATCTATTCCTGGCGGGTCGAAGCCCTCGACCGGTCGGGAAGCCGGCTGGCGTGGTCCGAATCAGTCCGGTTTCGGATCGCCAGCCCGGCCGAGTGAGGGCGCATGAGCGCCCGAGGTTCACGTCGTCTGCCAGGGGGAATGAGGGGGAGGACGCACGAGGGAGGTCCTATGGCCCAGCGAACGGAACGTCGTACGTACTTCATCGCCCTTCTGCTGCTCGCCCTGCTGGCGCCGCCGGCGGCGCCGGCCGAGCCGCTGGATCTGCACGTCAAGGACGTGTCGGCCCGCCCCGGCGGCCGGGTCGCCCTGGTGGTCGGCACCTATGAGCCGGCGCCGCTGGGCGACGTCCAGATCTGCATGCAGATGAGCGGCTCGGGCTTCGGCAAGGCCTTCGCCAAATCGGCGGCGAGCGTGCCGTTCGAAGCCCTGGAGGAGGTCCTGGTCTGGAGCGCTGCCGACGACGCCTGGGTGAGCGGCGACTTCGACGAGGCGACGTCGACCGCCCTGGTCGACGCCGCCTCACCGGCCGCCGGCATCAACACCGTCGACGGCCCGATGATGGCGCTGATCTTCCGCCTGGCGGCGAGCGCGCCGCCGGGGGAGCACTACGATGCCGAGGTGATCGACGAGGAGACCGTGCTGCTCGACGCCCAGGGCCAGCCGGTCGACTTCAGCCACCGCAAGGGCCGGGTCGACGTCCTGCCGGCCGCCGCCCCGGTGAGCGTGACCGCCCTCGGCGACGAGGTCGCGCCCGGCGCAACCCTCACCCTGCAGGTGAAGCTGAACGAGAGCCTCACCCTCGCCGCCGGCCAGATCGCCCTGCGGCTCGATCCGGCGCTCCTCGCCGGCTCCCCCCAGGTCAGCATGGACCCGCGGTACGGCTCGTCGACCTTCACCGCCAGCAGCGACGGCAGCGGCCTGATCCTGATCGGCTTCAGCTCGCCCGGCCTCGACCTCGGTCGCATTCCCGGCGCCTTCGTCGAGATCGCCGTGCCGACCGCCGCCAACGCGCCGGCCGGCGATTGGCCGCTGACCTTCGATTCCGCCCTGACCTATCTCGAAGGGGCGGACGGCGAGCTGCTGGCGTTGGGGCTCGAAGACGGCGAGGTGAAGATCGAGTCGCCCTCCGGCAAGGCGTTGCGGCGCTGGCGCGGCCCTGCTCCGGCCGACGGGTTCTAGTCCCGGTCGGGAACCAGGACCTGGATCCGGCGCCGCCAGCGCCACAGCAGCCCCAGGGCGAAGAGGCCCAGCGGCGCCAGGGCGAGGGCCACGGGCCACCAGCTGCGGCCGCTCTTGACCGGCGGCGCGTCGCCGACCAGCACGTAGGCCGACCACAGCCCCGGATGCTGCCACCGCTCGTCGCCGCGCAGCCTCGCCTTGGCCAGGCGCAGGGCTTCCGCCGGCGGCCGGCCGCGGCCGAGCTCGTAGTAGAGCTGCTGCATGAAGACGGCGGTGGCTTGATCCCCCACGTCCCAGAGGGTGGCGAGCACCGCCGACGAACCGGCGGCGAGGAAGGCGCCGGTCAACGAGCCCATGCCGCGCCCGTCCCCGGTCGAGCCGAGAGCGGTCGAGCAGGCGGCCAGGACGGTGAGGTCGGCGCGGTAGTCGAGCCCCGCGATCTCGTCCGGATGGAGCAGGCCGTCGTCGCCGCCGGCGGCGGTGAGCAGCACCGCGGCGCCCACCCCCAGCCCATCGTCGACCACCGTGTGGGTGGCGAGGTGCACCACCCGGGCGCCGCCGGCGACGTCGGCCCGGAAGGCGCTCTCGGTCGCCGCCTCGCGCCGGCGGATGAGGTGGGAGCCGCCCAACTGCGCGGCGATGGCCTCGAGCTCGGCGCTGGCGGCGACCAAGGGCAGGAGGGTGAAGCGGCGGCGCAGGAGCTCCCCGGGCAACCGCGTGCCGCTGTCGTCGACGGGCGGCAGCGGGTCGCCGTAGGCCAGCAGGCGGCGGCCGGGCTCCCATCCGTCTTCAGCCCGGTGGCGCAGGCGGACGAGGCTCGAGGCGCTCGGCAGGTAGATGGTGGTCTGGCGGTCGAGGAGAATCTCCGACGACGCCGGCACCTCCAACAGCTCGAAGGGCAGGTAGCGCAGCCGCCCGTCCGGCGCCAGGTAGAGCCGCCCGCGGCGCGCCAGCACCCGGGGCGGCAGCAGCGCCGAGGCCAGGGCGCGCAGGGTGGGGGCCGGCGGCGAACGCCCGGCGGCGAGCTGGCGGTGGACCTCGGCGATCGCCTCCTCGACCGGCGACGCCGGGCCGAGGTCCGAAAGCTCGACCACGCCGCCGCCGACCACGAAGCGGAACAGGCGCCGGTCGGCGGCGAAGTATTCCACCAGCACGTCGCTGCCCACCGCCGCCACCAGCGCGCCAGCGGCGGGCAGCTCGTCGCCGCCCACCCCGAGGGCCTCGGTCAGCTCCCGCGCCTTGGCCCGCTGCACCAGCATCAGGGCCTGGCGGGCGTGCTCTCCGCCGCCCTGCCGGCGCTCGAGGGCGTGGAGACTGGCCACCGCCGCGCCGTAGACCGCCCGCTTGTCGCTGACGTAGCTGGCGCGCAGGGACGGCTCCTCGAGCTCCGCCCGCACCGCCTCGATCAGCTCGATCGCCCGGCTGAAGCGTTCCAGCGCGGCGGCGGGATCGCCGGCGGCGGCCGCAACCCGGCCGAGGCCGTCGAGGGCCGACCAACGGGCGGCGGCAGCGCCTTCCCCGGCCTGCGCCAGGCAGTGCTCGAAGGTCGCCCGCGCCTCGTCGTAGCGGCCGCCGTCGAGCAGCAGGTGGCCGAGGTGGACGAGGATGCTCATCTCCCGCCCCCGATCGCCGGCGGTCCGCGCCAGCTCGAGGGCCTGGCGATAGGCCGACTCGGCGGCGCTCAGCTGGCCCAGATTGTGGTGCTTGACCAGCGCGAGATTGAGCATCGCCAGGGCCAGGCCGCCGGCGTCGCCGGCGGCGGCGTAGATCGTGCTCGCCCGCTCATAGACCTCCGCCGCCCGTACCGGATCGCCGAGATTGCGGTAGAGGGTGCCGGCGTTGACCAGCAGGCGGGCGTGCTCGTGCGGCGGCAGGGCATCGGCGGCGGGCAGCAGCTCGGCGTAGATCTCGAGCGCCTCGCGGTAGGCGCCGAGCCGCTCGTAGACCACCCCGAGGTTGAACAGGGCCCGCCACCTGCGGCCCTGGGCCCAGGGCTGGTCTCGGTGCGCTTCCGCCAGCTCCGCCGCCTGCCGGTAGTAGCGCAGGGCGGCCCCGTAGTGGCCCGCCAGGTCGGCGTTGAGCCCCAGGTTGATCAGATTCCGCGCCTCGCCGGCGATCGACCGGTGGCGCCGGTTGATCGCCAGCGCCTCCTCCAGCGCCGCCGCGGCTTCGGCGAAGCGACCGAGATGGGCCAATGCCTGGCCGAGGTTGTTGAGCGGCGCCGCCAGCCGCACCTCGTCGCCGCCGGTGCGGCGCAGGGCGACGGCCGAGTTGCACAGCGCCAGGGCGGCGTCGTAGTCACCGAGATTGAGCTTGATGGCGCAGGCGTTGTTGTAGGCCGCAGCGGCATTCGCCGGATCGCTGTCGCGCAACGCGGCGCCGACCTCGAGAAAGAGCGGCAGGGCCTCCTGCAACCGGCCGGCGCGGTAGAGATCGCGCGCGTCGTCGAGCTTCTGCAGCGGCGCGTCGACCTGGCGCGGCCACAGCGGAGCGCCCGCCGTCGACAGCACGGCGAGGGAGAGCAGGAGCGCGCGCAGGCGGATCACCGGCGCAGAATAGCAAACCCGCACCGGCGCGTCGCGTGCCGGCGCGGGGCATGGTGAACCCGCTCTGGTGGTGCCGGGAGTCACTCCGGCACTGAGCGGGTCCGTCGGAGGGTTGTGGAAGGCAGCTCCAGCCTTCTGATACCGGAGTGTAACGGTCGTAACATGAACGCAACATGAGCGGCCGGTTCAGCCCCGTCCCCGGCGCCGCTCCCGCTGGTCGAAGGCCGCCCCGGCGGCGAGCGCGAGGAGGCCGGCGGCGATCACCGCCAGCGCCCAGGCCGGCCGTTCCAGCCACGAGTAGCGCTGCGGGATGAGGACGAGGGCGAGGCCGGCGTTGCTCAGGCCGGCGAGGTAGAAGCTCTTGCGCTGCCGCAGGTGGCTGGCGAAGGCGATGGCCAGGGCGAGGACGAGATAGAGCCAGAGAAAGCCCCGGCCGTAGCCTTCGTCGAGGTTGAGCCAGGCGAGGGGCTCGAGCAGGGCGAAGGGCGACGCCACCACCAGCAGCCAGGCGGCGCCTTCCGCGGCCGGCGGACCGCGGCGCTCGAGGGCGGCACCGGCGGCGTAGATCAAGAGACCGCTGGCGGTCATCGCCAGCACCGCCGGCAGCCGCTGCGGGTCGTCGACCTCCGGCGGCTGCAGGCGGTCGGTGGAGATGCCGAGGTAGGCCAGGGCGCGGCCGTCGATGGACAGCAGCTCGAGCACCAAGACGTAGAGGCCGGCGCTGCTGACGTAGAGCGGGGTGGCGAGCCAGCGGCGGCCGCGGCGCTCCATCACCCGGCCGAGGACGATCTGGAAGGCCAGGAGGGGCAGTAGGTGAAAGGCCAGCAGGTCCCAGCGGCCGTCGTCGAGCCAGCGGCGCAGGCCGAAGTCGGTGAGCAGGGTCAAGGTGCCGAGCAGGGCGAAGGCGCTGAAGGCCGACGACAACGCCACCGTGTGGGTGCGGCGGGCGAGGACGAAGGTCCACAGGCAGGCGGCCAGGGCCGCCACCTGCATCTGGCGGTTCGACGCCTCGCCGCCGGCGAAGAAGGCCCCTTCCCCCGCCGGCCACCAACCCAGCTCGTGGATCAGGATCAGCAGGTAGATCGGCAGCAGCAGGGCGCCGGTGAGGTAGAGGGCGACGGCGATCGCCCGCCGCTCGCGCCCCTCGAGCCAACGGGCGACGGCGGTCAGACCGGCGGCCGGCAGACCGAGGGCCAGGGTGGGGCTCAGAAGGCCGGTGACCGTCTGGTGGAAGCGGTGCGCATTGAAATAGAAGAGCCCGCCGCAGACGGCGAGGAAGGCGCCCAGGTAGAGCGCGATCTGGGCCAGGGAGAGGCGCCGGCTCTCGACGATCCAATCCTCCTCCCGCGCCTCCAGCCGGCGGTAGGCGAGGCGCAGGGTGCGCGCTTCGTGGGGATAGATCAACTTGAGCGCCAGCCACTCGCGGATCTCGTCGAGGTGGGGGCGGACGCGGCGTGCCAGGGCGGTGGCGTAGAGGGTCGGGCGGGCGAGGACCGGACGGCGGTCGAGGTATCGGTCGAGGTCGCGGGCCATGGCGCGGGCGGTGGGATAGCGCGCCTCGGGGTCGGGATCCATCGCCTTGAGGGCGATGGCCTGCAGCGGCTCGGGCACCCGCGGCTCGACCTCCACCGGCAGCCGCGGGCGCGCCCGGCGGATGCCGGCGATCACCTCGGCGTCGCTGCCGCCGTCGTAGGGGCGCTCGCCGCACAGCAGCTCGTAGAGCACCACGCCGAGGGCGTAGACGTCGGTGCGGCGGTCGATCGGCCGCGACGGATCGAGCTGCTCGGGGGCGAGGTAGGCCAGGGTGCCGACGCCGTGGCCGCGCCGGGGATCGCCGGCGGCGAGGCCGAAGTCGAGCACCCGCGGCCGCAGGTTGGCGTCGACCAGGACGTTCGACGGCTTCAGATCGCGGTGCTGGATGCCGAGCTGGTGGGCGCGGTCGATGGCGTCGCAGACCTCGCGCAGCAGCCGGGCGCGCTGATCGAAGGAGAGGGAGGGACCGATGCGATCGAGGGCGAAGCCGTCGACGTGCTCCATGATCAGCACCGGCGGCGCGTCGCCGGCCGCCGGCCGATACTCGTGGATCTGGACGATGCGCGGATCCTGGAAGAGGGCGAGGGCGCGCGCCTCGCGCAGGAAGTCGCCGTAGGCGAGGGCGGCCGGCCGATCGCGGCGCAGCACCTTGGCGGCGACGGTGCGCCCGAGGCGCAGGTCGACCAGCTTCCACACCTCCCCCATGCCGCCGCTGCCCAGGCGCTCGACGGTGCGGAAGCCGTCGAAAACCGGGCCGGCGCCGTCCTCGGCGGCGTCGCGGGCCGCCGCCGCGGGAGCGAAGCCCAAGGTCTCGTCGAGGGCTTCGTAGCGGCGGATGGCCTCGGCCAGGCGCTCGGCCAGCTGCGGCCGGTCGGCGCACAGCTCGGCCGCCGACGGCGGCGGGTTGCCGGCTTCGCGGGCGGCGACGTAGCGCGCCAGCCGCGCCTCGATCTCCTTCGTCCCGCTCATCTCAGCGCGCCTCCGGCGGCGCCTCGCCGGCGGCGAGGGTGAGAGCGGCCATGGCGCGGGCGTAGCGCATGCGGGCGGCGTCGGCGCCGATGCCCAGACGCTCGCCCACCGCCGCCCACGGCAGCTCCTCGAAGCGCCGCAGGACGATCACCTCGCGCTGCGCCGGCGGCAGGCTCTCCAGCGCCTGCTCCAGCCACCGCGTCCGCTGGTCGAGGATCAGCCGGCTGACCGCCGAGCGCACCCGGGTGGCGACGGCGTCGCCGTCCTCGAGCGGCACCTCGCGCGCCGCCGCCCGCCGCTGGCGGTTGTGGTACGCCGCCTGGTCGCGGATCTCGTTGCCGGCGATCCTGGCCAGCCAGGCCATCAGCGAGGCGCCGTCCTCGGCGTTCACCCGGTCGAGGTGGGCGAAGGCCTTGAGCAGGGTCGCCTGCAGCACGTCCCGCGACTCCAGGCGACGGCGCAACGCCGGCCCCATGCGCAGGCGGACGAGGCTCAGGAGGCGGCCGCCGCAGCGGGCGAAAAGCTCCTCCAGAGCCTCCTGCGAACCCTCCCGTGCGCGGCGCAAGAGGGCGGTATCGCCGTCCCGATCCATCGCGCCCCTCAGCCCGCCTCGAGCCCGCCGTCGGCCGCCGTCAGGCCGTAGTGGCGCATCTTGTTGAAGAGGGTCTTGCGGCTGATGCCCAGGCTCTCGGCGGTGGCGGTGCGGTTGCCCTTGTGCGCCGCCAGACGCGAGCGGATCATGCGCTTCTCCAGCCGCTCGGTGGCCTCGCTCACCGCCTCCGCCAGGGCCATGTGGTCGAGGTCGGAGGCCGGCGGCGCAGCGCCTTCGCCGGGCTCGTCGCGCAGCCGCCCGGGCAGATCGACGGCGGCGAGCAGGTCGCCTTCGCACAGGATCATCGCCCGGCAGAGGGTGTTTTCCAACTCGCGCACGTTGCCCGGCCAGGGGTAGGCGAGCAGCAGCCGCTGGGCCTCGTCCTCGAGGCCGCGCACCTTGAGCCCGAGCTCGCGGTTGATGCGGTCGAGGAAGTGCTCGATCAGGAGCGGCAGATCCTGCACCCGCTGGCGCAGGGCCGGCAGGCGCACCTGGACGACGTTGAGCCGCCAGTAGAGGTCCTCGCGGAAACGGCCGGCGCCGACCTCCTGCTCCAGGTCCTTGTTGGTGGCGGCGATCACCCGCACGTCGACCTCGCGCGGCGCGCGCCCGCCGACGCGGACGATCTTCCTCTCCTGCAACGCCCGCAGCAGCTTGGCCTGAGCGTCGAGCGCCAGGTCCCCGACCTCGTCGAGGAAGAGGGTTCCGCCGTCGGCCTGCTCGAAGGTGCCGGCGCGGCTCTCGTGGGCGTCGGTGAAGGCCCCCCGCTCGTGGCCGAAGAACTCCGCCTCGACCAGGGTGTGGGGGATGGCGCTGCAGTTGACCGCCACGAACGGCCGCAGGCTGCGCTTGCTCTTGCGGTGGATGGCGCGCGCCACCAGCTCCTTGCCGGTGCCCGACTCGCCGGTCACCAGCACCGTGGCGTCGACCCGCGCCACCTTCGCCATGGTGCGGAAGACCTCCTGCATCTGCGGGCTGATGCCGATGATCTCGGTGAAGCCGTAGCGCGCCTCGAGCTCGTCGCGCAGGGACTCGACCTCGGCGGAGAGGCGGCGCAGATTGAGCGCGCGATCGACCAGCAGCAGGAGCTCGTCGTTGTCGAAGGGCTTGGTCAGGTAGTCGAAGGCGCCGCTCCGCATCGCCTCCACCGCCGAGCGGATGGTGCCGTAGGCGGTCATGATGATGACGTCGGCCTCCGGCCGGCTGGCCTGCAGGCGGCGCAGGGTCTCGAGGCCGTCGAGGCCCGGCATGTTGAGGTCGAGGAGCACCAGATCGGGATGGAAGCTCGCCGCCAGCGCCAGGGCCTCCTCCCCCGACGCCGCCTCCGCCACCCGGTGGCGGTGGTCGCGCAGCAGCAACGCCAGGATGCCGCGGATGCGCTCCTCGTCGTCGACGATCAGAACGTTGGCCATCGTCCTCCCCGCACGGTCGATCGGGCGGCCCGTCCCTCAGGCCGGCAGCGGCAGGCGGATCGACGCCGTCGTCCCCTCGCCCTCGATGCTGTCGAGCTCGATCTCGCCCCCGTGCCGTTCGACGATACCGTGACAGATCGCCAGACCCAAGCCCGTGCCCTCGTGCTTGGTGGTGAAGAACGGGTCGAAGACCCGGTCGAGGTGCTGGCGCGGGATGCCGGCGCCGTCGTCGGCGATGGTGACCCGCGCCACCTCCGGACCGCGGTCGCCGCCCTCCTCGACCGCCACCGCGACCCGGATGCGGCCGCCCCCGGGCATCGCCTGGAGGGCGTTCAGGATCAGGTTCAAGAACAGCTGTTTGATCTGATTGGCGTCCGCCTCGATGATCAACGGCCGGCGCTCGACCCGCTGCTCGATGGCGACCCCATGCTTGCGCGCCTGCACCTCGATCAGCCCCAGGGTCTGCTCGAGCAGCGCCACCAGGTCGAGCGCGGCGCGCTCGAAGGTGCCGGCCCGCGCCAGGCTCAGGAGATCGCTGATGGTGGCGTTGATGCGGTCGACCTCGCCGATCAGCTCGCCCACCATGGCGTGCTTGGCGTCCTGCGGATCGAAGCTCCGCATCAGATACTGCATGGTCGAGCGGATGGCGGTCAGGGGATTGCGCACCTCGTGCGCCACGCCGGCGGCGAGCTGGCCCACCGCCGCCAGCCGGTCGGCGCGGTGCAGGCGGTCGAGGCGCTCCTGCTGCTCGCGGTAGAGGGCGGCGTTCTGGAAGGCGAGGCTGGCCTGGTCGGCGAGCTGTTGCAGCAGCTCGGCGTCGCGCTTGCGCGGCGTCCAATCCGGCCGGCCGGCGCCGAGCAGGAACATGCCGGTGAGATGGTTGCGGGCCAGGAGCGGCGCGCACAACCTCAGGCCGAGGCGGGCGAAGAGGTCCCGCTCGGCGCCGTCGAGGTAGGCCAGGACGCCGCGGTCGCGGGGCAGCAACAGGCAGGTCTCGTTGACCAGCAGCCAGCGCGCCAGGCGGCCGCCGGCGGCGATCGCCACCCCCTCGAGCTCGGCGGTGGGGACGCCGGAGGCGAAGGAGGGGCGAAAGCTCGAGCTGCGCCGGTCGAGCTGCAGGATCAACAACCGCTCGGGATCGAAGAGCTCCTTGAGACGCGCCGCGACGCTCGCTTCCAGCGCGTCGAGATCGACGAAGAGCGCCAGGGATCGGCGCAACTCCCGCACCGCGCGCCGGCGGGCCGTGCCCCGGCGCAGGCCCTGGAGCAGCAGTCGGAACGTCGCGTCGAGAGCCATGGCTCGGCCGCCATTCTACCGGGCGGCGATCCGCCGGGCGGGGCTCACTCGATCGGTTCGACCGGCTCGAAGTCCATCTCCTCCGCCAGCGTCCCGTCGAAGAAGCGGAAGACCTTGCCGCGGGCGAAGTACCACCAGGAGCTGTCGGTCACCTCGTCGCGGCGGCTGACGTCGACCCGCTCCGGCCGTCCCATGCGGGCGTAGACGCGGCGCTCGTCGTCGCTCAGCCGGCCGGCTTCGAGACGCGCCGCCCAGCGCAGGAGCGAGGCGTCGGGGACGGTGAGCACCGTCGTCACCGCGCCCTGACCGCCGAGGATCTCGGTGCTGAGATCGTGGCGGGCGAAGACCTCGAGGGCATCCCCCTCCTCCTGCAACGCCACCAGCAGGGCGAAGCGGTTGTGGTAGCCGTCCCAGATCCACTCGAGGCTGAAGGCGCCGCGCTCGTCGGTGCGGCCGGCGATGCGCACCGGCGGCCGGGTCTCCCGCCGCAGATGGCGCAGGCGGAAGGCCTCGCGGCTGACCTCCAGCAGCACCGGCACGCCGGCCAGGGGCTCGCCGTCGCCGTCGATGACGCGGCCGGAAACGGTGATGGTCTCGCCTTTGCGGTGGGGCTTGGCGGCGGCGGCGGTGCTCGCCACGGCGAGGAGGAGGATCGCCGAAAACACGCGGAGCACGATCGCGGTCCTGCTCATGGTCCTTACTCGCGGGTCCATTCGACGCCGGCTGGCGGGTTGAAGAGGGCGGTGTGCTCGAGGCGCTGGTAGCCCTCGAGGGCGAAGCGCGTGCGGTTGCCCTCGCTGTCGACGTACTCCAAGGCGCTCACCCGGGTTCCCTCCGGGTTGAGGAAGATGCGGGCGCGGAACTCCCCCTGCTCGGGGGGCACCGCCAGGTCGATGACCTTGCTGCCGTCGGGGAGCTCCTGGGAGCTGGCGACGTAGCGCTCGCGCAGGGTGTCGACGTCGACCAGCAGCAGGTCGAGGCCGGTCTCGCGGGTCGGATCGATCTCGTAGACGCGGCCGCCGGGCTCGTCCTCATTCCACTGGTGGACCTCGCCGCCGCAGACCAGGAAGCTCTTGCCCTCGTCGTAATTCCAGCGCAGGCACCTGGGCAGCCAGATCGACAGATGGCCCCCCTCCTCGTCGCTGCTGGAGAACCCCGCCGGCGTGTAGGTCTGGACGAAGCGGGCGGTGAGCGGCCCGGCACTTTCGAGGGCGGCGCGCAGGCCTTCGAGCAGCACCCAGGGACTCTCCACCGCCGGCAGCGGTATCGCCAGCAGGCCGAGGGCGGCCCCGAGTACGCCCCACCGGCAACGTGATGCCATCGCTCTCATGACGTCGATCCTCCCCGGCCCCGCTCCCCGCGCCGGGACGGCCCGGCAAGCGAAGCCTATCAGGGCGCCGCCGGTCAGTGGCGGAAATGCCGCCGCTTGGTCAGCAGCATGGCGACCCCGTGCTCGTCGGCGGCGGCGATGACCTCGTCGTCGCGACGGCTGCCGCCGGGCTGGACGACGGCGGTGACGCCGGCCTCGACCAGGGCGTCGAGGCCGTCGCGGAAGGGGAAGAAGGCGTCGGACGCGGCGGCGGTGCCGGCGAGGGGCAGCTGGGCCTTGCTCACCGCCAGGCGGCAGGCGTCGACGCGGCTCATCTGACCGGCGCCGATGCCGACGGTCTGGTTCTCCTTGGCGATCACGATGGCGTTCGAGCGCACGCCGCGCGCCACCGTCCAGGCGAGGGCCAGGGCGCGGCGCTCGCCGTCGCTCGGCGAGCGCCGGGTGACGCAGGTCCAGGCGGCGGGATCGTCCGGCTGGTCGTCCGGGGTCTGGGCCAGGAAGCCGCCGTCGACGGCGCGCAGCTCGACGCCGCCGGCGCCGCCGCGGTAGGGCGGGCATTCGATCAGCCTGAGCCGCTTCTTGGCGGCGAAGCGGGCGCGGGCGTCGTCGTCGAAGCCGGGGGCGATCACCACCTCGACGAAGAGCCCGGCCATGGCGGCGGCGAGGGCGCCGCCGGCCGGGCGGTTCAAGGCGATCACCGAGCCGAAGGCGGAGAGGGGATCGCATTCCAACGCCCGCTCGTAAGCCGCCACCAGGTCGTCGCCGGTGCCCACCCCGCAGGGATTGTTGTGCTTGACGATGACCACCGCCGGCGGCTCGACGAGCGCCGCCAGCCGGCGCGCCGCGTCGGCGTCGAGGAGGTTGTTCCACGACAGGGTCTTGCCCTGCAGCTGCTCGAAGCCGCCGAGCACCCCGCGCTCGCCGAGGGTCTGGTAGAGGGCCGCCTTCTGGTGCGGATTCTCGCCGTAGCGCGGCTCGAGCACCCGCTCCAGGCTGAGGGTGAGGTGGCGCGGGAAACGATCGTCGACCTCGCCGCTCTGCCGCGCCAGCCAGCCGGCGATGGCGGCGTCGTAGCGCTGGGTCTCGCGGAAGGCCTTGATCGCCAGCGCCCGCCGCAGGGGCGCGGGCACCACCCGTTCCCCGTCCTCGAGGGCGGCGAGCACCTGCGGGTAGTCGCCGGGGTCGACCACCACCACCACGCCGCGGAAATTCTTCGCCGCCCCGCGGATCATCGCCGGGCCGCCGACGTCGATCATCTCCACCACCTCTTCGAAGGCCGCCCCCTCGACGGCGGCGGTCTCCTCGAAGGGGTAGAGATTGACCACCACCAGATCGATCGGGCCCATGCCGTGCTCCTGCAGCTGGCCGAGGTGGCCGGCGCGCTGGCGGTCGGCGAGGATGCCGGCGTGGATGGCCGGATGGAGGGTCTTGACCCGGCCGTCGAGGATCTCCGGAAAACCGGTGATCGCCGACACCGGCGTCACCTCGATGCCCGCCTCCTCGAGGAAACGACGGGTGCCGCCGGTCGACAGGATCTCGATCCCCATGGCGGTCAGGGCGCGGGCGAAGCGGTCGAGATCGCGCTTGTCGTAGACCGAGATCAGGGCGCGTTGGACGGGCAGCATGGGCGACGGGCTCCGCAAGCGGCGGCGGTCTTACGGGGCGGCGGGCGACGGCAGGTGGAGGATGGTGCCGCCGGCCTGGGGCAGGCCGGGGCGCTCGTCGATGCCGCCGGCGGCGAGCCACACGTAGCGCAGGGCCTGGGCGACGTCGGTGACCGCGTGGTTGTAGGCCAGGACGGCGACGGCGTAGGCCGTCGATCGATCGTCGAAGGCGGTGACGCCGGGGCGCAGGTCGACCCGCCGGTACTCGCGGCCGACCAGCGGATAGAGGCGGCGGCTGCGTTCGAACGCGCCGGCGACCCACGAGGCGACCGGCTCGTCGGGCGGCCGGAAGCCGTAGAACACCCGCCGGGCACGCCCCGCGACGCTGTCCAGATAGCGGCTGAAGTCGGCGGCGAAGCGCGGCTCCAGAGGGTCGCGATCGTCGCAGGCCAGGGGGTCGTTGGCCAGGGCCAGGTAGTGGGCGACGAGCCCCAGGCGGTAGGCCACCTCGTTGAACGGCCGGTGGCTCTCGATGCTGCGGACGGCGTCGGCGATCGCCCGCTCGACGAGCTCGTCGAGGCGGCCGCTGCCGTCGGGATTGGCGAAGCGGTGCTCCGGCGTCGGATCGCGGAACGGCTCGCCGACGCCGATGGCGTAGGCCTGGCGATTGCGGCGCAGCTGGCGGTAGAGGTCCGGCGGCGCCAGCCGGGCGGCGTCGAAGGCGATGGCGCGCTGGCTCTCCGGCGTCCAACCGCCGGCGGCGGCGGGCAACGCGAGCGCAGCGGCGAGCACGATCGGGGTGAGTCGCCGTCCGGGGCACATGGGGCGAATTGTAGCGGGCGGCGCCGTCCCCGGGAAGAGCGGAATCGTCGCAACGGCGGCCATAGACCTAGATCAAGACGTCGATCGGTGGCCATTTTCTGTCAGCCCGATGACAGGGCTTGGCAAGACGGCGCCCGTCCCACGCCGGCGGGCGGCGCCGCCGATGCCCCATTTTTCGCCGCTTTGCGCCACCCGGGCATGGTTGGCATCGTCATTGCAGATCGTAGCGGGCGAGCAACGAACCCGCGGGCCGAAAGCCCGCAGAAAGCGGGAGGTAAAGGGGGAAAGCGTCAGCGACCGCAAGCGGTGTGACGAGTTGGGAGGGCGGTCGCTACCGCGGAACGGTCGCAAGCAGGTGGCTTGAGGTATTCGAAACCATCGTGCTCATCGCGGCCCTAGCTCACGCCGCCCGGGCGGAACCCGGGCGGCCTTTTTTTGTTCTCTTGCCGTATGATGATCGCCCCCGGCGGCCTTTCCTCCGCCGGTCGCAGACCATGCGCTTCACCGACGAGCATCGACTGCTGCGCGACGCCGTCCGCGACCTCGTCGAACGCGAGATCAACCCCCACGTCGACGAATGGGAGGCGGCGCGCTCCTTCCCCGCCCACGCCCTGTTCAAGATCTTCGGCCGCGCCGGCTACCTCGGCATCACCAAGCCGCACGCCTACGGCGGCATGGAGCTCGATTGGTCCTACGCCATGGTGATGGCCGAAGCTCTCGGCCACGCCCGCTGCGGCGCGGTGCCGATGGCGATCGGGGTGCAGACCGACATGTGCACCCCGGCCCTCGCCCGCTTCGGCTCGGACGAGCTCAAGCGGGAGTTCCTGGCGCCGTCGATCGCCGGCGACCTGGTGGGCTCGATCGGGGTCAGCGAGTCGGTCGCCGGCTCGGACGTCGCCGCGATCAAGACCACGGCGGTCAAGGACGGCGGCGACTACGTCGTCCGCGGCGAGAAGATGTGGATCACCAACGGCATCCAGGCCGATTGGATGTGCTGCCTGGTCAATACCTCGGACGACCCGCCGCACCGCAACAAATCGCTGATCGTCGTGCCGCTCGACGCCCCCGGGGTGGAGCGCTCGACCAAGCTGGAGAAGCTCGGCATGTGGGCTTCGGACACGGCGCAGATCTTCTTCGACGGGGTGCGCGTGCCCCAGCGCTACCGCATCGGCGACGAGGGCATGGGCTTCACCTACCAGATGATGCAGTTCCAGGAGGAGCGCCTGTGGGGAGCGGCCAACGTCCTCACCGCGCTCGAAGACCTGATCCAGGACACCATCGACTACGCCCGCCAGCGCCGCGCCTTCGGCCGCGCCATCCTCGACAACCAGGTGGTGCACTTCCGCCTGGCGGAGCTTCAGACCGAGATCGAGGCCCTGCGTTCCCTGGTCTACCGCGCCACCGAGCTCCTGGTCGCCGGCGACGACGTCACCCTGCTGGCGTCGATGGCCAAGCTCAAGGCCGGGCGCCTGGCGCGCCAGGTCAGCGACGCCTGCTTGCAGTACTGGGGCGGCCAGGGTTACATGTGGGAGTCGCCGGTCGCCCGCGCCTACCGCGACTGCCGCCTGATGTCGATCGGCGGCGGTGCCGACGAGGTGATGCTCAGCATCATCTGCAAGCACCAGGGCACCCTCCCGGGCACCGGCGGGTGAACGGTGCGTTG
>RFGL01000268.1 GCA_003697015.1 Acidobacteriota bacterium | reverse complement strand
CGCCGGACGGCTCGCCGAACGGCTCGCCGGACGGCTCGCCGGCGTGCGCCGCCGCGACGAGGCACAGGGTCAAACCCGCGGCCAGGACGCCGGCGACGGGTTGGGAGGCGAGCTGTTGCGACACCGGCCGAGTATATGCGGCGTGCCGCCCGGCGGGGCGGCAAGCCCTCTGTCGCCGCCGGTCTAGGTCTAGGTGAGGCGCAGGGTGCGGACGGCGACGGCGGCGAAAAGCGCGGCGAAGGCGGCGAGGACGAGGAGGCTGGGGACGGCGGCGGCGAGGCCGTTGCCGAAGGCGACGACCTGGTGGAGGGCGCGCATCGCCCAGCCGGTGGGCAGCAGGAGAGCCAGCCGCTGCATCGCCTCAGGCACCACCTCGATCGGCCACCAGCAGCCGCCGAGGCCGGCCATCCCCAGGGTGGTGAGAGCGCCGGCGTTGGCGGCGTGGTCGGGATCGCGGATCAGTCCGCCGAAGAGCAGGCCCAGCGGCGCCACGGTCAGGGCGTAGACCGCCAGCACCAGCCACAGGCCGAGGGGATCGTCGCCGACGTCGAAGCCGAAGAACGCGCGGGCGGCGAGGGCGGTGAGGACGAAGAAGGTGATCTGCACCAGGGCGATCCCCAGCCGGCCGGCGAGCTTGCCGCCGAGGATCTCAGCGCGACTGAGCGGGGCGGTGGCCAACCGCCGCAGGGTACCGTTGCGGCGCTCGCCGGCGAGGGAGCCCGCGCCGTGGGTGAGGGCGATCAGCATGACGAACATCACCGCGTTGCCCGGCAGGGAGTGGCGGAAGCCGCTCGGGACGCGCTGCACGCGGCCGGCGTAGCGGGCTTCGACCCGCACCAGGTCGTCGCCTGCGTCCAGGCGCTCGAGGGCCTCGGGGCTGAGCGTGCCGTCGCCGGCGGTGCTCGCCGCCACCAGGTCGGCGAGCAGACGGGCGATGGCGCCGACGATCCGCGCCTGGGCGACCAGTGCCGCCGGCTCGTTGGTCTCCGGCTCCTTCTCCAGCCGCAGGGTGACCGTCTCCCCCGCCAGCACCCGGCGGGAGAAGCCCGCCGGGATGACGAGGGTGCGCACCGGCTTCGCCGGCCGCTGGTCCGGGGCGACGACGTTGAGCTCGAGCTGACCGGCCTCGAGGGCCGTCACCAGGCGCCGGGCCAGCGGCCCCTGGTCTTCGTCGACCACCGTCAGGTAGGCGCGGGCGGTGGTCGGATCGCTGCCGCCGGTGAAGGCGAGGCCGAAGAAGGCGGCGAAGACCACCGGCATGAGGAAGGTCCAGATCAGACCGCTCCGATCCTGCAGCAGCCGCTGGAGGTCGCAGCGGGCGATCGCCAGCACGCCGTTCATGCCACCACCCCCGACACCAACCTGCGGTGGAGGAAAAAGGCGCCGGCGCCGAGGAACGCCACCCCGGCGATGCCGAGCACCAGCAGATTGGGCGCCACCTCGGCGACGCCGCCGCCGCGCAGGATCAGGTCGTTGAAGCCGTCGACCGCCCAGTAGTTGAGGGTCAGGCGGCTTACGGGCAGGAGCGCCGCCGGCAGCGAGCTCAAGGGCACCATCGAGCCGCCGATCATCGACGACGCCATGATCACCAGGGTGCCCAGGGCGTCCTGCTGCGCTTCGCTCTTGACGATGCTGGCGAGGAGCAGGAGCAGCCCGCTCGCCGCCAGGGAGGCGAGCAGCACCAGGGCGAGGACCAGCGGCGGCGGCCCCCAGGACACGCCGGCGGCGGCGCCGACCAGCACCAGCAGGGTGAAGCCGAGGAGGGTGATCACCACCACCGACAGGCACTTGCCGAGCAGATAGTCGCCGATCGACACCGGCGCCGTAAGCAGGTGGCGCAGGAGCCCCGAAGCCCGTTCGTGGAGGATGTCGCGGGTGGCGGCCTGGGCGAGGAAGAGGATGCCGAAGAAGGCCAGGCCGGGGAAGACCACCGCCATCACGCCGACGTCCGGCGCCGCTGCCGCCGCCGTCGCCTCGCGGGTCGTCACCTCGAGGTCGACGACCGGCGGGAAGACGAATCGCTCGACGCCGTGCAGCTTGTCGGTGATGCCCTGGGCGAGGACGGCGACCGCCGCCGAATCGGGCACGCCGTCGCCCTCGATCAGCGCCGCCAGCTCCTCGAGCTCGGTGCGGAAGAGCCGCGAGATCTGCGACAGGATGAGGGCGCCGATCGCCGTCCCCTCCTCCACCACCCCGGGCAGGAAGCGCTGCGCCGGGTTCTTGATCAGCTCGAGGGTCACCGGCTCGCCGCGCAGGAAGGCGTCGCTACAGCCCGCCGGCAGGTGCAGCAGGGCCGACGCCTCGCCGCGCTCGATCATCTCCAGCCCTTCGGCGCCGACGGCGACCAGCTCGAGCTGCTCCCCCGCGCCGCCGGCGGCACCCTGCAACAGCTGGCCGAGCAGGCCCTGATCCTCGTCGTAGACCAGCACCCGGATGGTGATTTCGGGATCGTCGCCGCCGCCGAAGGCGAGGCCGAACATCGCCGCCATGGCCAGGGGCACGGCGAAGAGGAAGAGGGTGCGCAGGGGGGAGCGCAGCAGGCGCATGAGGTCGCGGCGGAGGATGGCGAAGGCGGGCATCAGTCCCTCAGCTCCCGGCCGGTCAAACGGATGAAGACGTTCTGCAGGCTCGGCCGCTGGACCGAGACGTCCGCCACCGCCAGATCGCCGTCGAGCAGACGCGGCAGCACCGCGGTGAGGCCCGGGCCGGCGGGATCGAGCGCCAGCACCGCGTCGCCGTCGCCGACGTGCAGCAGTTTGACGCCGTCGATGGGCGCCAGGTGCCGGCTCGCCGCCGCCTGATCGAAACTGCCGCTCAGGCGCAGCACCTCGCCCTCGCCGGCCAGCCGGCGCAGCTGGTCGAGGGTACCGAGGGTGAGGATCTTGCCGTGGTCGATGATCGCCAGCCGGTCGCAGAGCTCCTCCGCCTCATCCATGTAGTGGGTGGTGTAGAGCACCGTCGTGCCGGCGGCGGCGATCTCCCGCACCACCTCGAGGACGTTGAGCCGCGCCTGCGGATCGATGCCGACGGTGGGCTCGTCGAGGAGCAGCACCCGCGGCCGGTGCAGCAGCCCCATGCACAGGTTGAGGCGCCGCTTCATGCCGCCGGAGAAGGTCTTCGGCTTGTCGTCGCCGCGCTCGGCGAGGCCGACGCGCGACAGCGCCTCGTCGATCCGCGCCTTGAGCTCGGCGCCGCGCAGGCCGTGGAGGCTGCCCCAGAAGCGCAGATTGTCGCGCGCCGTCAGGTCGTCGTAGACCGCGATCTCCTGCGGCACCACCCCCAGCTTGCGCTTGACCTCCTTGGGCTTCGCCCACACGTCTTCGCCGTCGATCAGCACCCGCCCGTCGCCCGGCTTGAGCACGCCGCAGATCATGTTCAGGGTGGTGGTCTTGCCCGCTCCGTTAGGCCCCAGGAGTCCGAAGATCTCCCCCGCCTCGACGGTGAACGAAACGCCGTCCACCGCCACCAGGCCGTCGAATTCTTTGCGCAGGCGCTCGACTCGGATCATCGTCTCCTCCATCATCGTACGCTGGTGTATACCGATTCAGGCGGCTGGATGTTCCCTCCTGCCGGCGAACGGTGGATGGAGGCGGTAAGCGGCGGTGGGATGCCGGCGAGCGCAGGACGCCTTCAGGACCGGAGCGCGGCCAGGTGGCGGGCGAGGGGGGCGAAGACCTGCGCCGGATCGCCGGCGCCGCCGTCCCAGCTCTGGTAGAAGCGGGCGAGGGGGGAGCGCTCGCGGTGCATGCGCCGCGCGACGTCGCCCTCGGCGACCGCACCGGCGGGCTTCCAGTCCGGGCCGCGGGCGTCGCGGGCGGCCTCGAGCAGGGCGCGGCTCGCCGCCTCGTCCCCCCGTCGCCAGGCCAGGTAGGCGCGCAGGAAGAAGGCGCCGGCGGCCCGCGGATTGGTGCGGCACACCCAATGCAGGCGTTCCTCGGCCCGCGCTTCGTCGCCGAGCAGCAGCTCGACCTCGGCCAGGGCCTGCAGGGCGCCGGTCTCCTCGGCGTTCAACGCCTGGGCCTCGAGCAGGGCGTCGCGGGCCGCCTCGAGGTCGGCCCGCGAGGCGGCGGAGATGGCCCGCAGCACCCCCCATTGCTGGTCGGCGCGGTGGCTGTGGGCGGCGCGCCGGCGCAGGATCATCAGCTCGGCCAGCGCTTCGTCGATGCGGCCGGTGGCGGCCAGGCACTGGCCGAGGTAGTAGCGCGCGTCCTCGTGCTCGGGATCGAGCTCGAGAGCCTGGCGGAAGAGGACGATCGCCCGCTCGCAGTCGCCGTCGCGCTTCATCGCGTCCATCGCCGCCCGCTGGCGCTGCCAGAAGGCCGTCACCCTCGCCCGTTCGTCGCCGGCGGCGACGACCTCGACGCGGCGGGCCTCCGGATCGCCTTCGACCAGCTCCCAGACGGCGTTGGCCTCAAGGCGGTCGAAGAGCTGTTCCTCGCCCCCCGGCCAGCGCACCCGCAGATGGTCGACGCGCTCCGCCGGGCCCAGGCCGAAGTGCACCGTGCGGCTGCTCTGGGAGAGATAGGACGCACCGCCGACCGTCCGCCGCAGGACGGCGCCGCCGGCTTCCGCCACCAGCCGGGCGCCGTCGCCGAAGCCGTGCGGCTCGCCGCTGGCGGTGCGGCTGCGAAGGCGCACTTCGAGCCAGTTGCCGCGCTGCATGTCGTTGGCCAGCAAGACGGCGCCGCCGCCGAGATCGACCAGCAGCAGGTCGAGGTCGCCGTCGCGGTCGTAGTCGGACAGCGCCAGGCCGCGGCCGACCCGCGGGGTGGCGAAGGGCGGGCTCGCCGGCGCCAGATCGTGGAAGCGACGGCCCGCCTCGTTCCAGAAGAGGAAGGCCGGTTGGGGCTTGAGCCGCGGCGGATCGTCGTCGGTCTCGAAGGTGCTGCCGTTGGCCACCACCAGATCGAGCCAGCCGTCGGCGTCGAGGTCGGCGAGCTCGGCGCCCCAGCCGACCATCGGCAGGGCGATCTGCCCCAGGCCGAGGGGCGCCGCAACGTCGCTGAAGGTGAGACGCGAGGCGGCAACGCCGCCGGCCGCCGCCATCTCCCGCAGGCGCGAGCTGTAGAGGGCGTTCTCCTGCGCCACCCAGTGGCTGACGAAGAGGTCGTCGTCGCCGTCGCGGTCGACGTCGCCGGCGGCGAGGCCCATGGCGCCGCGGTAGTCCGCCACCCAGGCGGCGAGACCGGCGTCGTCGAAGGTCTCGCCGCCGCGGTTGAGATAGAGGGCGTTGTCGGAAATGTCGTTGGCGACGTAGAGATCGAGCCAGCCGTCGTCGTCGAAGTCGTGCCACAGGGCGGACAGGCTGCGGCCCTCGGGGTTCGATACGCCGTAGAGCGCCGCCACCTCGGTGAAGGCGATGCCGCCCTCGCCGTCCGGGCCGTCGTTGCGCAGCAGCAGGTTGCGCTCGGGCTCGTAGGACGCGGGGTTCAGGGTGAAGGGCACGGCGGCGCCGTATTGCTGGCTCATCCGGCGCTCGCCGCTGGGCGGGAGGTAGCGCACGTAGCCGCAGACGTAGAGATCGAGATCGCGGTCGCGGTCGAAGTCGCCCCAGGCCACCCCCGCCCAGTAGCCCTCCGGGGCGGTGAAGGAGGGATCGGGCTCCAGCCGACCGCGGCGGTTGCGGTAGAGGCGCAGGGTCTTGTAGCCGCTCACCACCAGGTCGAGCCAGCCGTCGCCGTCGGCGTCGCCCCAGGCCGCCGCCATGCCGATGATGCGCAGGTCGGGGAACTCCGCCACCGGCCGAAAGGTGCCGTCGCCGCGGTTCTCGTACAGCCGCGACGGCGCCCAGCTCTCGGGCGGGGCGTCCACGGGCCCGCCGGCGGCGACCAGGAAGAGGTCGTCGTCGCCGTCGTTGTCGGCGTCGCCCCAGGCGGCGCCGGCACCCATGTCCTCGGGCAGCTGGGAGGTGCGGGCGCCGCGGAAGGTGACGAAGCCGTCGAGCCCGGCCTCGGCGGTGACGTCGCGCCAGTGCGGCGGAGGAGCCGACGGCGGCACCTCCGCCGACAGCTTGCTGGTGATCTCCTCCAGCGGCTCCCCCGGCCGCCGCACCTCGGGGCGCGAGGCCAGGTAGCCGGCGACGGCGCCGATCAGCGCCAGGACGACGGCCGCCTCCAGCAGCAGAGCGGCGCGGCGCAGGCGACGGCGACGGCGGCCGATCCGGCTCATCGCCCGCCGCCCGCCGCCGGCGCGGCGCCGTCCGCCGGCGGCAGGGCCGCCGTCCGTTCGACCACCGGGATTCTCAGCTCGACGCGGTTCATCTCGACCACCGGTGCGGTGAGGCCGGCGTCCTCGCCGAGCAGAAAGTTGATCAGGAACTGGTCGACCTTGCGGTAGAGCAGCTTCGCCTCGACCCGCAGCTCGCCGGGGCGCGCGGGCGCCGGCAGCTCGAAGGTGCGGCTGGCGCTGTCGGCCGGCCCCTGCGGCCGCTCGGCCGCCGGCGCCACCGTCGACGGGCAGTCGACCAGGTACTCGACGACGTCGGAATAGCCGGGAAAGAGCGCCCGGCGGTAGCGCACGCCGACCATCTCCCACAGGTTGTGACGGTCGATCAGGTTGCCGTACTGGTCGACCGGCTCGGCCTTGAAGAGGAAGCTTCCCGGGGCGATGAAGTGGCGCTCGTCGCGGGTGCCGGAGCTGAAGATCTCCTCGCCGTCCGGACCGTAGACGTGGAGTTCGACCCAGCTCTGGATGATGTCGAGAGGGCCGGTCGGGAAGTCGTGCCCCACCTTGTTGGCGGTCAGCACCAGCCGCAGGCGGACGTCGTCGCCCGGGCTGACCTGCGGCGGTCCTTCGAGGCTCATCGCCACCACCGGCCCGTCGCGCCACTTGTCGCGGATCTCGGGAATCTCGAAGGTGCCCTTGAGCCACTCCTCGGTCAGGCGCACCTGCTCCTGCCACCCCTCGAGCTGGAGCATCGCCGGCACCAGGCTGTTGGCGGCGATGAAGCGGTGGCTGCGGTGGCGGCGGTCGTCGGGGCTGCGGTTGTAGTCCACCGCGTCGCCGCGCGCCGGGTCCTGGGACTCGACCAGCGGCATGTGGCACTCGCGGCATTCGATGGTGCGTTCGGGCTGCCCGTCGACGAACCAGTGGCTGGCCTTCCAATTGTCGTATTGATTCTGCAGCTGCACCCAGCCGACCCGGTTGACCTCCTGGTCGATGAACTGCTTGTGGCAGGCGGCGCAGTACTCCGGCGCCTTGAACATGCGCTTGCTCAGCTGGCGATGCTGAGCGGGATAGGTGCGGATCAAGAAGTCGCTCAGCAGCTTGCCGGCGCCGGTCTCCTGCCATTGCCAGAGGTAGGCCGGAGGCTGGGTCATGACGTAGTTGGCGTTGCCCTGGAGATCGGTCTCGCGGATGCTGTGGCAGGCCAGGCAGGAGACCCCCTCGTGGTAGCCCGGCGCGTTGGTGAGGGCGTCGGTGAAGAGGTTCTTGCTGCCGGAGAAGAGCGAGATCGGATCGTGGCAGCCGCCGCAGTAGCGCGTCGACTCGGGACCGTTCTGCTCCGCCATCACGCTCTGCACCTTCTGGAAGAGCGGGTCCTGGGCGGCGTAGCGGTGGGCGCTGGGCAGCCACTCCTCGAGGATCTGGCTGTGGCAGCGGGCGCTGCCGCAGGTGCGGGAGCCGGCGAGGGAGTCGGCGTCGAAGGCTCCGCCGGTGGAGGTCACCGCCAGGCTGGGGGCGAACGGCCGGTCCGGGCCGTAGACGAAGCTGTAGTCGTCGGGGAAGGCGTTGTCGTAGCGCGGCCCCGGGTAGAGCAGGGCGCAGCCGGCGGCGAAGATCAGGGCGAGGGCACCGGCGCCGGCGCTCCAGCCGACGAGTCGTCGCACCGGCGGCCGTTTGACCGGGCTGCGGTCGCGGAAGTAGACCAGGAGGCCATGGGGGAGGGAAGCGGCCAGCGCCGCCACCGTCGACCACAGGTGGACGTTGCGCCAGGCGGGGGACATGCGCAGGCCGAAGAGCCCCTGCCAGGTCACCACCAGGCCGGAGAGGGCGCAGACCAGGAGCGCCAGCGCGCCGACGTAGCCCAGGAGCACCACGTCGGAGAGGTTGTAGCGCCGGTAGTCCTGCCAGTGGCGGACCAGGTACCAGGTGATCGGCGCCACGGCCAGGAGCCCGACGGCGGTATGCAGCAGGACGCTCCACTCGACCGCCGGATGGAAGGGTGCCAGGGTGATGACGAAGCCGGTCGCCAGCTCGACGATCAGCGCCGCCAGGGCGATCCGGGTGATGCCGGAGGACCATCCCGTACGGACGTGCTTGGCCATGATCGCGCCTCCTTCCGCGGGCGTAGATGGGGTCATCCTGCGCCCGCCGGCCATCCCACGCCAACCCCCCAAGGGGTAGCCCCGGCTACCCGCAGGGGTGGGTCGAGGCGACGCCGGCTGCCGGCCGCAGTAGAATCGACCGCCGCCGCGGCGCTGACGCCGTGCCGGTACGAGGAGCGACGACCATGGCCGAGCTCAAGGACCTGAGCTTCACCCTGCGGGCCTTTCTCAAGGCCTATCCCTGGCGCCGCATCTCGCCGGTTCCCTGCGCCCGGCGCGACAAACCGCTCGACCGCTGCCGGGTCGGCCTGGTCACCTCCGCCGGACTGGTGGTGCCGGGGGACAAGCCCTTCGACGCCTCGGTCAAAGGGGGCGACTACAGCTTCCGGGTGATCCCGGCGGACGCCGACCTGGCGCAGCTCGAGGAGCACCACCGCAGCTCCTCCTTCGACCACAGCGGCGTCGAGGCGGACCGCAACCTCGCCCTGCCCTTGACCCGCCTCGCCGAGCTGGCGGCGGCGGGGGAGATCGGCGGCGTGGCGCCGCGTCACGTCTCCCTGATGGGCTCGATCACCGCCCCGGGCCGGCTGGTCAAGCACACCGCACCGCAGGTCGTCGACCTCTTCGCCGCAGACGGCGCCGACGTCGTGCTGCTGGTACCGGTGTGACCGATGTGCCACCAGACCGTCGGTCTGGTCCAAGGGGCGCTGGAAGAGGCCGGCATCGTCACCGCCTCGATCACCCTGCTGGCGGAGATCAGCGCCAGAATCCAGCCGCCGCGCGCCCTCGCCGTGCCCTATCCCCTCGGCTTCCCCCTCGGCGAAGCGCACAATCCGGCGCTGCAGCTGCGCGTCCTGCGGGCCCTCCTCGCCCTCACCGAGCGCGACGACGTGCCGGTGCTCGAGCGCTTCGAACCGTAGCGTCAGCCCTGCGTCTCAGCCTTGGTCCGCCAGCCGGCGGATGGTGGTGGCGAGGAAGTGGGCGAAGCGCTCGAGGTAGCTGCCGTCGCCGCGGTCGGCGAGGAGGAAAGGGTTCATCAGGGTGTGGCGCAGGATGAAGATGTGGTCGGCGTCGCGCGAGGCCTCCTCGACCTCGGCACGAAAGGTACGACGATCGATCCCCAGCTGGTCGAGGATGCGGTCCGCCTGGCGGCCGGCGACGGCGCCGCGGGCGAGGGCGGTGCAGGAACCGAAGAGCTCCCGCGTCTGCACCGGCTGCTCCGGGTCCACCCGCAGGGCATCGTAGAGGCGGCGGCCGAAGCGGTTCATCACCGCCAGGTGGCGATTGCCCCGCGGATTGACGGCGAAACATAGGATGCAGGTATCGGTCTCGAAGGGCATCACCAGGGTGGCGACGTCGGCGAGCTCCTCGCGCAGGCGGTTGAGCCGATCGAAGAAGGCCTCGCCGTTCTTCACCGCCTGCGCCATCAGGCGGCCGAAGCCGCGGTGGTGCAGGGGCAGGACGCGGAAGGTGACGGAGGCCGCCGCCGCCGCCGCGCCGGGTTTGGAGCCCTCGAGCACGTACCGCCCCAGGTCGCGCAGCTGCTCCTCGCGCGAGATGCCGTCGCGCTCGAGGTCGAAGACGTAGGCCGCTTCCTGGCTGAGCAGGTCGACGACCTCGCGGTTGCGGGCGACGAAGGCGCCGGAGGGATAGGGCAGGTAGCCCAGCTTGTGCGGATCGACGGTCGCCGAGTCGGTGTCGCCGACGGCGGCGAAGGCGCGGTAGACCTCGGAGCTGGGGAAGTAGCGGAAGCGGCGGCGCAGGGTGGCGCGGGGCAGCAGGCTGCCGTCCGGGCGCCGGAAGGCGGCGGCCAGGAAGCCGCCCCAGGCGGCGTCGACGTGGATGCCGAAGCCGGCGCCGCGGCGGCGCCAGCGACGGCGCAGGGCGACGATCTCGTGGATCGGGTCGACGGTGCCGAACTCGGTGGTGCCGAGGACGCCGATCACCGCCAGCACCGGGATCTCGCGACCGAGGACGTCGTCGAGCACCGCCGCGAGATGGGCCGGATCCATCCGCATGTGCTCGTCGACGTCGATGCGCAGCAGCTGGCCGGCGCCCAGCCCCAATACCTTCATCGCCTTCTGCCACGAATAGTGGGCGGAGACCGGCACCACCACCCGCGGCGGCTCGATCTCGGGATGGCGGGCGAAGAAGCTGGCCATCCCCAGGGTCTCCAGCCGCTCCTCGATGATCGCCCGGGTGAAGCGCTGGAAGAGCCGCCGGTCGCCGCGCGCCCGCACCCGCTCGAGGCAGTCGCCGCGCAGGGCGAGCACCTGGTCGAGGCTGAGGTTGACCAGCTGCCAGGGGCGGTAGCGGTCGAGGGGCCGGCGCGCCGGGCCGACCGCGCCCAGGTCGAGCTCCAGGCGGCGGGCGGCGGCGGCCAGGGCCAGGGGGTAGAAGGCCGCGGCGCGCAGATTCCACAACCCTTCGTAGTTGGCCAGCGTACCGCCGGAGGTGAGATGGCCCCAGGCGCAGGGGCGGCGCGACGGATCGACGGAGTAGCCGAGCATCGCCGCCAGCTGACGGCCGACCTCGAGCTCCTTGTCGAGGGTGGCGGGGGCGGCCGCCTCGGCGACGTTGTTGGGATTCCACAAGGTGGTCGCCAGCTGCGCCAAGAGGCCCGGCAGGAGCAGATCGGAGCACATGTGGCCGACGTAGCGCGGGCTGAAGAAGGGCACCGCCCGCTTGAGCTCGGCGCTGAGCCAGAAGAGCTCCTGGCGGGTGCGCGCCAGGGTCTGTTGGAAGTCCTGCCGGTAAGGGGCGTCGGCGGGGATCGGCGGTCGATCCTCGGGGTGGAAATTGCGCCGCCAGTAGACGTGGTCGCGCAGCAGATCGAGCAGCTGGCTCTCGAGCAGCTGGGCGTTTTCCCCCTTGGGACCGAGGAAGAGCGGATCGAGAAAGGCGTCCGGGGCGCCGGGATCGTCCGCCGGTGGATCGCTGGAGCGCATGCTGGAGGTCCCTCCCCTCAGCCCCCGACCTTGATCGGCTCGCCGAGCTCGTCGAGGGAGAAACGGGCCATGATCTGGTGGCCGTTGAAATCGAGGACGCGGATGTCCTCCACCCCCTTCAGATCCCGGCGCACTTCGTCGAAGGAGGTCGGGTAGCGCGCCGCCACCGCCTCGAGGTCGACCTCGTAGGCGATGAAGTGGTCGATCCCCTTGTAGCGCAGCTTGTCGATCAGCCGCTCGTCGGTCAGCTGGGGAAAGGTGGTCAGCACCAGGATCGGGCCGGAGCCGGTGAAGATCAGGTACGAGCGCAGGGTGGATTCGGTCATGGCAGCTCGGTCGGTCGAAGGTGGACGCGGCGTACGGTGCTGGGCGCATTCAACCGTCCGGCGGCGCCCAAGTCAAGCGCCGGCGGACGGCGGCGGCGCGGGCGGCCGTCCGCCGGCGGCGACGCCCGCCCGGCGATGATAGGCTCCCGCCTTCAGGAAATGCTCTGAGGACCGCGTAGCATGAGCCGTGACACCCCCCCGCGCCAAATCATTTTCGAGCCGACGGCGGAGATCTTCGCCACCGACACCGCCGGCACCTTCACCTTCCCCTTGACCGAGAACGGCGTCGCCATGATCGACACCCGGCCCTACGACGAGATCCGCCTGGTGTTCTCCCTCTGGCACGCCTCGAGCCAGCGCTCGATCGACCTCGACCGCGCCTACGCCGAGCTGCGCGGCTGCTTCGATCCCGACGAGGAGCACTGGACCAAGCTGGCGGAGATCGAGCCGGTGGTGCCGCCCTATGCCGCCGGCGACCGCTTCGACGGCTGGATCGTCTTGCCGATCCTCGGCGCGGTCAGCGCCTTCACCCTCTTCGGCAGCGGCTTCGAACCGCGGGCGCGGTTGCAGATCCGCGCCAGCGCCTACCTCGTCGCCTGAGCGATGGGTTTCGACGTCGGGTACGCGGTCCGCGTCGCGGCGCCGTCGGCGACGGTCTGGCGGCTGCTGGTCGACGTCGCCACCTGGAAGAGCTGGTGGCCCGACTGCCTGTCGGCCACCACCGCCGACGCGCGCACCCTGCACGAGGGATCGCGCCTCGAGCTGGTGCTGCAGCCCAAGCACGGCCGTCACACCCTGCGGCCGGTGGTCGACCTGATCACCGAGGGCAAGACCCTGAGCATGACCTCCCGCGGTCCCCTCCTCCAGGCCACCGTCAGCTGGCACCTTCACGACGACGGCGAGGGCACCCGGCTCAACCTCCACGGTGCCTTCACCGGCCCCGCCGCCCTCGTCCTGCGCCTGCTGCGGGCCGACGACGTCGTCCGCTTCAGCCTCCACGGCAACCTGCGCGGCCTGAAGAAGGTCGCCGAGCGCCTGGGCTGAAGCGCGAGGCTCCGCCGGGGCAGGCGCAGCTCGGCCGTCGCCGCGGCGCTGCCGGCTCGGATCCTACGAGGCGTGCGATTCAGCGGGGGAAGGTTGGCTGGGAGACAGGGACTCGAACCCCGATTCTACGGTCCAGAGCCGTATGTCCTACCATTGGACGACTCCCCAAGAGCGGTTTACTTTACCACGAAAGCCTCCCAAAGTCAAACGGTGGACAGGTGTGCCTACCTCCCAAAAATTTTCTTTCCATAGGCTGAAAAGCACGGTGAAATAAGTCTTTTT
>RFGL01000267.1 GCA_003697015.1 Acidobacteriota bacterium | reverse complement strand
TCGAGGGCGCGGTGGTGGTGGTCGACGCGGCATCGCGGCGGCCGTTGGTGCGGCTCTTGGACGAAGGGTTGGAGTCGCTGGTGGTCGAGCCAGGGTTGTCGCTGCCGGTGACGGCACGCTCCCCGGATGGCAAGGCCGTAGCCGCCGGCGAGGCCTGCGCGCGCTGGCGGGAGCGGCTTCCCGGCCTGCGCCGGGGGCGCGACTTCGAGCGCTGCGCGATGCTGGCCGGCGACGAGCCGGCGGTGATCGCCGGGCTGCCGGCGAGAGAGGTCGAGCTGACGGTGCAAGCGGCGGGTTTTCTGCCCGCGACCCGCCGCCTGGTGCCGGCGGATAAGCCGGTGGTCGCCGAGCTCGAGCCGGGGGTGCTCCTCGCCGGGCGGGTGGTCGATCCCGGCGGCGATCCCATCGCCGGCGTGGTCGTCCGCAGCTCCAGCGACGCCGAGACCGAGAGCGCCGCCGACGGCACCTTCGCCGTCGCCAGCCGCGCGCTGCCCACCGCCATCGAGCTCGAGCGCGACGGCTATCGCCGGCGCACCGTCACCGTGCTCAAAGCCGAGGACGCCCGGAAGCTCGTCGTCGAGCTCGAGTGGAGCGAGCAGGCGCGCTTCACGCCGGTCGGCGACGGCGAGCTCGAGCTGGCGGCGGCGAAGGTCTACGTCGAGCGGTTTCGCCCCCCATCGACCTGGAGCATGAGCCGCCCGCGGACCGCCGTCGAGGACGGCGAGATCCGCCTCGATCTGCCCGGCCCGGGGCGCTATCGGCTGAGCCTGCGCCTGCCCGGATACCGCGATGCGCGGCTGCCGGAGTTCGAGGTCGGGCGCGCCGAGGTGGCCGACCTCGGCACCGTCGAGGTGGAGCGCGGCGCCGGCGTCGAAGGGCAGGTGGTGGACGCCGCGAGCGGCGAGCCCCTCGCCGGCGTCCACCTGCGCTTGACGCCTCTGGGGACGGCGGTGATCGATCAGTTGCGGCGCGGCGGCGCTCCGCAGGCGGTGACCGGCGACGACGGGCGTTTCCTCCTCGCCGGCCTCGAGGCCGGGCGCTACGAGCTGCTGTTGCGCCGCGACGGCTTTGCGCGGGCGGCGCGGGACGTCGAGCTGGCGGCGGACGAGGTCGAGGATCTCGGCACCGTCGAGCTTGGGACCGGGGTGCGGGTCGTCGGCCGGGTGGTCGATCGCTCCGAGCGACCGCGCGCCGGCGTCTGGGTGCGCTTCTTCGAGCCCAGCGGGCAGGCCCTCGAGCCGTTGCAGGAAGTCGCCGCCGGCGCCGACGGCGGCTTCGAGCTGCAACTCGAAGCCGGCGAGTACCTGGCGCGGGTGTACGATCAACGCCTGCTTCTGGCGCAGCCTTTGAGCATCCCGGAGACCGACGAGCACGAGATCGAGCTGCGCGTCTCGACCACCCGCCTGGCGGGGGTGGTGGTGCGCCGCGGCGAGCCGGTAGCCGGCGGGCTCTTGACCTTGGTCGCGGCGTATGACCCGGGGCTGCGCCGGGGCAAGGTGCTCGTCCACACCGGCGGCTCGATCGATCCGGCGACCGCCTCCGTCGGCTTGCCGGAAAGCTACCAGAGCGCCGCCGTCGAGGCCGACGGCACCTTCCTGCTCGACGACGCAGCTGCCGGGCCGATGCTCGCCACCTACTACCCGCCCAACGGCCGCGCGAGCAGCCGCCGGATCCAGGTTCCCGATCGCGACCAGGCGTGGGTGACCGTCGAGCTGCAAGGGGTGGAGGTGAGCGGCCGGGTGATCGACCGCGACAGCGAGCTCGGGCTCGCCGCTTCGGTGCGCCTGCGGGGCCCCTCCGGCGAGGAGGTCGCCAGCCTGCGGACGGCGGCGGACGGCACCTTCGTCGCCGGGGACCTGGAGCCCGGCGAGGGCTATGCGGTGGAGGCTCAGGCAGAGGGCTACGCCACCGCCGTGCTGCGCGAGGTGACGATCGAGGACGGCTCGCCGCCACTGCTCCTCGCCCTCGAGCGGGGAGGGGACGGCACGCTCTCGGTCCGCCTGCGGCGGGCTGACGGCAGCGCGGCTGCCGGCAGCTTCGTCACCGTGCTCGACGCCGGCGGCTCCATGGTGCGCTCGCTGCCCGCCGATGCGCAGGGCCGTCGCGATTTCGACCACCTGCCGGCGGGCACGTACTTCCTGGTGTGGTCCGATCCGGTGGCCGGTACCGGCATCTCCGAACCCCTCCGGGTGTCCGCCGCCGAGCCGGTGACCTACGACGTCGCCCTGCCCCCCGGGGTCGGCGTCGACCTGCGCTGCGTGCTGGAGGAGTGTGCCGGCGGCCGGCTCGAGGCCATGGCGGTATACTCCGCCGACGGGCTCGAGATCGGCTCCTTTCTGCCCGCCCTGAGCACGCCGATGCGATTCTCCGCCGACGGGCGCCTGGCCCTCGGCCGGCTGGCGCCGGGGCGCTACGTGGTGCGGGCGTTCGTCGCCGGTCGCGCCGTCGACCGGGTGGTATCCCTCGCCGGCGAGCGGGTTACCCTCTCGATCCCCTGAACCCGGCGGTTGCCCTCGCTGCGGGCGGCCGCCCGCTCATGAGGTGCGCCGATGGAATTCGTACGCCGTCTGCTGGGTCGCGATCCCGCCGCTGAGCTGGCGCGAGGCGAGCGCTTGCTCGCCCGCGGCGAGCCGTCGCGGGCCCTCGAGGTGGGGCGGAAGCTGCTGGCGCGGCTCGAGTCGGGCCGTTCGGCGGCTCAGGCGGGCAACGCCGGGCCGGCGCGGGATCTGGTGGCGCGGGCGCGTCAGGGGGTGGTCGAGCTGGCGCGGGCCAAGGCGCGGGAGGCGGAGGCCTCGGGCTATCTGGAGGACGCCGTCGAGTGGCTGGGCATGGCGCTGGCGGCGCTGGAGGAGGCGTCGTCGCAGCGCAGCGTGCTCGCCGCCGAGCGCGCCGCCCTGCTGGCGCGGCTGGAGCGCGGCGAGGAGGAGCCGGCGCCTTTCGACGCCGGGAGCGACGAGCCCGACGAGGAACCGTTTGCGGACCTCGACCCCCGGGGGGCGGGCGAGGACGATGCCGCCACCCTCTACCACAACCTGGTGGCGATGTTCGCCGACGAGGTCGCGCCGCACTACGAGCACCAGGGCGCCGCCTTTCGCCGCGCCTTCGTCGACCTGAATCAGGGGCGCTTCGAAGCAGCCCGCGAGGTCTTCGAAGCCCTGGACGCGAGCGATCCGGTGGTGCGCCTGGAACGCGCCCGCTGCCGCCTGGCGGCCGGTGAGGCGGAGGCGGCACGGCGCGATCTCGAGGCGCTGTGGGAGGTCTTCGGCGACCTGCCACTGGACCGCGGGGGCAGTTTGTCGATCCCCCTGCTCTGGGCCGAGGCCGCTCTCGCCGCCGGCGATCCGAAGGCGGTGCTGGCGCGCCTCGAATCCCTCGCCGAGCCGGCGAGCAACCGCCCCGAGCTGACCCTGCGCTGGGCTCAAGCCCTGGTCGAGCTCGAGCGGCTGGAGGAGGCGCGGGGCTTCCTCACCCGGGCGGCGCACCATTTCGGTCTCGCCGACTTCGCCCTGCCCCTGGCGCGGGTGCTGGCGCGTCTCGGCGAGCGCCGCCTGGCGATCGACTGCCTGGAGACGGCGATCGCCCCGAGCTGCGCCGCCGGCCGCTGCGGTGCGCCGGCCAAGCACCCGCCCTCCCTGCGCGCCCTGATCGAGCTCTACCTCGAGGCGGGAAACGAAGACGACTTGGAGCGTGCGGACCAGCTGATGTGGCACGTCGGCGAGGCGCAGAACGGCCGCTTGACCAGCGCCGACCTGGCGCAACGGGCCCGGTATCACCAGCTGCGCGGCGAGACCGAGCTGGCCGCTCGCGCCGCCGCCGAAGCCGATCGCCGCCGCGGCCAGGAGGCGGAGCAGGCGGCCGTCGCTCCCGAGCTGCGCTCGATGGACGCGGTGCTGTAGGGCGGCCTGCCGGCGGCGGCTGAGGCGCGCCCTTGGCGGGGGCGCTCACTCGGCGGCGGCATCGCCGGCGGGGAGGGGCTCGACCAGGCGCTCGGGAGCGTCGGCCAGGACGTAGCCCATGACCCCGAGGAGGGCGATGGCACGGCGCAGGTTCCGGGGGTCGACTTTGTCGAGGGTGTCGGCGTCGGTGTGGTGCCAGTCGAAGTAGTGCTCGCCGACGGTGCGCAGGCCGAGGCCGGGGACGCCGTCCCGCATCAGCGGGCCGATGTCGGCCCCGCCGCCGCCGCGTTCGATGGTTCCGGCTTCGATGCCGTCGAGCAGGCGGCCGATCTGTTGCAGGGTGGCGAAGGCGGCCTCGTAACGCCTGTCGCTGCCCGGCGGCGGCGCCCCGCGACGACCGCCGCCGTCCTCGGCGCGCGGGTCGATGAGGCCGAAGCCGAAGCCGATCGGCCGCTCGACGCCGCCGTCCATCTCGATCGCCGCCACGTGGTCGCCGATCGCCTCGCCGATCGACGCGCGGTAGGCGCGGCCGCCGGCGAGGCCGTTCTCCTCGTTGGTCCACAGCACCACCCGCAGGGTCCGCCGCGGCCGCAGTCCGAGCTGCTTGATCAGGGTCAAGGCCTGCCAGGCGGCGATGCAGGCCGCGCCGTCGTCGTGGGCCCCCTGGCCGACGTCCCAGGAGTCGTAATGGCCGCCCATCACCACCACCTCCTCGGGCAGCTCGCGACCGGTGATCTCGGCGATCAGGTTGGCGGACGGGGCGTCGGCCAGCATGCGGGCGCCGAGGGAGAGGCGGACGACGACCTCCCGGCCGAGCTCGTCCATGCGCTTGAACCACTCCGCGTCCTCGACGGTGATCGCCGCCGCCGGGATCTTGGGCTGCGATTCGTCGTAGCGCAGGGCGCCGGTGTGGGGGGTGGAGAGGCTGTGGCCGGTAGCGGAGCGCACCAGGGCGGCCACCGCTCCCAGGGCGGCGGCACGGGAGGGCCCGGCGGCGCGGTACTGCACGGTTCTGCCGTAGCCCTCCCAGGGCACGGCGTAGACGACGATCTTGCCCGCCACCCCCTCGCGTCCCAGGGCCTCGAGCTGGTCGAAGTTGCGCACCACCACCACCGGTGCCTCGACCCCCCCTTCCGGCGTGCCGACGGCGTTGCCGAGGCCGAGGACGTGGAGCCGGCGCGGCCGCGGCGAGACGATCTCGGCGTGCTCGTCGCCGCGCACCCAATGGGGCACCATCACCGGCTGGCGGTGGACGTTGTCGAGACCCTCCGCCCGCATCTCGCCGAAGGCCCAGTCGATCGCCTCCTCGAGCTGCGGCGAACCGCTCAGGCGGTGACCGATGACCGTCGTCAGATAGCTCAGCTTGCGCCATCCTTCCCGATCGGTCATCGCCGCGCCGATGATGCGGCCGGCGGCCTCGCGGTAGCGTTCGTCGAGCGGCGGGTCGGGGTCGCCGTCGCGGGCCGGGGACGGGGGGGCGACGGTCAGAGCGAGGGCTAGGGACAAGGGCACGGCGATCGCTCGGCGCATGGGCGTCTCCTCATAGCGGGCGTTGGGCCGCCGATCCTACCAGCCTTCGAGGCCGAGCGACGGCATGCTCGATGGCGTACAATCCACCCGGGAGCGCACCATGCGGGTATTCTTCACCAACCTGGGCTGCAAGCTGAACCAGGCCGAAGTCGACGACCTGGCGCGGCGCTTCGTCGCCGCCGGCCACCGGCTGGCGCCGGATCTGGCGTCGGCCGACCTGCACGTGGTCAACTCCTGCACCGTCACCCACCTGGCGGCGCGCGACTCGCGCAAGGTGGCGCGGCGCGGCGGGCGGCTTCATCCCGGCCTGCGCACGGTGCTGACCGGCTGCTACGCCACCGCCTCGCCGCAGGAGGCGGCGGCCCTGGCGGGGGTCGATCTGGTGGTGCCCAACCGCGACAAGGACGAGCTGGTGGAGCGCGTCCACCGGGCCTTCCCCGAGGCCCGGCCCGAGACCGCCGCCGGCGACGAGCTGCCGGTCCCCTACGTTCCCCTCGCCTTCGGCCACGCCCGCGCTCCGGTCAAGGTGGAAGACGGCTGCAACATGCGCTGCGCCTTCTGCATCATCCCCGCCACCCGCGGCCGCTGCCGCAGCCGGCCCCTCGAGCAGGTGGTGGCGGAGGTCGAGGCCCTCGCCCGCGGCGGCTACCCCGAGGTGGTGGTGACCGGGGTGCAGATCTCCGACTACCGCGACGACGCCGGCCACCGGCTCTACGACCTGGTCAAGGCGCTCCTCGAACGCACCGCGGTACCGCGCTTGCGCCTGACCTCGATCGCCCCCTGGCGCTTCGACCCGCGCCTGCTCGAGCTGTGGCAGGATCCGCGCCTTTGCCGTCACCTGCACCTGTCTTTGCAGTCCGGCTCGACGGCGACCCTGCGCCGCATGCGACGGCCCTACGACGCGCCGCGCTACGCCGCCCTGGTCGAGCGCATCCGGCGGTCCATCCCCGGCGTCGCCATCACCACCGACGTCATCGTCGGCTTCCCCGGCGAGAGCGAGGAGGACTTCGCCGACAGCCTCGCCTTCGTCGAACGCATGGCCTTCGCCCGCTGCCACGTCTTCACCTACTCCCCCCGCCCCGGCACCGCCGCCGCCGACTTTCCCGACCCGGTCCCCCAGGCGGTGAAGAAGGCGAGGACCCGGGCCCTGCTCGAGGTCGCCCGCAGGAGCGAGCGGGCCTTTCGCCGCGCCCAGCTCGGGGCGCGCCTTACGGTGGCATGGGAGGAGAGGAAGGGCGGCGGGTGGAGCGGTCTGAGCGACAACTACGTCCGCGTCTTCGCCGCCGCCGACGGCGATCTCAGCCGCCGGCTGAGCGAGGTCGAAGTGCTCGCCCTGCACCCCGGCGGCGTCGCCGGCCGCCTCCCCTCTCCGCCCCCCCTCGCCGCCGCGGCGCCTCCGTCCCGCCCGCTGCCGGAGGCCTGGCGCAACGTACCGCCTCGCCTCGGCGGGTAGGGCCGGCCAACCCCGGGGGGTGGTCTGCGGACTCGACGGCGGTGATAGCTTTGGTGGATGGGTATTCGGGTCGGGGGTAGCTTGCCGTCTGCCGGTACCGTTCGCGCGATGAGGGACGCAGGTCGTGGACGCTGAGGCCCAAAGCCGGATCGGCAAATTCCGGGTCTTGCGCACCCTCGGCCAGGGGGCGATGGGCAGGGTCTTTCTCGCCCAGGATCCGTTGATCGACCGCCGGGTAGCGATCAAGGTGATGGCGATCGAGGGCGACGCCGAGTCCCGCGAGCGTTTCCGCAACGAGGCCCGGACCGTCGGTCAGCTGTCGCATCCCAACATCGTGCAGGTTTTCGAGTTCGGATTCCATCGCGATCAGCCCTACCTGGTGATGGAGTATCTGGAGGGCGAGAGCCTCGACCGCTGGCTCGAGCGGGGGCCGCCCTTCGACGGCCGGGTCGCCGTGCTGCTCGACCTCTGCCGGGCGGTGGAGCACGCCCACAGCCGCGGCGTCCTGCACCGCGACGTCAAGCCGTCGAACGTTCAGGTGCTGCCGGACGGAACTTCGAAGCTGATGGACTTCGGCATCGCCCGCTCCCAAGCCGTCGGCCTGACCGCCACCGGTACGGTGTTGGGTACGCCCGAGTACCTCGCTCCGGAGATTCTGCTCGATGCGCGCTACTCAACGGCCTCGGACCTCTATGCCGTGGCGCTGGTCGCGTACCGAACCCTAGCCGGTTTCAATCCCTTCCACGCCAGCAGTCTCGAGGCCTGCATCACCCGCGTGCTGGCGGCGGAGCCCGAGCCCCTCGGTGAGGTCCTGCCGCAGCTCGATCCCCGGCTGGCCGAGGTGGTCGACGCCTATCTGCGCAAAGATCCGTCTGCGCGCCCGGCGGGCGTCGCGCCGCTCAAGAAGGCGCTCAAACGGGCCCTCGGCGGTAGCAGCACCGACCTCTCCGCCAGCTTTCGCCGCTCCCTGGTGCGTTCCGACGCCCCCGGCACCTCGCCTCCGGAAGCCGACGTCACCCTCGGCAGCGGCCCGACGGTGCGCCGCCCGCCGTCGCTGGCCGAGGCCTATACGGTCCAGAGCTCGCGGCTCGGCCGGACGCCGCCTCCCGGACGCCGCCGGCCGCGGGCCCTGCTGCTGGCGCCGGCGGCGGCGGTCGCCGCCCTCCTGGGCCTCGTCGCCTGGCGCGGCCTCCCGCCGTGGTCGGCGAAGACGTCCCCTGCGGCCGGGGAGGAGGCGTCGCCCGCGGCCGGGGAGGAGGC
>RFGL01000266.1 GCA_003697015.1 Acidobacteriota bacterium | reverse complement strand
CGGCGGGGAATGGATCAACGGAATGCGGAGCGATGAGGAGATCCGTCTGCATGGCCGCCGCCGTAGGGATGGATATCAGCCGCAGATGCTGTCCTGGGTGTCGACCACCGTGTCACAGTTCGTGTCGTTACGGCATGACACGTCGTGGCACGACTGAAAGCCCGAGAACGTCCCGCCCGCGACGCCGCGTAAGGTGGACTCGTTCAGATTCCTCAGGGTCTCCCGGGTCAGGCGGAGTTTTCTCTTCCTCTTGCGCATGTCTCGTCTCCTTGGTCGGGCGACCGGCAGGCAGCCGATCGCAGGGGTTCTCTCCCTTACGCGCGGGAAATCGGCGGGGAATGGATCAACGGAATGCGGAGCGATGAGGAGATCCGTCTGCATGGCCGCCGCCGTAGGGATGGATATCAGCCACCCGCCACGGTTGATCAGGGCCAACATCTTGTGCGAAGGGCGCCCGCGATGGTCGCGCGGCGCTCGCGTCGAACCCCGTACCGCTCGCGGTACAACGCTAGGAGGCCACGATGAAGCGAAAGAAGCTGAAGCTGAATCGGGAGACGCTGCGCAACCTGTCGGGCGACGAGCTGGGAAACGCGGCGGGAGGGACCTTCTCCTTCGGCATCACCTGCCAGGGGTGTACCAACGTCGGTTGTCCCCCGGGCAGCGAAGGCTGTACACGGCCGATCTCGCCCTGCAACAGCTGCGAGAGCCGCTGTGAGCCGTACGAGACCTGCTTCTGCACCGTCGGCTGCTGATCACCCCCCGCGGGCGGTGCGCCGCACCGCCCGCTGCTCCGCCGCCTCCCCGTCCCTTCCGCCGCCGCCGTCGCACCGCAATGGGCGAGGCGCGCTCAGTCCGCCCCGTCGTCGTCCCCGGCGACCTCTTGCAAGAGGATGGTCACGGCCTCCCGCTGCCGGCCGTTGGTGGCCTCGCCGGCGAGGGCCTCGAGCATGGCACGGGCGGCCTCCAGATCGCCCTCGCGATAGCGGCCCAGGGCCTCCAGGTAGCGGGCGGCGAAGCGGTTGTGCCGGGCCGCTTGCGCGAAGGTGGCGAGCTGCTGCTCGGCGCGGGCGCGCAGCTCCTCATCCCGGCTGCCGAGGACGACGCGCCCCAGCAGGGCGACGGCGTCGTCGAGCCGCTCGCGCCCGGCCAGCCGGTTGGCCCGGCGGTACGCCAGCTGCATCAGGACCTCATTCGCCCGCGCCAGCTGATCCTCGCCGGCACCCGTCGCCCGCAGCCTGGCGACGAGTTGCTCGGCCTTCTCGTCCTCGCCCGCGCGAGCGCAGGCGAGCAGCAGATTGAAGGCCACGTCCCAGCGCCCGGGCAGAAGCTCCGCTGCCCGTTCGAGGGCTTCGATCGACGCCGGCGACGGACGGGGGTCCAATTCGTAGGCGAAACCCAGACGCGCCCAGGCCTCGGCGTAGTCCGGGCGCAGCTCGACGCTGCGTGCAAATGCCGACCGGGCGCCGTCGAGGACGGCCTGCTGCTCGTCGTCCGCCGGGCGCCGATGGCCCAGCCGTCGCAGCAGGCTTTCGCCGTAGAGGTATTGGACCAGGAAGTCGTCCGGCGCCAGGGCGGCGGCACGGGCGTAGCTTCGGGCCGCTCGCTGGTGGTCGCCGGCGAGCTCGGCGACGTAGCCCAGGCCGGCATGAGCCGGGCCGTGGTCGGGATCGGATGCCAGGGCGGCGCGAAAGTGCGCCGCGGCCTCGGCGCTGCGCTCGGGCGACGCGTGGATCAGCAAATCGCCGAGGCGGAAGAGAAGCTCCGCCCGGGAGAGCGGCCTGGCGACGGCGGCGAGGGAGGGCCGCTCGACGCGCACGTGAAGCACGTTGAACCGCGTCTGCCGGGCGTAGTCGGCCAACGCCCGGTCGAGGGCCGCCGGATCGTCGAGCAGGGGGCGGAAGGTGGCGTCGAAGGCCGCATCGGGCGCTTCGCCGCGGCGCAGACGGCGGATGAAGTCGAGCACCCGCGGGCGATGCTCGCCCAGGAGCAGGTAATGGGCGAAGGCCCACGACTCGGCCAGAAACACGGTCCGCTCGTCACCCTTCGCGGGCAAGGCGGTGAACGACGTCAGCTCGCCGGCAGGCAGGAGCTTCCCGTACCGCAGCCAGTGCAGGTGTTCCGGCGGCGGGCGGCCGGCGTAGGCGAGCTCGTCGTCGCTGTCGAAGGTGCTGAAAAACTCCACCAGGCCGTAGCGCAGCCACAGCGGGAGGGTCGGCAGATTCAGGCTCAGGACCTCGTGGAGGTAGGGCTTGTAGAGCAGTGCCCGCGGATTGACCGAGCCGGTGAGCAGGACCGCCATGTAGTCGCCGTGGGGATGGGAGACGAAGTACGCCGGATCGGCGCTGTCGGTGCCGTCGGGAACGAAGCGGAGACCATGGGAGGAGAAGTACGTCCGATCGGTCCTGGCAGTGCCTTCGGAAAGCATGCGGTAGGGCGCGAAGGACTCGTACTCGTCGAAGACGTAGACGTAGCTGGGTTTGGGTGAGGTGAGAACGACGCCGGGGAAAAGCACGGCCAGGGTCGCGCGAAGGCGCTCGAGATCACCCCCCAGGCGCCAGGTCTCCTCCCGATCGGCGACGCTTAACAGGGTGAAGCTGGCGGTGTCGAATCGGGTCCAGACGGCATCCTCGGGGGGCAGGGCCGAAAGCGACGGGCTCAGCAGCGCCGAGAGCGCCCAGGCATAGATCCACCGTTTCCTTCGAGCGCAGGCAGGCATGGCGACCTCCCAGCAAAAACCGACCCGATGCCCCCTCGCTGCCGCCGGCGGTGGACGGCAGGCCGGATCCTGGATAGGAGCTCCTACGCGGCTGCAGGGCGCCGTATTCGACCCGCCGGCCGCACCGGCGGCTGGCGATCGGCCCCCGCGCCCCCTCACCGGGCCGACGTCTGCTCGACTTCGAGCTGCGCCGCCAGCAGCTCGGCGTACTTGCCGCCCAGGGCCGCCAGCTCCTGGTGGCGGCCGCGCTCGACGATCTTGCCGGCCTCCATCACCAGGATGAGGTCCGCCGCGCGGATGGTGCTCAGGCGGTGGGCGATGACGATGCGGGTGGCGTTGAGCAACGCCAGCTCGTCCTGGATGCGGCGCTCGGTGGCGGTGTCGAGATGGCTGGTGGCTTCGTCGAGCAGCAGGATCGCCGGCCGGTGGACGAGGGCTCGTGCCAGGGCCAAGCGCTGCCGCTGGCCGCCGGAGAGGGTGGCGCCGCCGTCCGCGAGGATGGTCTCGTACCCCATCGGCATGGCCATGATCTCGTCGTGGATGGCGGCCCGCTTGGCCGCCTCGATGACCCGCGCCAGGGGCAGGGTGGGGTCGGCGAGGCTGATGTTGTCGCGGATCGAAGCGCCGAAGAGGTAGATCTGCTGGTTGACGATGCCGAGTTGGCGGCGGACGGTGCGGAGGTCGAGATGGCGCAGCTCGACGCCGTCGTAGAGGATGCGGCCGGCGGTCGGCTGATAGAGCCCCAGCAGCAGGTTGGCGAGGGTGGTCTTGCCCGCCCCGGAGGCGCCGACCAGGGCGACGAAGCTGCCCGGCGCGACGTCGACGGAGACGTCGTCGACCACGATCGGCGCCGCCGGACCGTAGCGGAAGGTGACCCCGTCGAGGGTGATCCGTCCCGCCAGCTTGCCCGCCGGCTTGACCGTCTCCCGCTGCTGCTCCTTGGGGGTGTCGAGGACGTCGTTGATGCGCTCGAGATAGCTCCCCAGCAGCTGGAACTGCAAGGCGGTCGACACCAGGGAGGTGAGGGGACCGAGAAATCCCGCCGCCAGGGCCGAGAGGGCGAGCATGGTGCCGAGGGAGAGCTCCCCCTGCAGCACCTGGACGGCGCCGAATACCAGCACGATGAACGGCGAGGCGGTGCCCAGGGCCTTGAGCAGGGAGTCGAAGATGGCGCTCAGCCGGCCGCGTGCCAGGGCGACGTTGAGCTCGTCGACGAAGAGGTTCGACCAGTGCTCCACCGCCCGCCGCTCGGCACCGCTCGCCTTCAGGGTCTCGATGCCGGCGAGCATCTCCACCTGGTAGCTGCGCGACCGCGCCTGCACCTGGAGGGACTCGGACATCAGGTCCTGGTGGCGCTTGCGGGTGACCAGGAAAAGAGCGATGCGCAACAGGCCGAGAAGCAGCACCACCAGCGCCATCGGCGCGTGGGTGACGAAGAGCACGATCAGGTAGAGGCTGACCAGGGTGCCGTCGAGAATGGTCGACAGGGCGCCGGAGGTCAAGGTCTCGCGGATCGTCGCATTGCTGTTGAGGCGCATCATCAGGTCGCCCGCCGAGCGCTGCTGGAAGAAGGCGTAGGGCAGGTCGACCAGATGATCGAGGAAGTCGAGGGTGATGCGCGCGTCGAGGTGGGTGCGCAGGTGGAGCAGCAGGTGGGAGCGGATCAGCGACGACAGGAAATCGAAGAGGACGATCGCCGCCAGGCCGGCGGAGAGCACGCTCAGCAGGTGGTAGTCCCCCCGCGGCACCACCCGATCGACCACCAGGCCGGTGAGGATCGGCAGCGCCAGGGCGAGGAGCTGCACCAGCACCGAGATCACCAGCACCCGCACCAGGAGCCCCGACCGATCGAGCATCGGCCGCAGGTACCGTGCCAGCCCCCGTCGCCGGCGCTCGCCCGGCTCGAAGTCCTCCCGCGGCTCGAAGGAGATGGCGACGCCGGTAAAGGCGGTGCGCAGCTCGTCGCGCGATACCTGGCGGCGGCCCGCGGCCGGGTCGACGATCACCGCACCGCGCGAGGTCAGGCGCTCGAAGACGACGAAGTGACGGAAGCGCCAGTGCAGGATCGAGCCCGCCCCGAGGTACTGAAGCTCGTCGATCTCCGGCACCTGCAGGCCGCGTCCGCGCAGGCCGAACCAGCTGCCGGCGGTGATCAGGCGCTGGGCGTCGGAGCCGTCGCGGTTCACCCCCACCACCTCGCGCACCTCGTCGAGGGAGAGTTGCTTGCCGTGGAAGGCGAGCACCATGGCCAGGCAAGCGGCACCGCAGTCGGCGGCCGCCGTCTGCTGGACGAAGGGGACGCGCCGCCGGCGCCCGGCCGGCATCAGGCGGCGCAGGGCGGGGAAGCGTTGCAGGAGCTTCTCAGCCATCGCCGCCTTCGAAGAGGGCGCGCAGGCCGGGGAGCAGGGCGAAGATGATGCGCTCCGAGCGCACCCGCACCTCGGCATTGCCGAGGATGCCGTCGTGGTAGCGGTAGAGGCGCCCGCCGCTCTCGAAGGTCGGCGACGGCAGCCGCGCGCGGACGAAGACCACCGGGCCGGTGACGGGCACGGCGTCGCCGATGCCGGCGCCGAGCACGCGCCGCGCCTCCGCCGGACCGACCACCCGCTCCCCCACCGACTCGACCGTCAGGTGCTGATAGGCGTAGCGGTGGCCTTGCAGCTCCAGCCGCAGCGGCATGCCGGGGGCGATCTGCGGCCGGTAGTGGCCGGGGAAGAGGGCGATGATCGACAGTTCGTGGTCGTCGCCTTCCTCGTCCAGGGTGAGGATGACCTGGCCCGGGGTCAGAGGCTGACCGAGCTGCACGCGCAGGTCGGCGACGACGCCGCCGTGGGGGGCGCGGATCGAGCGCTCCTCGAGCCGTGCCTCGGCCAGTCGCTGCTGCTCGCGCAGGGCGCCCAGGGCCTGGGCCGCGCCGGCATCGGCCGGGTTGCGCAAGCGGCTGATCAGGCCCAACTCGACCTCGCGCCGCAGGCGCTCGAGCTCCGCCGCCTCCTGCGCGCCGTAGAGGCTGACCAGGAGTTGCCCGCGGTCCACCCGCTGGCCGCTCTCGACGTGGATGCCGGTGACGGTGCCGGCGCGCACCGCGGTCACCTCGGTGGCGTCGTCGTCGCGCACCACCGCGATGCCGGTGGCGTATTCGTGGATCGAGCCGAGGCAGGCGAAGAGCACCGCCGCCAGGAAGACGACCAGCAGCAGCGGATAGGCCCAGCGGGTCCAGCGCGGCGAGAGCTCCAGAACCTGGCCCTGCTCCCCCGGCGCCCGGCTGTACTCCTCCAGCGCCTCCTGGCGGAAGAGCGGCCGGCCGTCGCGGGTCCAATAGGTGTAGCGCAGGGCCGCCAGCTCGTCGAGCCGGGCTTTGAGCGCCAGGCGGTCGAGGATCGGCGCCAGTTGCGCGGCGAGGAATTCCAGCTGGCGGCGCTCTTCGTCGCCGAAGGGCGGCCGGCCGGCGGCGCGCAGGGCGACCACCACCGCCAGCACCTTCGGCCCGGGCGCGTCGTCGCTGGCGGAGGTCACCGGCACGGCGAGAAAGCGTTCGTCCGGCCTGCCGCCGTCGTTGTCCGCCTCCGGGTCGTAGCGCGGATCCTCCCCCACCCGCTCGAGGACGACGGTCTCGGCGGTGCGCAGGACGAAGCTCACCACCCCGGCCGCAGCGCTCTCGCGGCGCTCCTCGCCGCCGTCGAGCGGCCGGCACCACAGGGTCTCGTTCGCCGCATCGTAGAGCAGGCAGGCGCCGCGCTCGGCCAGCACCAGCTCGGGGATCGCGGCCGCGACCAGGGCCGAGATGCGCCCCGGGTCCTCCTCCGCCGCCAGCTGCTGGGCCAGCTCGAGGACCTGCTGCGCTCCGAGGGCGAGATCGTCCCCCACCGCGCTGGCCATCGACGGCCGCTGCTGGCGGCGGTAGCTCAAGGCGCTGCGCAGGATGCGTTCGACGTCGGCCAGGGGCGGGGGGCGGGGGCTCAGGTAGAAGAGCCGGTCGTCGTCGACCAGATCCTGGAAGAGGGCCAGCTCCTGCCCCGCCGCCAGCACCACGTTGCGGGTCGCCGGCGGCTCCTCCCCGTCCAGCACCTGGCTCAGGAAGCGCTGCGCCTCGCCGCCGGTCAGGGCCTCCCCCAGGCACAGGACGTCCACCTCGCCGGCCGCCATCCGCCGCCGCGCCTCCTCGCGGCTCACCGCCGCCACCTCGGCGTCGGCCAGCCGCTCGGCGAGGGCCGCGGCGAGTTCCCGGCCGCAGCCCACCAGCAGCACCACCGAGGCGTGGGCCGCCGCCGGCGTCGCGCCGTCCAGCCGCACGACCCGTGCCTCCGTCGATCCCCGCCTGCGCGTCATCGCTCGCTCCGCGACCGGCCGTCGCCACCCGCCGCCGCGCCCCACCGCCGTCGATCGCCGGACGATTCTACCGTCCTCCGCCGGTGAGCGGAGGCCGGCGGCCGATCGCCGCCCTCGCCGCCGCATGGCGAGCCGCCCCGGCCGGCGAGAACCACGCCGCCGGCAGGGAAACGCCTTCGGCGGCCGGCGCATCGCCCGGGCAGAGATTGCCCCGCTCTACAGGTCAGTTGAATGGGTGAGAAAGGGGGAACCGATCGAAATCGGGCGACGGCACGCGCCCGGCCCGCAGGCTAGAACTCGATCGCGGGAAGGCGGGGCGGCTCGCTCAACGCCTCGGCGGCGGTCTTGGTCAGAGACTTCTGGGGGATCTCGATTTCTTCGATGATCACTCTCCCGGTAGCGGCGCCCTTCTTCTGCTTTTTCTCCGTCGCCATGTCGTTCTCCTGTCGCACAGTAACGGCTTGTCCGCCGCGGCCCGCGGGCTACGCTGGCACGCCAGCTTGATCGTAGCGGATTTCATTGCCGG
>RFGL01000265.1 GCA_003697015.1 Acidobacteriota bacterium | reverse complement strand
GGTGACGGTGACGGTGACGGCGTCGCTGGCGCCGAGGCCGCCGGAGTCGGTGACCGAGGCGGTGACGACGTGGGTGCCGGCGGAGAGGGTGGCGGAGAAGGATGCGCCGGTGCCGATGGGGCCGTCGAGGTCGGAGGACCAGGCGAGGCCGGCGGAGAGGTCGCCGTCCTCGGGGTCGGAGGCGCTGCCGGCGAAGGCGATCGCCGTGCCCTCGGTGACGCTCGAGCCGTCGGCCGGGGCCGAGATGACGACGCTCGGCGCGGCGTTCGGCGGCGGCGGGGCGCCGGCCAGGGGCGAGGCGTTGGGGGTCGGGCTGCCCTGGATCTGCCAGGAGCCGGCCAGATCGAGGCGCTCGATCGACGATCCCGGACCGGCGTCGCCGACCTCGGGGGGATTGGCCACCCCGGTCTCGTCGATCAGCCCGTTGTTGTTGTTCGGCCCGTAGACCACCGCGTCGACCGGCACGGTGGAGGCGTTCACCTGGGCGCAGGGCACGTCGAAGAGGGCCACGCCGTCGCCGGTGGTGCCGCTGTTCTGGAAGTCGGGGCTGAAGTTGAGCACCTGGTCGAAGGTCGGGTTGGCGTTGGTGGCGCTCGAGCTCGGCCCGCCGACGACGAAGGTGGCGCCGGCGGCGACGGTGCCCGAGAGCTGGGCGGTGGAGGTGGTATAGGTGGTGCCGCCGTTGCCGAGGCAGAAAGTGGAGAGGTCGACCGGCGCCGCGCCGGTATTGACCAGCTCGACCCACTCGAAGCCGTCGTCGGTGCCGCTGACGTCGTAGAGCACCTCGGAGAGGACCACCCCCTGGGAGCCGGCCGCCGCCGGCGTCGCCGAGACCTCGGCGCTGTCGGCGCTCTCGTTATTCGACGCGTCGACGGCGGTGACGACGTAGAAGTAGGTGGTGCCGTTCACCACCGAGGCGTCGGTGAAGGCGGGGGTGGCGAGGAGCGTGCCGTTCTGCAGCGCGTAGGGGCCGCCGGAGGTGGTGGCGCGGTAGACGTTGTAGCCCTGGAGGTCGGCTTCGCCGTTGGCATTCCACGACAGGCTGACCTGACCGTCGCCGGCGCTGGCGGCGACGCCGGTCGGCGGCGCCGGCGGGGTGACGTCGGGCAAGGTGCCGTCCGGGGTGGCGGAGACCTCGTTGCTGTTGGCGCTCTCGTTATTCGACGTGTCGACGGCGGTGACGACGTAGAAGTAGGTGGTGCCGTTCACCACCGAGGCGTCGGTGAAGGCGGTGCCGCTCACCTGGGCGCCGTTGACCCGCGCGTAGGGGCCGCCGGAGGTGGTGGCGCGGTAGACGTTGTAGCCCGCCAGATCGTTCTCGCCGTTGGCCAGCCAGGAGAGATCGACGGCGCCGTTCTGGGCGGTCGCCATCAGGCCGCTGGGCGCCGCCGGCGGGGTGGTGTCGAAGGTGCAGACGTTGTTCCACAGGCAGTCGACCCACTCGGGGTGATCGATAAAGGGATTGCGATTGCCCTGAAAGCTGAACACCACCTCATTGCGCCAGATCTCGCGGCTGTCGACCGGATCCTGCTGGTGCCACTGGAGCAGCACCGACAGCATGCCCATGTAGGCGACGTTCTCGTTCGAGCCGGTGTTGCTGGCGTCGATCAGGGCTTCGTCGTCGGTGACGATCAAGTCCGGCTCGGGGATGCCGGTGACGTTGTGCACGCCGCCCTCATAGCGCACGTCCATGTAGAGGATGGCGCGGGCGACGTCGCCCTTGCGGCCGTCCCAGGTTTCCCAGGTACCCTGGGTGAACGATCCCGTGGTCCAGTTCGAGTTGCCCGGATAGACGCCGCTGCCGCCGCCGCGGCCGTCGGTGAAGTCGGTGGTGTGCTCGGTGCAGGCGGCGTTGCAGGTGCGGAAGGGCTTGTTGCTGCGCGCCGAGTTGTAGCCGGCGTCGGCGGCGAAAAGGTGGTGGCAGTCGGTATAGGGATAGTTCTGATCGTCCAGCACCGGAAAGCCGTAGGATTTGGGCCACACGTGCTCGCGGTTGTAGGCGCCGATGCCGCCGGGAATCTTCGCGTAGCTGGCGTTCTTGTAGACGTCGACGATGTTGTTCATGTTATTGGGATCTTCATCCGCCAGATTGACGATGTCCCAGGTATCGGTGGTGGCGTCGGTATAGGGAAAGCGGGTGTGGTCGTCGATCACCTCGTGGAGGGTCTGGCGCAAGGTGACGGCATTGGTGGTGTCGACCGTGTCGTAGTAGCCCGGGGGCGGCTGCGCCACGAGCGATGCGGTTGCGGTCAGAACGATTGCCAGGCAGACGTGGAGCAGGCGGGTGCTCGTTTTCATCTCGATCCCCTTCACGTTGTGGTGGCGTGTCGAGACGCGCCACGGCAGTCGTCCGTGGCGCGCCTCCCCATACCCAACTTCCATCGAGAGAGCACCGCGCTGTGAGTCGGGGTGCCGGCGGGCGCTTCTCGTCTTTCGCTGAGCGGATTCACTTTACCGTGTAGAAAAATTCCTCGAAAGAACGAAAGTAAGGCGTAAGATGACGGTGATCGATCGTCGCCGACCGGGCTCTTCGTCGCCGCCCGCACCTTTACAGGCGGCGGGTCGCATGCGACCATGTGCCGGTGAACGAGAGGATGGACGAGCGAGCGCAACCCATCGACCGCTGGCGGGCCGCGGGGCGGGAAGTCGAGGTCTTCGGCCAGCGGATCTTCTACCTCGAGCGGGGGCCGCGGCTGGCCACGCCGCTCCTTCTGCTGCACGGCTTCCCCTCCTCCTCCTTCGACTTCCACCGGGTGATCGACGCCTGGGCCGAGCGCTATCGGGTGGTGGTCCACGACCATCCGGGCTTCGGCTTCTCGGCCAAACCGGCGGCGTATTCGTACTCCCTGCTCGAGCAGGCGGAAACGGCGATCGGTCTGTGGCGGCAGCTGGGGATCGGCGAAGGCCACCTCCTGGCCCACGACTACGGCACCAGCGTCGCCACCGAGCTGCTGGCGCGGCGGGCCCGCGGCCTGCTGCCCCTCGACCTCAAGAGCGTCACCCTGTGCAACGGCAGCGTCCACCTGGAGCTCGCCCGCTTGCGCCTGGCCCAGCGCCTGGCGCGTTCGCCCCTCACCGGCCCTCTCTTCGGCCGCCTGGTGCCGGGCTCCTACGTCAAGCGGGTGCTGCGCCGCCTGTGGGGCGACCCGCGGCGGGCGCGGGACGCGGATCTGGAGGGCATCTGGCGCGCCATCCGCCACGGCGACGGCCAGCGTCGCACCCATCAGATCTCCTCCTACCTCGACGAGCGCGTGCGCTTCCGCCATCGCTGGGCCGGCGCTCTCCGCTGGCTCGACGTGCCGGTGCACGTGCTGTGGGGGCGGCGCGATCCGGTGGCGGTGCCGGCGATCGCCGAGAAGCTGGCGCAGGAGATCGTCGGCTCGACCCTGACCTGGCTGGAGGATCTCGGCCACTACCCCATGCTGGAGCAGCCGGAGGCCTTCGCCGGCGCGGCGTTGGACTTCCTCGCCCGGGCCGACGGAACGCGGTCATGAGCGAGGGACCGGAGCCGCGCTGCTGGTGCGGCGCCGGCGGCCGCGAGCTTCGAGCCGGGGTCGGCGTCTACCGCCGCTGCCGGCGTTGCGGCACCCTGGTCTCCCCCCGCGCCGCCGCCGCCGCCGCCTACCTCGAGGTGACGGACGACGACGAGGGCTTCTACGGCAAGCGCTACTGGTTCGATCACGTGCCGCGGGAACAGGGCCTGCCCGGCCTCGAGGAGCGCGCCCGCAGCGATCTCACCGAACGCGCCCTCGACTGGCTGGAGCGCCTGCTGGCGGTGCTCGAGCCGCCGGCCGCGGTGCTCGAGTTGGGGTGCGCCCACGGCGGGTTCGTGCACCTGCTGGAGGCGGCGGGCTACCGCGCCGAGGGGTTGGAGATGAGCCCGGCGGTGATCGACTTCGCCCGCCGTCGCTTCGGCGTCACCGTCCACCGCGGGCCGCTCGAGCGCTCCGCCGTCGCCGGCCCCTACGACGCCATCGCGGCGATGGACGTGCTCGAGCATCTGCCCCAGCCCCTGGTCACCGTCGAGCATTGCCGCCGGCTCCTCGCCGCCGGCGGCCTGCTCCTCCTCCAGACCCCGTGCTACCGCGGGGAGGATGCGAGCTGGCCGATGCTGATCCCCGACGACCACCTCTTCCTCTTCACCGAGGACGGCGTCCGCCGGCTGCTGCGGCGCGCCGGTTTCCGGGCGGTGGAGGTGAGCCCCGGTCTCTTCCCCTACGACATGTTCGTCGTCGCCCGCCGCGCCGGGACGATCCGCCGTCGCCGGCAGCCGCGCGCCGGTCTGCCGCCCCTGGTCGCCGCTCTGCTCGACGGCCGCCGGCGGGCCCTGGAGCTGGATGGAAACCAGCGGGACCAGGAGGCCGAGATCGCGCGGCTCGAGGAGGAGCTGGCGGCGGTGGACGGCGACCGGCGGGCGAAGGACGAGGTCATCGCGCGGCTCGAGGAGGAGCTGGCGGCGGTGGACGGCGACCGGCGGGCGAAGGACGAAGCCATCGCCTGGCTGGAGCGGGAGCGGCGGGCGATCGACGGCGACCGGCGGGCGAAGGACGAGGCGATGGCGCGGCTCGCCGGCGAGCTCAAGACCCTTGAGGCGGAGCTTCGGGCGCGCGATCGGGAGATCCGCCGCCTGACGCGCGACGGGGAGGCGCGGCGCGAGGCGATCGCCGGCCTGAGGCGGGAGCGGGCGGCCCTGGAGTCGATGGTGCGCGACAAGGAGAGGGAGCTGAGAGCGCTCTATGCCCACCTGGCGCAGCTCGAGGCGCGCTGGCACCGGCGGCTGCTGCGCGCCGCTCGTCGTATGCTCGGCGGTGGAGATCGGTGATGCGGATCGGGGTCCATCTGGAGAGCCTGCGGCCGGGGCGCATCGGCGGCATGGAGCTCTACGTAAGGCAGCTGCTCGACGCCGCCCTCGAGCACGATCCGGAGGTCTCCTTCGTCCTCGCCGGCGCGCCCTACAACGCCGCCACCTTCACCCCGGGGCCGCGGCTCGAGGTGCGCACCCTCGAGCCCGAGGACTTCCGCCGGCTCGACGCCGCCGCCCTCGGCGGCTGGGGGCTCGACCTGTGGTTCTGCCCCCTGCTGACCCTCGAGCCGCCGCAGCCCGGCCTGCCGTCGGTGGTCACCATTCCCGACCTGCAACACGAGACCCTGCCGCATTGCTTCAGCGAGGAGATCCTCTCCTGGCGCCGCGAGCACTACCCGCGCAGCGCCCGCGACGCCGGCCACGTCCTCACCCTGTCGCACTTCTCGCGCCGCGAGATCGTCGACCGCCTGCAGGTGCCGGCGGAGAAGGTGACCGCCATCCACCTCGCCGCCGCCCCCGGCTTCGCGCGCGCGGCGCGCGACGCGTCCTTGAGGCGGGCGGTGCGGCGGCGCCATCGACTGCCGTCGCGATACCTCTTCTATCCCGCCAACTCCTGGCCGCACAAGAACCACCGCACCCTCTTCGCCGCCCTGGCGCGGATCAAGCGCCGCCGCGGCGCCTGCCCGCCCCTGGTGCTGTGCGGCGCCGCGATCGACGGCGGCGGCTGGTCCGCCGAGCTGGCGCGCCTCGGTCTCGAGGACGACGTGCGCATCCTCGGCTACGTCGACGCGGCGGAGCTGCCGGCGCTCTATGCCGAGGCCGACCTGCTGGTCTTCCCGTCGCGCTTCGAGGGCTTCGGCATCCCCCTGGTCGAAGCGATGCTCGCCGGCTGCCCGGTGCTCGCCTCGAACGCCACCAGCCTGCCGGAGGTCGGGGGCGAGGCGGCGCGCTACTTCGACCCGTCGTCAACCGCCGAGCTGGCGACCGAGATCGAGGCCTTGTGGAACGACGACGGCGCCCGCCGGGCGCTGGCCGCCGCCGGCCGCCGCCGCGGGCGCACCTTCTCCTGGCGGCGGACCGCCGCCGCCGCCCTGGCGGTCTTCCGCCGTCTGCTGGCGGCGGACCGGCCCCCCATCACCGCCGCCGAGGTGCCGCCGATCACCGTCATCACCCCTTCCTTCGAGCAGGCGCCGTTCATCGCCCGCACCCTCGACAGCGTCCTCACCCAGGGCCATCCGCGGCTCAAGCTGTGGGTGATCGACGGCGGCTCGACGGACGGCACGGTGGAGATCCTCGAGCGCTACCGGCGGCGTCATCCGGGGGTGGTCGACTTCGTCTCCGAGGGCGACCGCGGCCAGGCCCACGCCCTGAACAAGGGCCTGCGTCGCGCCGACCCCGAGGGCATCATCGGCTGGCTGAACGCCGACGACGTCTACTTCCCGGGTGCCCTGGAACGGGTGGCCGGCGCTTTTTGCGACCACCCCGGGCACGGTTGGCTCTACGGCCGGGCGCGCTACCTCGACGCCGCCGACGGCGACCTCGGGCCCTATCCCACCCGGGCGAGCTTCGACTGGCACGCCCTGGCCCACGAGTGCTACCTCTGCCAGCCGGCGGTCTTCTGGTGGCCGGCCCGCCTCGGCCGGGTCTACGACCTGGACGAGAACCTCCAGACCTGCATGGACTTCGATCTATGGATCCGCATCGGCCGCCACCATCCGCCGCTCTTCGTCGACGCCGAGCTCGCCGGCTCGCGCATCCACCGCGGGATGAAGACCATCGCCCGCCGCGGCCGGGTCTTCGCCGAGATCATCGGCACGGTCAAGCGCCACTACGGCTACGTCCCCCTGTCGTGGGCGGCGGGCAAGGCGCAGCACATCTGCCAGCCCGAGGTCGACCCCTTCCGCCCGCCGCCGCGGGTGCCGGCGCGCACCCTCGCCGTCGCCGCCCTGCTGGTGCTGCGCTACAACTGGTCGAGCCCCTCGTACCTGCCGCGCGCCGCGGCGGAGCTCAGGCGGTTGGTCTTCGGCGACCGCCGCGAGTCGGCCCGGCGCGACGAGTGCCCGCGCGCCTAGCGCGCTAGAGTTCAGGCGTGGCGGTGCTGCGCAAGATCCGAACCTTCCGTGCCCTGCCGGCGGCGCTCCGCCGGCGGACGGCGGCGGCGTGCGCCGCCCTGGCCCTGGTCACCTGCGGCCTGCGCACCTGCGGCTTCGCCCGCCTCCACCGCTGGCTGGCGCGCACCAGCGAGGGGCGGCGGCTCCCCGCCGGCGAAGCGCTGCCGGCGGCCCGCATCGACGCCCGGGCCCTCGGCCTGGCGGCGCGCAACCTGCCCCTCCGCGCCCTCTGTCTGGAGCGCTCCCTCGCCCTCTGGTGGCTGGCCCGGCGGCGCGGCGCCGACGCCGCGCTGCGCATCGGCGTGCGCCGCACCGGCGGCGGCATCGAGGCCCACGCCTGGGTCGAGGTGGGCGGCGTGGTGGTGGGGGACGAACCGGACGTGGCGTCGAGATACCTGCCCTTCGACGGCGACGTGTCGGCCATCCTGGCGGCGATCCGCGGCCCGCGCCGCCGGCGATTCCGCACCTGACGTTCCCCGGCCGTCCTTTGGCCGGTCGTGCGGGCGCTGGTGCGCAGGATCCGGCGTCCAGCCGAATCCGAGTCGGCTCAGGCCGCCGTCCGCTCGGCCGGCTGAGCCGCCAGCGGACCGGCGCCGAGATCGGCGACCTCGGCCAGGCGGACGGCACTCCGCCGGTGACCGCGGAGGAAGGTCTCCGGCCGGCTGAAACGCTGGCTCAGGTTCATGCCCTTTTTGAGCGCCTCGAGGGTGACCTGGCGCGTCGCCAGGGCGAAGCCGAGCTGGAGGTAGGTGCGGAGGAAACCGCGCTCGCGGTAGCGCACCTTCAGGGCGTGGCGCCACAGGCCGGCGTACTCGGCGTAGAACTCTTCCTGCGACAGTCGGGTCGGCAGCACCGCGTGGGCGATGTCGTAGAGCTCCCAGTCGCCGGTGGTGACCCGGCCCTTGACCTCGTCCCACAGATCGGTGCCGGGTAGCGGCGTGAGGATCGAAAAGCCGCTGTTGTAGGAACCGGTGCGGCTGATCCAGCGGCGCAGCTCGGCGAAGTGCCGGCGGTCCCAGTCGGGATCGACGATGAAGTTGGGGGTGTAGCCGACTCCGAGGTCGCGCAGGATCTCGATGGCGCGATCGTTGTTCGCCGCCTTGTTGCTCTTGTTGACCGACTTGAGCCCTTCGTCGTCGATCTTCTCCAGGCCGAGGAAGATCGACAGCTCGCCGCACTCCTTCCACATCTCGACGATCTCGGGGTGACGGCAGATGATGTCGGTGCGGGTTTGGATCTTGAAGGATTTCTTGATGCCGGCGGCCTTGATCTGCCGCGCCAGCTCGCGCGCCCGTTTGACGTTCATCCAGAAGATGTCGTCGGTGATGAAGACGTGGTCGGCATCGATGGCGAGCAGCTCCTCCACCACCCGCTCGGGAGACTTCTCGCGGAAGGTCGACTCATGGAATTTCCACACCGAGCAGAAATTGCACTTGAAGGGGCAGCCGCGGGCGGTTTCGAGCAGCGCCAGGGGCTTGTGATAATTGAAGTAGTAGTGCGGTGCGTAGCGGCGGATGAGGTGGCGGGCGGGCATCGGCAGCCGGTCGAGATCGCGCCGTGCCGGAGCGTGGCCGGTGAAGTGCGGCTCGCCGCCCCGGTTGAGCATCAGGCCGGGGATGCGGTCCAGAGCGCGGCCGCCCTCGAGGGCGTCGAGCAACGGCGGCATGACCTCTTCCCCGTCCCCCAGGGCCACCGCGTCGATCGCCCGATCGAGGAACCAGGCCGGATCGCGCGAGGCGTCGTGGCCGCCGACGACGACGAAGACGTCCCCCAACTCCCGCTTGATCCGCCGGGCGACCTCCACCGTGCGAAAGCGCTCGGTGGTGAAGTTGCACTGCAGGCCCACCACCTGGGGCTCGAAGGCGCGGCAGCGGGCGACGCCGGCGTCGACGCCGTCGATGCGCAGGTCGACGATCTGGCACCGGTGGCCCTCCGGCTCGAGGGCGCCGGCGACGTACTCCAGTCCCAGGGGCTCGACGAAGGTGATCATCTCGAGCCCGAGCACCCCGCCGGTATGCGGCTTGATCAGCGAAATCTTCATCGACGTCTCCTCCTGCGGCGCACCACCGCACATGCACGGCGCTGCCCCCGGGACGGGGATGGGTCTGCCTCGCTCGCGAGGAATGCCTGCTCCCATTCTTCAGCCGCACCGTCCCCTTGTCAAGGATCGGGGGGGCGCGGCGGCCTGAGAGCCTCGGTTGACCGGCCGGCGCCGGGTCGAGTAGCCTGACCTCTTCGATGGCCGACGACGATCACGACCTGCTCCTCGGGCGCCTCGCCGTCCATTTCAAGGTGCTGAGCAAAGAGCGCCTGGCCGAGGCCCTCGAGCGCCGCCGCCTGGCCGGCAGTCACCTCGATCTGGGCGCCTTCCTGGTCGCCGAGAGCTACCTCCCCCCCGACACGGTCAAGAAACTCGAGCGGGCGCGGATCGCCTACCTGCGCC
>RFGL01000264.1 GCA_003697015.1 Acidobacteriota bacterium | reverse complement strand
GAGCAAAGCTGCCGTCACCCACGCCACGCCCCACCGCGGGCGGCGGATCAGACGGCGAACGAACGGGGGTCGGCACATCGCTGCTCTGAGCTACGCGCGACGCGCCGCGACGGACTGCCACCGGCGGCAGGGCGGATTCGATCCGAGAAATCCGTCCGCAAGGCGGGGATTCCGGCAGCATCTAGAGCAACTGGAGCGAGAATGACCGCAAACCACAGCGATCGAAGGGAGCGTCCGATCATGCACCAGCTCATCCGTTGGCTCGACGCCCGCACCGCCCGCCTCGAGGTCCTCGCCAGCCGCTGGGGACTGGCGCTGCTCTTCGTCCTATGCCTGGTGCTCAGCATCCTCTTCCAGGTGGTGCCGCCCGGCGCCATCGAGACCCTGGACGGCGATCGCGACGGCTACACCGCGTCGCAGGCGCACGAGCTGTTGGGGGGATATTCGGACCAGCAGCGCCGCCAGTACGCCCGGCGCGAGCTCTCCCTCGACGTCGTCTTCCCCATCGCCTACTCCCTGCTCTTCTTCGCCGCCATCACCTTCTGCCTCAAGCCGGCGATCGAGGAGAAAAGCCGGGTCCACGGCCTGCGCCACCTGCCGTGGCTGGGGGGGCTCTTGGACCTGGGGGAGAACGTCTCCGCCGCCACCCTGGCGTGGACTTTCGACAGCGCCGAGCCGGGGGCCTGGTGGCTGCGACTGGCCGGGGTGGCGTCGCATTTCTCGGCCTGGAAGTGGCGCTTCGCTCTCGTCTCTTTGTTGCTGGTGGTGCTGAGCGCGGCGGCCTACGTCGTCAACGGCGGGTTCGGCCGTGGCGGAGCCACGAGGCGCGGCGTACGGCAGACCCTGCGCCGCCTGCTCTACGCCCTCCAGTACCTCTACTTCCAGCGCGTCCCGCTGCTCTTCTTCCTCATCCTCTGGGGCCTGTCGGGCGGGGCGCTCGCCGGCTCCGCCACCCTGGCCGGAGGCCTCGAGACCCGCTCCGCGCTCTATCTCTTCTTCACCGCCGCCACCGCGGTGTACCTGGCTTGGCTCATCGTCTCCACCTTCTCCTTGATCTGGCGCCAGGGGCCGGTGCGCTACGGCGTCGCGGCGCTCTGGTACCCCTTCACCGGCACCCAACGGCATACCGTCGTCCTTCTCGCCTGCGCCCTCGCCGTATCCGCCCCGCCGTTGTGGGCGATCGTCGCCAGCCGGCCCGACGACCTCCGCCTTCCCACCGCCCTCCTGTCCATCGCCGTGGCCGCAGCCGCCATCCTCGGGACCCTGACCCTTCTCCCGGAAAAGCTGCTCGAGCTGCTGCAGTGGGTCTTCGCAAGGCCGATGAAGTCGACGGCGGCGGCATGGATCAAGCAACGCTTGTCCGCCGTCGCCCGCTTCTTCGGTCCCGGGTATTGGGATGAGACGACAGGGCAGATCGCCGCCGGCCAGGTGCGGGCGGTGGTCGGCTTCGTCGTTCTCGGCGTGATCTATGCCGTCGTCTATCTGTGGTGGGGCGGGGATCCACCGGTGCGGGACGAGCCCGCCGGCGCCTTCGTCTTTCTCTTCCTGGCGCTGATGCTCTCCGCCATCGCCGGGGTGGCCTTTCTCCTCGATCGCTTCCACGTTCCGGTCCTCATCACCCTGGTGGCGATCTTCTTCACCCTCTACGGCATCAAGGGCACCGATCACTATTTCGAGCTCAAGGTCGGGGCGGAAGACCGGCGACCGATCGCCGCCGCCGACGCCGTCCGGGCGCGACTCGCGGCCACCGGCTTCAGCCAGCGGAATGACGCACGGCCGATCCTGGTGGTGGTCGCCATCCGCGGCGGCGGCATCCAGGCCGCGGCCTGGACCGGGGAGGTGCTGAGCGGTCTCGAGCAACAGCTCGCCGGCGATCCGACCCTGACCGCGCAGGGCATCCGCTTCCTCGACTCGGTCCACCTGCTGAGCTCGGTCTCCGGCGGCAGCGTCGGCGCCCTCAACCTGCTGGCGGCGATGGAGGAGCACGGTGCCACCGGCGCCTGGACGGATGAGGAGCTCGAGCGCCTGCGCCAGGCCACGCGACGGTCGAGCCTGGCGTCCCTCGGCTGGGGCTTGGTCTACCCGGAGTTTCTGCGCGTCCTCCTCCCTTTCTACGACGAGCGAAAAGACCGCGGCTGGGCGCTGGAGCACGCCTGGCGCCAGACGATGAAGACGGTGCTCGATTACGAGGGCAGGGCCGAGCGGGGCCGTTGGGCGGAGAAGGTTGCAAAGGGCGAGCTGCCGGCGATGATCTTCAACGCCACCATCGCCGAGACCGGCGCGCCCCTCTTCATCACCCCCCTCGACACCGCCCGCGCCAACGGCCGTAGAGATTTCGGTCTCGAGCAGCTGGTGATCGAAGACGACCCGCGCTTCCTCGATCTCGACATGGTCACCGCCGCCCGCCTGAGCGCCAACTTCCCCTACGCCGGCCCGCCGACGGCACCGCGCTGCACCGGCGGGCCCTGCCCCCAACTCGCCGCCTACCACCTGCTCGACGGCGCCTACTTCGACAACTTCGGCATCGCCGCGGTGGTTTCCTGGCTCGAGGCGTTGCACGAGGCGACGGACTTCGACCTCGCGGAGTACTTCGGCGCCGTCGCCGTCCTGGAGCTCCGCGCCTTCCCGCCTGAGGAAGCCATGCCGCCGCCACGCGCCTGGTGGACCGGCGCCCTGGCGGAGCTCATCGCCCCGGCCAGGGGGGTGGTGGCGATGCGCACCACGTCTCAGGTGGTGCGCAATGAGATCGAGGTCGACTACCTGTGCGCCATCCTCGAGCACGGCCACGGTCGCACGCCGATCCCCTGCCGGCGCTTCATCTTCCAGCCCGGGCCCGACAGCGGCAAGGGCCCCCTCTCCTGGCACCTGCGACGAGCCGACGTCGAGGAGATCGAGCGTGCCTGGCAGCGGATCGTCGAGCCCCGCCCGCAAGGCCCGTCGCCCGTCGCCGACCTCCTCGACTTCATGCGCGAGAACTCCGCGGGCGAGTCGTCGCAAGCGACGGAACCCAAATGACTTGCGAAAAGGGTGGCACCTTCCGAGCGCCTTCCG
>RFGL01000263.1 GCA_003697015.1 Acidobacteriota bacterium | reverse complement strand
TCTGAGGCTGATCCCGCTCGCTCATGCCACTCCCCTCCCCCGGCGGCTGCCGGTCGACCCGGCTCGTTCCGGCCGCCGCCGTCGCCCGGCGATCCTACCGCACCACCCCCCCGCGCCCTCGCCGATCGATCCTCCACCGCGGAGATTCACGACGGCGAAACGCATCCCGCAGGAGAACGCCCGGCGGCACACGCGGTACGCATCCCGCAGGGGCATGCCTTGCGCGACGGGGCCTGGGCGATCATCCCGCGGGGGGATGACGTGCGCGACGAGAAGGCGCGGGAGGACCGCATGGCGCGCGTTCAGCGGCCCCCCCGCAGCAGGGCGCTCAGGCGCCGGCCGGCGGCGAGCCCAGGCGGTCGAGTCGGCGCGCCACGGCCAGCTGCTCGCTGGTGATGTCGCCGCTTTCGTCGGGCGGCAGCTGCACCGTCACCGTGCGGCCGTGGAGGGTGATGGCGGCAGCCTGGTCGCCGGTCTCGGCGGCGACGTCGTTGACGAAGCCGATGGCGGCGGCCCGATCCTCGAGACTGAAGCGGCGCACCAGCTTGCCGCTCACCGGATCGTACTGCCAGTGGGAGAGGCTCGGTCGGTTGCTCTGGATTCGTTCCGGTTTCATGGAACCTCCTTCGGTTCAAGGTTTGCGTCTTTACCTCGCTCGCCCCCCGAAGTGGCGAGCATGGTAAAGGCTCGGAGCCGATTCCCGAACCGAAGGAAGAATGTCCCCGATACGGGGACATTTCCCCTGAACCGAGCCCGTTTTCCCCGGATGATCAGGGCCGCTGCCACGGCCGGCCGATCCTTCCCCGAGACCGCAGACCCGTTTCGCGGCAGCAGCGTTTGTTCCCGGGATCAGGACAGGGCGGAGCCGCCGCCCGCTCCCGCTCCCGATCCTCGACACCGTCCTCCTCCGCGCCGGCGCTCCGTCCTCGCCGGCAGCGCTCGGCGATCTCAGCCGTCGAAAAACGGCAGCAGGCAGTCGGCGGCGACCTCGGCGCCGTCGCGCCGCGGCGGCGTCGAACGGGGCAGGGCGAGGAGCGGCTCGAGGATCTCGGTCCAGCGACCGGCACGGAAGGCCTCGGGGGCGATCGGCAGGGCGGACAGGCGGGCGGCGGCCCAGGCCTCGAGCACCGGCGACTCGGGGAAACGCCGGCGCGGCACGTAGGCCAAAGGGACGCCGGCACAATGGACCTCGGCCAGGGTGCTGTAGCCGAGCTTGGCGATCACCGCATCGGCCGCGGCGACCAGGTCGGGGTGGAAGAAGGCGGAGCGGTGGGGCAGGAAGACGGCGCGTCCGCGCCGCTGGCGGCGCGGGTGGTCACCGGGCAGGATCAGCCAGCGGCGGCGCGCCGCCGGCGGCACCCGGTGACGCCAGGGGATGCCGCCCATGGTGAGGAGCACCGCCGCCTCGTCGTCGGGGATGCCGAGCCGGCGGCGGACCTCGGCGCGGCCGTGACGCGGCCGGCGGGCGACCGGCGGCACGGCGACGGCTGCCGGCCGCGGGGCGCAGCAGGGCTCGAGCTGGAGATGCAGGTCGGCGCCGGCGTAGATCGGTTCGAGCGCCCGTGCCAGACGGGCGAAGAGGGGTTCCTCGCCGGCATAGGCGCGGTAGATGAAGTCCCAGGTGAAGTTCTCCATCAGCGCCGCCGGCACCCCGGCCTCGCCGGCGGCGAGGAGCCCCAGGGGGGCGACGTCGCACAGAACGAGGCGGCAGTCCAGACGGCGCAGGGCGAGCCCCAGGCGGGAGGCGGCAGCGGCGGCAGGCGGCAGCAGTCGGCTCAGGCGGGCGGCGCTGGCGGCGAGGTCCTCGTCCAGGGCGTCGCGCTGCACCAGCCCCGGGTCGACGTCCTCCGCCACCAACCGCACCCGCCGGCCGAGGTTGTCGCGCCAGAACCATCCCGGCACGGCGCTCCACACCACCGCCTCGAGGGCGGGAAGGCGGCGTGCCAGGGCCTCCAGTACGGCACAGACCCGGGCGGCGTGGCCGAAGCCGTGGCTGGAGACGAAGCAGGCGATGCGCGGTCGGGCCATCGCCGGCTCGGCTCAACCCCCCGCCGGCGCGTCGCCGGCGCGAGGGGCGGCGAGGCCGCCGGCCGCAGCCAACACCAGGGCGATCCACAGCAGGTCGGCGACCAGCAAGTGGAGGAGCTGCATGGCGATCGGCGCCAGCAACAGGACGTTGATGGTGCCGATGCCGAGCTGGACGTAGACCAGCAGGCTGAGCCGGCCGGCACGGCGGCGGTCGCGACGTCCACCGCGCGCCCGCACCCGAGCGGCGAGATAGAGCACCAGCACGCTGGTCGCCACCGCCAGCAAGGGATGGAGCACCCGCAGCTGCACCAGGACGCTGGTGGTGGGGGAAAGGTCCTGGCGCAGGGCTTCGCCGAGGGACGTCGCCGGGTAGAGGGTGTCGCCGAGAGCGGCGACCGCGCCGCTCATGCCGACCAGCATGGTGGCGAGCAGGGCGAGGATCACCAAGCCGCCGAAACGGCCCTGGCGGCGGAGGCGGAAATCCGGCTCGCCGGCCGTCGCCCGCGCCGTCAGGGTGAGGGTCGCCAGCAGCAGAAAGGTGTTGCCCAGGTGGACGGCCATGAACAGGCCGCGGGCCACCGACTCGTTCTCCGCCACCAGCTCGAAGAGCACCAGCCCGGCGCCGATCGCCGCCTCGAACAGCATCAACGCCACGCTCAGGGACGCCCAGCGACGCGCCGCGTGGCCGCGTTCGCAGCGCTGGAAGACGCCGATCCACAGCGCCACCACCAGCAGCAGGGCAAGGCCGCTGGTGAGGCGGTGACTGAGCTCGATCAGGGTCTCGACGCTCGGCGACCGCGGCACGATCTCGCCGTTGCACAACGGCCAGTGACTGCCGCAGCCAGCACCCGAGCCGGTGGCGCGAACGAAGGCGCCCCAGAGGATGACCGCCAGATTGTAGGCCAGAACGCCCCAGGCGAAGCGGGTGAGGCGCGCACGCGCCGGCGTCGAGGACACCGTCGGACTCTACCCCGCCGGCCGCCGGCGGGCAAGGGCGGCCGGCGGGGCGGAGCTTGGTGGCACGCCCGGTCTGGGGTACTATGCGGTCTCAGGGTAGGCGGGACAGTCGAGCTTCGCCGGCGGGGATGCCCAGGCGACGGCGGGTCGCGGCGTGCCGCCGGCGGCGACCGGCGCGACGACGACCGGCGCCGGGCTTCAACCGCCGCTCAGGGAGACGACGCCAGCATGAGTATCAACGGCGTGCTCGAGGATCTGCCGCTGGCCGACGTCCTGCAGTTCGTCCATCTCGGCCAGCGCAGCGGCACGCTCTACCTGTGGCGCGACGACGAGCAACGCGCCGAGATCAGTTTCCACAACGGCCGCATCGTCGGTGCCTGGACCCCGGGCCAGAGGCGCCTCGGGGACGAGCTGGTCGCCGCCGGCCTGCTCGACCCCAAGGGGCTGGCGGAGTGCCTCGACTACCAGCGCGGCGCCGGCGCCGGGCGATCGATCGGCCAGATCCTGATCGAACGCGGGCTGGCCCGGCGGGAGGACATCCACCGGGCGATCAAGGGGCAGATCCAGGCCGCGATCTTCGACCTGGTGACCTGGCGGCAGGGCAACTTCCACTTCGAGGTCGACGAGCTCAAGACCCTCGACGACTTCGCCGTCGAGCCGGGCGAGCTGCTCGAGGGCCTCGACCTCAACACCCAGATGCTGCTGCTCGAGGCGACCCGCATCTTCGACGAAAAGCAGCGGGCAGCTGCCGAGGCCGAGGCCAACGACCTCCTCGCCCGGCGCCTGCGCCGCGCCGGCCTGTCCTCCGGCGGCGAGCCGGTCGACGAAGAGGCCGACACCCGGCCCCTCGCCGTGGTCGCCGACCAGGAGCCGGGGGAAGCGGCGCGCTGCCAGGTGGTGAGCGGCGATCGCGAGCTGGTGCAGAAGCTGCGCGCCGCCCTGCCGCGCGAGCTGGCGCGGGTGGTGGCGGTGCGCCTGCGCGAGGCCGGCACCCGGGTGCCGGGGGAGACGCGGCCGCCGCTGGTGGTCCTCGACCTGCGCATGGCGGCCCTCGACACGGCGTCGATCGCCAGCCTGACCCGCACCCGCCCCGGGGCGCCGGTCATCGCCCTGGTCAACGGCTCGGGGGACAAGGCGTCGGCCTACCGGGCGGGGGCGGTGGCGGTGCTCGACCCGCCCTTCGACACCCTCGCCCCCCTATGCCACAACCTGCTGCGGGTGCTGGCCAGGCCGGGCGGGGGGGCGCCGCCGGGCGCGCAGCGCGGCGGCTACAGCCGCTTCCGGCGGGTGGTCTTCGACGTCCAATCGGGCCTGCTGTCGGAGACCATGGCCCTCAACCTGCTGAACGTCATCTCCGAGTCGGTGGAGCGGGCGGTGCTCTTCCTGGTCCAGGAACCGTCCCTGGTCGCGGTCGGCGCCTTCGGCTTTACCGGCGACGGCCGCCCCTTGGCCGCCGCCACCCGCGGCCTGCGCCTGATCCCGGATCCGGCGTGCGCCCTGCGCCGCGCGATCGACGAAGGCCGGCCCCAGGAGAGCCGATTCGAGGAGGCTGCCCTGCCCGCCGAGCTCTCGCGGCTGCTCGGTCCGCCGGCGGCGGATCAGGTGGTGATCTTCCCGGTCCTCGGCACCTCCCGCACCATCTCGGTGATCTACACCGACAACGGCCAGCTCGAGCAGACCATCGAGGACGTCCACATCCTCGAGCTGGCCACCGCGCAGGTCGGCGTCGCCTTCGAGCACGAGCTGCTGCGCCGGCAGCTCGGTGAGCGCCCCCTCGACCAGGTCGGCGAGGCCCTCGACGACGGCAGCGGCGGCGCCTAGTCGGGTCGCGCGAGCTCGCAGCCTCGCCGCGCCGCGGGCGGAGCGGCGCCGGGTCGAGCGACCGGCGGAGCGCCTGCAGCACCCAGCGGAGACCGCCCGAGACCCGGTTGCAGCGGGGGACGGGTGAGGAATCCGCGCCGCGCTACATCGAGATCGAGCCTTTGCGGAAATCGCTCCTGCCGAGCACCACGTCGACCAGGACCGGCGTGCCGCCTCGCGCCAGCCGCTTGGCCTCGGCCAGGACCTCGGGAATCGCCTCCGAGCGCTCGATGCGCAAGCCCTTGCCGCCGTAGCCTTCCGCCACCCGGTGATACTCGGTGTGGCGCAGTACGGTGGCGCAATCGTCGCCCAGGATCTCCACCTGCTCGCGGGCGATCTGCGCCCAGCTGGCGTCGTTGCCGACCACCGCGATCACCGGCAGCCGGTGGCGCACGCAGGTATCGAATTCCGCCAGGCTGTAGGCGCAGGAGCCGTCGCCGTAGATCAACCACACCTCCGCCGACGGCCGCGCCACCTTGGCGCCGAGAGCGAAGCCGCCACCCACCCCGAGGGTGCCGAAGACGCCCGGGTCGAGCCAGCGCAGGGGGCCGCGGGGACGGAGGGTGTAGGAGGCGGTGGCGACGAAATCGCCGCCGTCGGCGACCAGTACGCTGTCGTCGTCGAGGAGGGGATCGAGCCGGCGGAAGAAGGCGAGGGGATTGACCCCGCCGACGTCCTCCTCCGCCCGCCGGTCGATGTCCGCCTCGCGCTCGGCGTCGCGCCGGCGCAGGCGGTCGATCCAGCCGCGCCAGCGCTCGCCGGCCGGCGGCTCGTGCCGTTCGGCGAGCCGCTCGGCGAGCCGTTCGGCGAGCCGCTCGAGGAAGCGGCCAGGAGCGGTGCAGGCGCCGAGGTCGGGGCGGCGGTTCTTGCGCAGATCCTCGGCGCTCAGGTTGACCGACGCCAGGGTGGCGCGCCGCGGGATGTGGCGGCCGTAGTCGAGGCGGAAATCGCACGGCACGCCGGCGAGGAGGACGAAGTCGGCGTCGCGCAGGGCGAGCCGGCGCTGGTGACGCAGCTGGCGCGGATGTTGGGCGCCGAGCAGGCCGCGCGCCATGCCGCTCAAGTAGACCGGCAACCCCAGCCGATCGACCGCCGCGGCGACCGCCGCGGCGCGCTGCGGCTCGACCAGCGTCTGGCTGCCGGCCAGCAGCAGCGGCCGCTCGGCCTTGGCGAGGGCCGCTGCCACCCGCCGCAGGTCGCGCTCCTCCGGCTCCGGCGGCGCCGCCGGCGACGGCTGCCGCCGCCGCCCCGGCACGCCGCCGAAGAGCCGGTCGAGATGGCGCCGCAGGTACCAGTGCAAGGCCTTCTCCCCCAGGCTGCGCGCCGGCGGTGCGCCGTCGCCGACGCCGTAGATCCGCCGCACCAGGGGCTCGGCGTAGAGCAGGTCGACCGGGCATTCGACGAACGTCGGCCCCGGGACGCCGGCCTGGGCCTCGTCGAAGGCGCGGTGCACCGCCGGCGCCAGGTCGCGCACCCGGCGGACCGCACATTGCCACTTGACGTGCGGGCCGAGAAGTGCCTGCTGGTCGATGTCCTGCAGCGAGCCGCGCCCCTTCAGGATGGTGCCGGTAGCGCCCCCCAGGAGCACCAGGGGCGACTGCGCCAGCTGGGCGTTCTTGACCGCGGTGATGGTATTGGTCAACCCCGGCCCGGCGGTCACCGCCGCCACCCCCGGCACCCCGGTAAGACGCGACGTCGCGTCGGCTGCAAAGGCCGCCGAAGCCTCGTCGCGTACGTCGATCACCCGCACCCCGCGCGCCTTGGCCGCCACCAGGATCGGCGAGATGTGACCACCGCAGAGGGTGAAGATCCGCTCCACCCCCCGCTCCACCAACGCCTCAGCCACCAGCTCGCCACCGCTCATGCCCGCCATCCTCACCTCCTCGTCGAAGCTCCGGGTGGCCGAAACGCCACCCATCCGCTCCTTGCCAGGGTCTTCTATGCACAATTCCTTGTGCATGCATACAACCCGCCGGCCACGTCGCGATCCGGCGGCCGACTGCTGCCTGTGACAAAAATGCTACACGCATCCGGTCTATATGGCGCGTCAGCATTCCTTACCGCCGCTCCTATCGCATCGTAACTCGTTGCAATCAAAGAAGATACCTAGTCACCCTCGGCCTCAGACTGCGCCGAGCTCTGGCACGGTTCTTGCGTCAATCTCATAGCCAAGAACCCCCCGCTCCGGGCGACGTAGCTACTGGCGGGGGCTTGACAAAGCACCACGTTTCGCCCATGATGGACCCGCTTTCACTACCATCGTTCTTCTTGGAGCTGCACAATGGAGCAGATCGTCATCGGAGTCGTATTGCTCGGCAGCGTTGCCTTGCTTCCCGTAGGGGTCAAGCTGATCATCGACTTGGAGCAGACCGTCGGCCGGCGTTCGGCCGGCTCCGGGAAGGTCGCCGACGAATCCTAGGACCAGTCACCTCGCATCCTGGTTCATGGGCTTGCACCGACACGCCTTCTGGCTCTACGGCGTCGTCGTCGGTCTTGCGATTCAGCAAGCTCTCCTCAGTCTCCTCCCGAAGCTCATCGATCCCAACGACACCCGGATCGGCTCCTGGTCCGAGGCGCTGCGGCTCTTCGTCTTCCTTCTATTGATCATCCGATTCTTTCTCGGATCGGCAGCCTACTTCGACGAAGTCTACTGCGGTACCCAATCCGATAAGTACGACAAGAAAAGCTACGGCCTGGATTACCTTCTGGGATTCGTTCATTTTGTCGTCTTCTTCGGCTGGGCCCTGACCATCGATCTTCAGCAGTCGCCGAGCTACCTCTTCCCGAGCATGCTTGCCTTCATTTTGCTTTACGATCTCGTCTGGCTCTGGGTGTCGCGGAATAACGACACAGCCAACCGCATCAAGCTGTGGGCCTTCGTCAACGCCTTGACGTTTCTCCTGGGAGCTTCCTTCTACGTGATCGCCCACTTCGCATTGCGTAGCCCCATGCTGCTGGCGGAAGCGATCGCCTTTGTCCCGGTGATCCTGGTCAGCGTCATCGATCTCGCCGAGCTCATCAGCGGTCAGTCGTTCTTCAAGAGCTGGCTGAAGAAGGTCATCACGTAGGGCGCCGGTCCAGCACGTGGCGCGGGGGGATGAAGCAGGTGAATTCGCCGCTCATCACCACCTCGTCGCCGCGTTTGACCTCGACTTCGACGATCTCCTTCTTGCCCTCCTGGCGCCGCCGGCGGGCGCTGGCGTGCAGCCGGTCGCCGACCACCACCGGCCTGAGGAAGCGTACGCTGGCGCTGCCGAGGACGACGTTGGGGTGGTTGATCGCCAGCATGGCGGCGTGGTCGGCGAGGGAGAAGACGAAGCCGCCGTGCACCAGGCCGCGGTCGTCGGCGGCCATCCGCGGGCCGGCGTCGAGCTCGACCACCGCCCGGCCGGCGGCGAGCTCCACCGGCCGGCCGCTCAAGGTCGGGTCGAGAGCGAGGTGGGTGAGGCGCTCCACTACTCCTCCTCCATGTGCGGATAGCGGTAGTCGAGCGGCGGTACGAAGGTCTCCTTCAGCGAACGCTGGGAGGTCCAGCGCAGCAGATTCCAGATCGAGCCGGCCTTGTCGTTGGTGCCCGAGGCGCGGGAGCCGCCGAAGGGCTGCTGGCCGACCACCGCACCGGTCGGCTTGTCGTTGACGTAGAAATTGCCGGCGGCGTGACGCAGGGCGCGCGACATGTGGACGATCGCCCGGCGATCGGTGGCGAAGATGGCGCCGGTGAGCCCGTAGTCGCTGGTCGTATCGCACAGCTCGAGGGCGCGGTCGAGCTCCGCGTCGTCGTAGACGTAGATCGTCAGCACCGGGCCGAAAAGCTCCACCCGCATGGTCTCGTAGCGCGGATCCTCGGTCACGATCACCGTCGGCTCGACGAAGTACCCGTGCTCGTCGTCGCAGCCGCCGCCGCACAGGATGCGCGCCTCGCTCGCCGCCCGCGCCTGCTCGATCGCCCGCTGCTGGGTGCGGAACGAGCTGCGGTCGATGACCGCGCACATGAAGTTGCGGAAGTCGAGCGGCGACCCCATCTGGATCGAGCCCACCGCCGCCACCAGCCGCTCCTCGACCTGCGGCCAGAGGGAACGCGGTACGTAGGCCCGCGACGCCGCCGAGCACTTCTGGCCCTGGTACTCGAACGCGCCGCGCACCAGGGCGGTGACCAGGGCCTGCGGGTCGGCCGAGGGGTGGGCGAAGACGAAGTCCTTGCCGCCGGTCTCGCCGACGATCCGCGGGTAGCTGCGGTAGGACTCGATGGTCGCACCCACCGTACGCCACATCGACTGAAACACCGCCGTCGAGCCGGTGAAATGGATGCCCGCCAGGTCGCGGCTCGCCAGCGCCGGATCGCCGACCTCGCCGCCGCGACCGGGGAGAAAATTGATCACCCCCGGCGGCAGGCCGGCCGCCTCCAGCAGCTTCATGATCACGTAGCCCGACACCACCGCGGTCGACGCCGGCTTCCACAGCACCACATTGCCCATCATCGCCGGCGAAGTCGGCAGGTTGCCGGCGATGGAGGTGAAATTAAACGGCGTCACGGCGAAGACGAAGCCCTCGAGGGCGCGGTACTCGACGAAATTCCACATCCCCCGCGCCGACGCCGGCTGCTCCTCGTAGAGCTTGCGCATGTAGTACGGATTGAAGCGCCAGAAGTCGATCAGCTCGCAGGCCGAGTCGATCTCGGCCTGGAAGACGGTCTTCGACTGGTTGAGCATGGTGGCGGCGTTCAGGCGATCGCGCCACGCCCCGGCGAGCAGGTCGGCGGCCTTGAGAAAGATGGCAGCGCGATCCTCCCACGCCATCTCCGACCACGTCTTCCAGGCCTCCCGGGCAGCGCCGATCGCCCGCTCGACCTCCGCCGCCCCGGCTTGGTGGTAGGTGGCGAGGACGTGGCGGTGATCGTGGGGGCACGAAGCCTCGGCGGTGCGACCGGTGCGCACCTCCCGGCCACCGATGATCAGGGGGATCTCGATCGCGTCGCCGAGCTGGCGGGCCAGCTCGGCCTTGAGCGACGCCTTCTCGGCCGAGCCGGGGGCGTACGCATGCACCGGCTCGTTGACCGGCGCCGGGACCTGGACGATTCCATTCGACATCGCGCGCTCCTATCGGGTTGGACGCTCGTCCGGCCTGGAGACGGCCTGCGCCGCCGGCCGGGAAAACTCAGGCTCCGAGCCGCCGTCAGCCGCGCAGCACGGCGGCAGCGAACAGCACCAGGGCAACGATCATCGCCAGCCCGCCGGCCGGCGTCACGGCCCCCAGCCAGCGCGGAGCGCCGAGGGCCAGGGCGGCGACCGTGCCGCTGAAGACGACGCTGCCGGCGAGCAGCAGGGAGCCGGCCAGATCGAGGCCGCGGCGCGGCCCGTCGAGGGCGGTCAGGCCGATGGCGAGGAGGGCCAGACCGCCGTACATGGCGTAGCGCGCCGCCGTCTCCCACAGCTCGAGGCCGCGCGGATCGAGGCGCGACGTCAGGCCGTGGGCGCCGAAGGCACCGGCGGCGATCGACAGGGCGCAGAGCAGGGCGCCGGCGGCGATCCACCCCTGCGGCGTCATGGGGAGATCTCGCCCAGGGGCCGGATCGAGGTCACCCGCTGGCGGTCGATCGCCAGCCGGCGATGCTCGGGCCAGACGCCGAAGCGCGCCGCCCGCTCGAGCCACGCCGACGCCTCACCGTCCTCGGGCCTGTGGACGGCGACGTCGAGCAGCACCACCAGCCGCTCGTCGACGTCGTCGCAGCGGCCGACGTAGAGCTCGTCGCCGGCGGTGCCGACCACCACGGTGATGCCGTGCAGCGCGTGCTTGCCCTGGTGAAAGGTACCCATCGTCCCCTCAGGCGCAGTACTGATCGAAGGCGGCGCGCAGATCCTGCGCCACCGCCTCGGCGTCGCGGCCCTCGATGCGGTGGCGGGGGACGAAGTACACCAGCTCGCCGTCCTTGAACAACGCCATCGACGGGCTCGACGGCGGAATGTCGGCGAAGTAGCCCCGCGCCCGCGCGGTGGCCTCGGCGTCCTGGCCGGCGAAGACCGTCGCCAGGCGCTGCGGCCGCGCCGGGTGCTCCAAGGCCAGACGCACCCCGGGACGCGCCATGCCCGCCGCACAGCCGCACACCGAGTTGATCACCAACAGGGCCGTGCCCTCCTTCTCCGCCATCCACTGATCGACCTCCTCGGCGGTGGTCAGCTCGCGAAATCCGATGCCGGTCAGCTCGTCGCGCATCGGCTTGACGAGGAGTGGGCTGTACATAGGCGAAACCTCCTGTGAAGTGATTGCCGGGGATGAGGGGCCCGCGGACCGGGCTCCGTTGGAGCGCATTCTACGACATGGAGACGCGGTCGCCAAGGGCGCGCCGGCGGCCCGCCATCGGACCTTGGCCATAGCCGGATGTGTCTCAAAACTCATAACCTTGCGGCTGCGGCGCAAATGTGCCACCCTCGGTGCGTCAGGTCAATCGGGATGCTGCTGAAGCCCGCGAGCGGTGCGTTGGGAGCCGTCTGCGCGGTGCCGACGTGAGCGTGATGGACAGGCGCGATCATGAGGCATATGAGCTCTGAAGAGGCCGTCGAGCGGGTGCTGCAGGCCCTCGCCGTCGAGCTGCGCGCCACCCGCCGGATCGGCGAGATCGAGGCGCAGGTGGAACGCAGCCGCGGCTACTTCAGCAAGGTCGCCGGCCGCAAGTGGCGCATCAGCCTCGACCTGCTGATGAAGACCCTGGAAATCCTGCAGATCGAGCCGGCGGTTTTCTTCGCCCGCGCCCTGGCTCCGCCCGGCGACGAGCCGCGCGAGCCGGAGACCCGGGACGCCGGCACGGTGGTGGGCTCCACCCTGCCCCGCCGCCCGTCGTGGCCG
>RFGL01000262.1 GCA_003697015.1 Acidobacteriota bacterium | reverse complement strand
GGGCGAAGAAGAGCGCCCGCGGGGTGGTCTTCCGCGAGTCGATGACGGCGCCCCGGAAGCGGCTCTCGGGGTCGCCGGCGATCACCCGGCCGACCATCGCGCCGGCGGCGTAGGCGATGGTGCGCTCAACCACCGTCCACCTCCCCGCCGGCGACGGCGACGGCGATCTCCTGCCGGTCGCTGAAGGGCAGGCGCCGGCGGCCGACGATCTGCTCCTCCTCGTGCCCTTTGCCGGCCACCAGCAAGGCCCAACGACGGCTCTCGCTGCGCGCCAGGGCCACCGCCTGGCGGATCGCCTGCCGGCGGTCGGCGACGATGCGGTAGCCCCGGGCGCCGCTCGCCTTGAGCCCCTCCTCCACCGCCGCCAGGATCGCCTGCGGATCCTCCCCGCGGGGATTGTCCGAGGTGGCGAAGACCCGATCGGCGAGGCGGCCGGCGAGCTCGCCCATCGGCCGGCGCTTGTCGCGATCGCGGTCGCCGCCGCAGCCGAAGACCAGGAGGATGCGGCGGCCGGCGACGAGCTCGCGCAGGGTGGTCAGGGCCGCCTCGAGGGCGGCCGGCGTGTGGGCGAAGTCGATCAGGATCGGGAAGTCCTGGCCGGCGTCGACCGGCTCCATGCGACCGCGGACCGTCCCCCGCTGCGCCAGGCCGGCTGCCACCGCCTCGTGCGGAAGCTCGAGGGCCTCGCCCACCGCCACCGCCGCCAGCAGGTTCTCCAGGTTGTAGCGCCCGAGGAGCGGGCTGTGGAGCGCCAGCGGACCGCGCGGCGTGAGGACCCGGGCGCGGATGCCGCGGAGGTCGAGGGCGGCCTCGGCGGCGACCACGTCGGCAGCGTCCTCCGTCGCGCTGTAGGTCACCGTATCGGCGAGGCTCGAAGCCAGCCGTCGGCCGTAGGGATCGCCGGCATTGACCACCGCCTTGCCCCCCGCCTTGCGCTGATCGAAGAGGCGGCTCTTGGCGGCGAAGTAGCTCTCCAGGTCGCCGTGGTAGTCGAGGTGGTCATGGCTGAGGTTGGTGAACGCCGCGACGTCGAAGCCCGCCCCCTCCACCCGCCCCTGGTCCAGACCGTGGGACGAGACCTCCATCACCACCGCCCGCGCCCCGTCGTCGGCCATCGCCGCCAGCAGGGCGAAGAGGTCCGGTGCTTCGGGGGTCGTGCGCACCTCGTCCAGCTCGTCGAGGTAGCGGCGATCCCGGAAGACGTAGCCGAGGGTACCGATGCGGCCGGCGGGAAGTCCCGCGGCCTCGAGCAGGGCGGCGACCAGGGCCACCACCGTCGACTTGCCGTTGGTGCCGGTGACGCCGGCCATCACCAGCCGCCGATCGGGGTGGCCGTAGAGACGGGCGGCGAGGGGGCCGAGCACCGCCCGCGGCTGGTCGCAGCGCAGCCAGGGGAGCTCGACGCCGGCCGGCCGCTCGACCGCCGCCAGCACCGCCACCGCCCCGCGCTCGAGCGCCTGGGGCACGAAGTCGAGGCCGTCGAAGCGCGCGCCGGGGAGGGCGGCGTAGAGATCGCCGGGGCGTACCCGGCGCGAATCGTGGCAGATGCCGGTGATCTCCGGATCGGCATCCGGCGGCGGGCCGAGGGGCAGACCGGCGATCAGCTCCCGCAGGCGCATCACGGGCCCTCCCCGTCGCTCGCGAGGGACGGCGTCAGCCACAGCTCGAGGGTGCTGCCGGCGAGCTCGAGGGGGGTCGCGGCGGACGGCTGCTGGCGGCGGACGAAGCCGCTGCCGTGCAGCTCCAGGCGCAGGCCGAGGCGGCTCGCCAGCGCCACCGCCCGGCGCTTGGACAGACCGGTGAAGTCGGGTACGGTGCCGGCCGGCACCGGTACCGGCGCCGGCAGCGCCGCCCGCGCCAGGCTCACCTGCCTCCGAGCCGCCGGCCGGTCGTCCGGCAGCGGCCCGGAGGGCGGCCGCTCGCCGGGCCAGGCGCGGTGCGGCTCGCGCAACGGCCGGATGCCGAGATGGAGCAGGGCCTGTTGGGCGATGGCGCGGAAGACCGGTGCCGCCGCCTCGCTGCCGTGGTAGGCGGGCCAGGGCTCGTCGATCACCACCGCGATCACCAGTTGCGGCTCGCCGGCCGGAACGAAGCCGACGAAGCTGGCGACGTAGTGCCCCTCGGCGTAGCGTCCGCCGATCACCTTTTCCGCCGTGCCGGTCTTGCCGGCGACGCGGTAGCCGGCGACCGCCGCCGGCGTGCCGGTGCCCTCCAGCACCACGCTCTCGAGCGCGGCCCGCAGCTGGCGGACGGTGGCGGGGGAGACCGGCGTGCTCGGTCGACGCCGCGCCTCCGGCCCGACCTCGCGGTCGCCGATGGCAGCGACCACGTAGGGCTGTAGCAGGCGGCCGCCGTTGGCGATGGCGGCGAAGGCGGTCGCCATCTGCAGGGCGGTGGTGGAGATGCCCTGCCCGAAGGAGACGTAGGCCGGGGTGAGGGCGGACCAGCGCTCCAGAGGCCTGAGCAGGCCGGCGCTCTCCGCCGGCAGATCGATGCCCGTCGGGCGGCCGAAACCGAAGGCGCGGATGGTGTCGTAGAGCGCTTTGCGGCCGGCCGCCAGGCCCAATTTCATCGCCCCGACGTTGCTCGAACGGGCGATCACCTGGCGCACGCTCAAGATGCCGAACGGGCGGTGGTCGCGGATCCGCACCCCGTTCAGCTCCAGGGCGCCCATCTCGCAGTCGATCTCGTCGTCGAGGCTCACCGCGCCCTGCTCGAGAGCCGCCGCCAGGGTGATGGCCTTGAAGGTCGACCCCGGCTCGTAGGCGTCCGCCACCGCGCGGTTCCTGCCGCGGTTCTCCAGCTCGCTCCGCGAGTAGTCGGACAGGCGATTGGGATCGAAGCTCGGGTACGACGCCATCGCCAGAACCGCGCCGCTCTGCGGCGCCAGCACCACCACCGTGCCGGAAGCGGCGTTGGAGCGCCTCACCGCCGTCTCGAGCTCGCGCTCGACCCGGTACTGGAGGGCGGCGTCGAGGGTCAGGCGCAGGTCGGCACCGGCCCGCGCCGCGGAGGCCTCGAGACCCGGATGGGTCACCTTCGTCGTCGTGCCGTCCTGGATCACCACCCGCCGTCCCGGCCGGCCGGCGATGATCTTGTCGTAGAACAGCTCGAGGCCGGCGAGACCGATGTTGTCCATGCCGGCGTAGCCCAGCACCGGCGCCGCGAGCTCGCCGAGGGGGTAGAAGCGCCGACTCTCCGGCAGCAGGTTGACGCCGGGCAGCGTATCCCGTTGATCCTCCACCGCCTGCAAGCGCTCGGGGTCGATCTTGCGCGCCACCCAGATGAAGTGACGGTCGGCGTTGGCGGTGAGCCTGGCGACCAGCTCGGCGCGCTGCCGGGAGCTCCAGCCCAAGGCCTCGCCGAGGACGGCGGCGGTGTGCTCGGGATCCTCGACCTTGCGCGGATCCACGGCCACCGACTCGACCTCGACCGACGTCGCCAGCTCGCGGCCGCGGGCGTCGCGGATGGTGCCGCGCGGCGCGGCGAGGGTCACCACCCGCTGCTGCTGGTCGCTGGCCAGCTTGACGTAATGCTGGCGCTCGATCACCTGCAGGCCGTAGAGCCGAACGACGATGGCCAGCAGCCAGGCGCCGAGAACGGCGGCGAAGAACGACAGCCGCGCGCTCACGGCACCAGCTCCTCGTAGAAGAGGGTCTGCTCCTGGGTCGGCAGGCGCATGCCGAGCTCACGCCGCGCCCGCTCCTCGATGCGCTGGGGATGGGCGCGGTAGGCCGCTTCCAGGCGCAGGCGGCGCTCCTCTTCGAGCAGCGCATGGGCCTGCCGCTCGAGACGATCGATGGTGTAACCGATGCGGACGGTCTCGATGTGCATCCAGGTGTAGGCCAGCAGCCCGCCGCCGAGGATCAGCATCCCGCCGAGACCCACCAGCAGCTCGCGCAGCAGACGCCGGTCGCGTTCCCGCTCGAGGAACGCGTTGTCCACCGGTCGCCGGATCGCGTGGGGGCTGCGCACCGCCCGATCTCCCTAGAGGCGCCGCCCGGCGCGCAGCCGTGCCGACCGCGCGCGGGGATTGGCCGCCACTTCCTCCGCCCGCGGCCGCACCGGCTTGCGGGTCAGCACCTCGATCACCCGGCTCTCGCTGTGAGGACGGCCGGTGACCGGGTCGACGGTGCCGGTGGCGAGGTCGCGCAGGGCGTTCTTGACGATGCGATCCTCCAGGCTGTGGTAGGAGATCATCACCATCCGGCCGTCCTGTTCGAGCTGTTCGGCGGCGTTCTTCATCAGCGCCTGGAGCTCGTCCAGCTCGCGGTTGACGGCGATGCGCAGGGCCTGGAAGACCTGGGTCGCCGGGTGGATCCGCCGCCGCCCGCCCGGCGGCCGCGACTTGACCTGCTCGACCAGGGCGCGCAGCTGGGCGGTGGTCTCGATCGGCCGCTGCCGGCGGGCCTCGACGATCGCCCGGGCGATGCGCCGCGCCTGACGCTCTTCACCGAAGGTTCTGAATAGTCTGGTCAAGTCGTCCTCCGAATCCCGATTGACGATCTGGGCTGCGGTGCGCCCGCCGACGTCGCCCGGCCCGTCCATGCGCATGTCGAGGGGGCCGTCGAGGGCGAAGGCGAAACCGCGTTCGGCCTGCGCCAACTGCAGCGACGACAGGCCGAGGTCGGCCAGGATCCCGGCGACGCGGCCGACGCCCTGTGCCGCCAGCAGCTGCGGCAGGTCGCTGAATCGACCCTCGACCAGCACCGCGCGCGCGCCGAAGGGCGCCAGCCGGCGGCGGGCGGCGGCCAGCGCCTGCGGGTCGCGATCGATGCCGATCAGGCGCGCCTGCGGCGCCGCCGCGAGCAACGCCGCCGCGTGCCCGCCGAGGCCGACCGTGCAGTCGGCGAACCAGCCGCCGCGTTCCGGCGCCAGGTAGCGCAGGACCTCCTCGACCAGCACCGGCACGTGACGGGGATCGTCCAAGCACCACCTAGATCCCAAGTTGGGCGAGCACGTCGAAGTCCTCGTCGGTGAAGGGCTCTTCGGCGAGCTTCTTGTCGAAGCGCTCGCGGTTCCAGATCTCGAGGTGATCGAGGCGGCCGCTGACCACCACCTCACCGACGATCCCCGCCCGATCGCGCAGCGGCTGGGGCATCAGCACCCGGCCCTGGCTATCGAGCTGCAACTGTTGGCCGAAGTAATTCACCCGTTCGAGGAAACGCAGCTTGGTGCGGTCGGACGACGGCACCTTGGCCAGCCGCTCCTCGATCTCCTGCCAGGCCGGCAGGGGATAGAACAGGGCCGATTCGCCGAGCACCGAGGTGATGAAGACCTCGGGGCCGTAGCGCTCCTCGAGCAGCCGGCGGAAGTCCGTCGGCACCTTGAGGCGCCCTTTGGCGTCGATCTTGGCTGTTGCGCTTCCACGAAACATCGGCCCGTTCCCGTTGTCGGGGAATATTCGCCAGATTCTATCAAGCCCGGGCCACTCCTGTCCACTTTACTCCCCAATACTCCACCGACTTTGTACCACAAACGATCCCGGAATCCTCGGGCAGCGGCGGCGGGAAACCTCTACCGGTGGTGCCGTCCCGCGATTGTTGCACAATTTATTGTGCAATCAAGGGGACGACCGATCGCTCGCGTTCACCATCGGAATCACGCGCTCATGGCAAGCGGCGCGGGCCGCTCGAGCACGCGTTCGCGACGGCTTCAATCTACATCATGTAGATAAACAAAGAAATGAAAACGCAATATCTGGGGCAGGCGGCGTAAACGGAACGTAAGATTAAGCTGCCGCGACCGGCGCGCGACGGGTGGCCGGGGCGAGGCGGGACGGGCGGCCCCGGCCAGGGAAAACGATCAGGAACCGCCCTCGTCGTCCTCTTCGTCCTTGGGACGCAGGGGCGCACGGAGGATGTCGAGCTCGCTCGGTTCCTGTTCTTCGATGACCCCGAACTGGCGGTAGCCCACCGCCTCGGGGGGGAGGTTCTCGCGCACGTAGGCGCGTGCTGCCAGCTCCGCCATGTAGGCGCTCATCTCTTTGCGGATCCGCTTGGCCTGCTCGCGCCGGTAGATCTCCTCCTGCACCTCGGAGAAGGGCTGAAACTGGCTCTCCTGAAGCTCCACCAGATGCAGCACGTGGAGCCCGCCGCGGGCCTCGATCGGCTCCGAATAGGCTCCCGGCTCGAGGCTGAAGGCAGCGTCGCGCAGGGCGCCGCTGAGCTCCTCCGCCTGCAGCCAGCCGAGGTCGACGACGCCGGTGGTGATGCCCTGCTCCTGGTAGGGCGCCACCGCCTCCTCGAAGGGTACGCCGCCGTCGACCGCGTTCTTGATCTCCGCCGCCACGCTCCGGCGCTGGCCTTCGTCGAGGCCGCTCGAGTCGAGCACGATCACCTCCTTCAGCCACCGCCGCTCGGGGATGCGGAACTCCTCCGGGTGATCGCGGTAGTAGGCCCGCAGATCGTCTTCATCGAGCTGGATGCGCTCCTGCACCTCCCGCCCCATCACCTGCTGGGTGAGCAGGTCGCGGCGCATGATCTCGCGCAGCTCGTCCATCGTCAGGCCGGCGCCGGCCAGGGCCTGCGCCATCTGCTGCTCGGTCTGGATGTTCTGCTCGCGGCGGATCCGGTCGATGGCCCGCTCGACCTGCACGTCGTCGACGACGATCGACAGCTGGGAGGCGCGCGAACGCACCAGGAGCTCCTCGAAGATGTTGCGCATCAGCGCCTTGCCGAGCACGGCGAGCTGCTCCTGGCGGGCCTCCGGATCGAGGGACGGGTCGGAGAGGATGCGGTTGATCTGGCGCGCCTTGCGCTTCTCGTAGTCGTGCAGGGTGAGGATCTGATCGTTGACCCGCAGGACGATGCGGTTGACTTCCTGCGGGGCGACCTGGGCGGCGATCGGTGCGGCAGCGGCCAGCAGGCCGGCCAGGGCGGTGCCGGCCAGCAGGCCGGTCAGGGTCAGGCTCAGGCCGCGGGTGGCGGCGCGATCATTCGTCGGTTTGCTCAGCATCGGCATAGGAACCCCGGTAGACAAAGGGCAGGTTGGCTGGAAAGACGCGCACAGTGTAGCGCGCGCGGGCTTCGCCGAGAAGGTCGGTCATCAGCGCGTCCATGCGCTGGCGCAACAGCAGGTCGCGGATCTCCCCCTCGACCTCGGCCAGGGTGGGGACGCGCGCCGGCAACCGTTCCTCGACCATGAAGAGGTAGTAGCCGTAGTCGGCGGTCAAGACGCCGGTGTGCTCGCCGGGAGCGAGGGCGAAGATGGCGTCGGCAAAGGGCGGCGGCAGATCCTCGCGCGCCAGCAGCCCCTGCTCGCCGCAGAAGCCGGCGTCCGGATCCTGCGCCAGCTCGAGGGCCAGCTCGCGGAAGCTTCTGCCGGCGTCCAGAGCACGCTTCGCCGCCTCCGCCTGGGCCCGTTCCGGCACCAGGATCTGCCACAGGCGCACCTGCGGCGGCTGTTGCCAGCGCTCCTTGTTGGCCTCGTAGTAGGCCGCGACGTGGCGCGGCTCGACGCCTTCCGCCGCCGCCTGGCGCAGCAGGAAGTCGATCGCCGGACGCTCGTCGGCGCCGTCGCCGTCGAAGCCGCGGTCGGCGGCCAGGCGCACCAGGAGCTGCTGGTCGAGAAAGCGGTCGAAGAGCCGGCTCGCCACCGCATCGTCGAGCTCCTGACTGCCGGTCTCGTCGCCGTCGACGTTGCTCTCCAGGTAACGTTCAAAGCGCTCGTAGGGCACCTCTTCCCCATCCAGACGGGCGACCACGTCGGCGGCGGTCTGGGCGCTGCCGACGCAGCCGGCGAGCGCCAGTCCGGCCGCCGCCAGGCCGAGCCACCGGCGGGCCGCCGGCAGGTTGCCGGCGTCGCTTCGCTGCGCCCTCTCCTTCATCGTCACTCCCTCCTCAGGCCGCCAGCTCCTCCAGGGTGCGGCGCGCCACGTCGATGAGATCCTCCGGCGGCACCCGCTCGAGGGTGAGCGCGCCGGAGGGGCTGAAGTGCGACCCCGGCCGCTGCTGGACGAAGGCGATCAGGCGTTCGGGATCGATACGCGCGTCCTGCCGCAGGCGCAGGGTGAGCCGGCCGGCGCGGGCGGTGATCGCCTGCAGGCGCAGGGATTCGGCCAGGCGCTTGAGCATCGCCACGCGGATGAAGGTGCGCACGCCGTCGGGTGGTGGACCGAAACGGTCGCGCAGCTCGTCGAGCATCGCTTCCTCGCTGGCGTCGCCGGTGGCGATGCGCTGGTAGAGCTCCATGCGCAGGTTGGCGTCGCCGACGTAGGACTCGGGAATCGACGTCGGCAGCGGCAGGTCGAGGGTCACCGACGGGGCCTCCTCCGGCGCCTCGCCCTTGAGCTCGGCGATCGTCTCCTCCAGCATCTTGAGGTAGGTCTCGATGCCGACGGCGGCGATGTGGCCGCTCTGTTCGGCCCCCAGCAGGTTGCCGGCGCCGCGGATCTCGAGATCGCGGCCGGCGACGCGAAAACCCGCCCCCAGCTCGGTGAACTCGCGGATCGCTGCCAGGCGTTTGCGTGCCTGCTCGGTGAGGATGCGGTCCGCCGCCACCAGCAGGTAGCAGTAGGCCAGCTGGTCGCTGCGCCCCACCCGGCCGCGCAGCTGGTAGAGCTGGGACAAGCCGAAGCGCTCCGCGTGGTGGACGATCATGGTGTTGACGTTGGGGATGTCGATGCCGTTCTCGATGATGGTGGTGGCGAGCAGCAGCTGGTGCTCGCCGGCGACGAATGCATGCATGCGGCGCGCCAACTCCGCCTCGTCCATCTGGCCGTGGCCGACGGTGAGCTTGATCCCCGGCAGGATCTCGCGCAGATAGGAAGCCATGCGTTCGATGGTCTCGACCTGGTTGTAGACGTAGTAGACCTGGCCGCCGCGCTCGATCTCGAGCTCCACCGCTTCGCGGATCAGCTGCGGGTCGAAAGGCACGATGGCGGTCTCCACCGCCATGCGGTCGCGCGGCGGGGTCTCGATCAGGCTCAGGTCGCGTACCCCGGCAAGGGACAGCTGCAGGGTGCGCGGCACCGGGGTGGCCGACATGGCGAGGGCGTGAACGTCTTTCTTCAGCTGCTTCAGGCGCTCCTTCTGCGCCACTCCGAAGCGCTGCTCCTCGTCGACGATCAGCAACCCGAGCTTGGGGAAGGTAAAGGCCTTGTTGAGCAACCGGTGGGTGCCGATCAAGACGTCGATCTTGCCGGCGGCCGCCTTCTTCTGGATCGCCCGCACCTCGGCGTTGGAACGAAAGCGCGACACCATGTCGATCACCACCGGAAAGTCGGCGAAACGCCGGCGGAAGGTCTCCAGGTGCTGGTCGGCGAGGATGGTGGTCGGCGCCAGGACCACCACCTGATAGCCGCTGTCGACCACCTTGAAGGCGGCGCGCATCGCCACCTCGGTCTTGCCGAAACCGACGTCGCCGCAGAGCAGCCGGTCCATCGGCCGCGTCTGTTCCAGGTCGCGCTTGATCTCCGCTGCCGCCGCCAACTGATCCGGCGTCTCGTCGAAGGCGAAGGCGGCCTCGAATTGCGCCTGCAGGTCGCTGTCCGGCAGCATCTTCGGCGCCGTTGCCAGCTGGCGTTCGGCGTAGAGCTTGAGCAGCTCCTGCGCCATGTCGCGCATGCCCTTCTTGATCCGCCGCTTGGTGCGCTGCCAGGAGGTACCGCCGAGGCGGTCGAGACGCGGCGCGACGCCTTCGATGCCGCTGAATTTCTGGATCAGGTCGAGGCGCGAGAGGGGCAGGAGGAGACGCCGGCCGCCGGCGTAGACGATCTCCATCACCTCGGTGTCGCCGGCCGCCTCGCGGCGTGCGTCGGCCAGCGCCGGGGGCAGCGCGCCGGCGCCGTCGACGGTGCTTTCGGCGAGGTTGGTCAAGCCCATGAACTGGCCGATTCCATGGTCGGCGTGGACCACGTAATCGCCGACCTTGAGATCGCGCAGGGAGGAGAGGAAGGGGCCGAACCGGCGGCCCGCCGGCCGGCGGACGAGGGGACTGCGGCGCAGCAGCTGGCGCTCGCCGAAGACCACCACCCCGGCCGCCGGCAGGCGGAAGCCGCGAGCCAGCTCGCCGGCCACCAGCTCGACGTCGGCGCCGTCGAGCCCCAGGCTTTCGAGCAGCTCGCGCAGGCGCGGATGGTGGCTGGCCTCGGCCACCAGCAGCACCCGCTCGCCACGACTGCGGGCGACGTCGACCTCGCGCGCCAGGCGCGGCAGCTGGTCGTGCAGCGTCTCGGTGAGGGTGGCGCCGAAGTCGATCGCCGCCCCGTCGCATCGCCGGGGCTCGCTCAGCAGGCCGCCGGCGCGCAATTCCGCGCCCTCGACGAGCGCCAGGACCGCCGCCGGCTCGTGCTCCAGCTGCTGGGGAGGAAGGGCCATCCGCCGCCGGCTGCGGCGGCTCTCCAGCTCGGCCTCGAGCAGCTCGGCGTGACGCCGGATCTCGGCCGTTACGCTCTCCGGATCGAAGGCCGCCACCAGGGGCGCCTCCCCCGCCGCCGCCAGCAGCTCGCAGGCGGTCGCGGTGCGTTCGGCGACGGCGGGCAGCAGGTGCTCCCAGCCGTCGAAGCCGCCGCGGGTGCGCAGGGCATGGATGCGCTCGCCGGCGTCCTCCATCATGCGTTCGTCGAGCTCCATCTCGGCCAGTTTCTCGGCCAGGTGGACGGCGTCGTCGGGGCCGGCGGGAAAGAGGCTGAGAGGCAAGACCCGGGCGGCGGGACGCTCTTCGTTCGAGCGCTGGCTCGCCGGCTCGAAGTAGCGGATCGAGTCGACCGTGTCGCCGAAGAAGTCGAGCCGCAGGGGCATCTCGCTGCCGGGGGGGAAGAGGTCGAAGACGCCCCCCCGTACGGCGAAGTCCCCCACCTCCGTTACCAGATCGGCCCGCCGGTAGCCCCAGCGCTGGAGGTGGGCGGCGAGCTCTTCCTGCGGATGCTCTTCGCCGGCGGCGATGGTCAGTACCGCCGGCGCGAAATCGGCGGCGACGGGCAGGCGGCGGAAGAGCGCCCGCGGCGTCGTCACCACGGCGCGGGCCACCCCCCGCACCAGCCGGTCGACCGCCACCGCCTCCTCGGCCCGCACCGAGAGCGAGACCTCCGCCTCCTGGTACGGGCTCAAGGACGGCGCCGGCAGATAGACGAGGCCTTCGTCCTCCGGCGGCCCGTCGCCGATCAGCCGCGCCGCCTCAAGCCAGGCGTAGGCCTCGCTCTCATGGGGCACCACCACCAGCAGCGGCCGTCCGAGATCCTCGGCCACGAGACCCAACACCCAGGCCGCGGCCGGCGGCGGCAGCCCCCGCACCTCCCCCAACCTCTCGACCAAAGCGCGATAGGGGGGACTGGCGCGCAGTGCGCGCCGCACCTGCGACCAGCGGTTCGGCACCGCGTCGCTGCGGACCAGGGTCGGCGAAGCTCGATGTCGCATGGGGGATGGAATGTCGAGCACCTGCACGAGACGTCCATCGACGGCCCTCCCGCCGTCGCGGACCGTTCATCCTATACCAGGAGATCCCGTCC
>RFGL01000261.1 GCA_003697015.1 Acidobacteriota bacterium | reverse complement strand
CGCGCCGCGCCGCCGTCGGACGGGGGCAGGGTGCGGCGCCAGGAGGGCAGGTAGAACCAGCTCGCGACGTCGCGGCGGCGGCCGTGGGGTTCCGCTTCCGCCGCCGTCGCCGCCGCCGCCCGCGCGCCGCCGCTCTTCGCCGTCGCCGGCGGGCCGTCGAGCCAGTAGGGGCGGTGCTCGAAGGGGTAGGGGGGGAGGGACAGCCGCCGCCGTCGCCGGCGGCCGTGGACCGCCTGCCAGTCGACCTCGACGCCGTTCAACCACAGGCGCCCGAGGGCGGTGAGCAGGCTCTCCCAGGCCGGCCGGTCCGCCGCCGTCGCCGCCGTCGCCGCGGCCGGCGGCAAGGAGCTCAGGACCCGCGCCCGGCGGCCGTCCGGGTGCTGGCGCGCCAGGCTGGCGAGGGCGTTGCCGGGGCCGCATTCGACGATCACCGGCCGCTCGAGGCCGGCGAGGACGGTGCTCAGACCGTCGGCGAAGCGCACGGTGCGGCGCAGGTGACGCACCCAGTAGTGCCGATCGGCCGCCTCCTCCGCCGTCAGCCAGCCGCCGCTGACGTTGGAAGCGCAGGGGATGCGCGGCGGCCGCGGATCGAGGGCGGCGGTAGCGGCGGCGAAGTCCTCGACGGCCGGCTCGACCAGGGGGGAATGGCCGGCGGTTTCGATCGCCAGGCGGCGGGCGTCCTCGCCGCGCGCTTCGAGGGCGGCGGCGAGCTCGTCGATCGCCTCGGCCGGGCCGGAGACGACGCAGTGGGCGGGGCCGTTGACCGCCGCGACGGCGAGGCGCGGGTCCGCCGCCACCAGCTCGCCGACGTCGGCCTCGCTCAGGGTCACGGCGAGCATGGCACCGGCCGGCAGGGCGTCGAGCAGGCGGCCGCGCAGCAGCACCAGATCGAGGGCCTCTTCCAGGCTGAGGACCCCCGCCAGGCAGGCGGCGGCGTACTCCCCCAGGCTGTGGCCGATCAGCGCCTGCGGCTCGAGCCCCCAGGCCAGCCACAGGCGGCCGAGGGCGTACTCGGTGGCGAAGAGGGCGGGCAGGCCGCAAGCCGGCCGCCGCAGGATGGCGGCGGCACGATCGACCTCGCCGGGGTCGGGGTAGAGCAGGCGCCGCAGGTCCTCCTCCAGCCGCCCGGCACAGAGCTCGAGGCAGCGGTCGATCCAGCGCCGATAGACCGGCTCGTGGCGGTAGAGCGCGGCGCCCATCCCCGGGTGCTGGCTGCCGCCGCCGGGGAAGGCCAGCACCACCGGCGGCGGACGCTCGGCGGCCTCGGCGCTGCGCAGGCGTTCGGGGGCGGCGCCGTCGAGCACCGCGGCGGCGTCCTCGAGGTCGCTCGCCACCAGCATGCGCCGCCGGCGCAGCTGGCGGCGGCCGAGCTGCAGGGTGTAGGCGACGTCGGCCAGGGCGAGCTCCGGGCGGCGGCGGAGAGCGTCCGCCAGACGCCGGCTCAGGGCGTCGAGGGCGGTGGGGCTGGCGGCGGAGAAGGGGAGCAGCTGGCAGGGGCGCGGGTCGGGGTCGCCGGCCGCCGGCGGCGGCGCTTCCTCCACCACCAGGTGGGCGTTGGTGCCGCCGATGCCGAAGGAGCTGACGCCGGCGCGGCGCGGGGTCTCGCGCCGCCGCCAGGGTCTGAGCTCGGCGTTGACGAAGAAGGGGCTGGCGGCGAAGTCGATCTCCGGATTGGGGTGCTCGAAATGCAGGCTGGGGGGGATCTCGCGGTGCTCCAGGGCGAGCACGGTCTTGATCAGGCCGCCGATGCCGGCCGCGGCGTCGAGGTGGCCGAGGTTGGTCTTCAGCGAGCCGAGGGCGCAGGTGCCCGGCGGCACGCCGGCGAAGGCGCGGCAGAGGGCGCGGACCTCGATCGGATCCCCCAGCGGGGTGGCGGTGCCGTGGGCCTCGAGGTAGCCGACGGTGGCCGGATCGACGCCGGCGACCGCCAGCGCTTCGCGGATCACCGCCGCCTGGCCGTCGACGCTGGGGGCGGTATAGCCGACCTTGCGGTCGCCGTCGTTGTTGATCGCCGAGCCGCGGATCACCGCCCGCAGCCGATCGCCGTCAGAGACGGCGTCGGCGAGGCGCTTCAAGGCCACCACCCCGACGCCGTTGCCGCCGACGGTGCCGTCGGCGCGGGCGTCGAAGGCGCGGGTATGGCCGCTGGGGGAGAGGGGGCCGCCGTCGAAGGCCAGGTAGCCGCTCTGCGGCGGCACGGTGATCGTCGCACCGCCGGCCAGGGCCAGGTCGCATTCGCCGGCGAGGAGGCTCTGGCAGGCCAGGTGGACCGCCACCAGGGAGGTCGAGCAGGCGGTCTGGACGTCGACGCTGGGGCCGGTCAGGCCGAGCTTGTAGGAGGTCCAGGTGGGCAGGAACTCCACCTCCCGCAGGATGCTGCTCTGGAAGGCGTCGGCGCCGCTGAGCGCGGCGTTCTCCCCGTAGCGGTTGCGGGTGGCGCCGGCGAAGACGCCGATCGGACCGGGGAAACGGGCCGGATCGCAGGCCGCATCCTCCAGCGCTTCCCAGGCGCATTCGAGGAAGAGGCGCAGCTGCGGGGCCATCAGCTCGGCCTCCCGCGGGCTGATGCCGAAGAGCGCCGCGTCGAAGCCCGCTACGTCGCTCAGCACGGCCCGCGCCGGCACGTAGCGCGGGTCGCGGTAGCGCTCGGCGGGTATGCCGGCGGCCGCCAGCTCCTCCTCGCTGAAGCGCCGCACCGACTCGACGCCGCAACGCAGGTTGCGCCACAGGGCGTCGAGGTCGTCGGCACCGGGGAAGCGACCGCTCATGCCGACGATCGCGATGGCTTCCTGGGAGCTTGCCGCGCTCATCGCCCCGCCCTCCGCAGCTCGCGCTGGCGCCGCCGCCGCCGGCGCAGCTCGCCGACGGCCTGCTGGCGGGCGCGGCGGCGCGCCCCGGCGTGGGCGGGCGTTCCCTCGTCGTCGCCGGCGCCCTTCAGGTGGGCGGCGAGGGCGCGCACCGTCGGGTGCTGGAAGAGGTCCACCACCGGCAGCCGGCGGTCGAGGCGGGCCTCGAGGCGCGCCCGCAGGCGCAGCAGCAGCAGGGAGTGGCCGCCGAGGTCGAAGAAGCTGTCGTCGAGGCCCACCGCCGTCCGGCCGAGGAGCTCGCACCAGAGCTCGGCGATGGCCGCCTCGAGCTCGCCGGCCGGGCCGGCGGCCGGCGCCGGTGCCGCCGCCGCCGCCGCCGACTCGAGGGCGGCGCGGTCGAGCTTGCCGGCCGGCGTGCGGGGCAGGGAGGGGAGGATGAGGAAGGCCGACGGCACCAGGGGCTCGGGCAGCCGGCGGCGCAGGAAGGCGGCGAGCTGCGCCGCCGTGGTGGCGCGGCCGGCGGCGACGGCGGCGACCAGACGCCGGCGCTCCCCGTCG
>RFGL01000260.1 GCA_003697015.1 Acidobacteriota bacterium | reverse complement strand
TCTTCGCAAGTGGTTTGTCGTCAGCAGGTTGCACGATTCACATCGCCTGGTGGCGGCGGCTGCGCCGAAGGCGGAGCGGCGCGGCGGCGAGCAGCACCGCAGCGGCCCGACGCCGTCGGGCGGCCGGATTTGCCGGCGGAACCGACGCCGGTTGAGGGAAACGCGCTACACTGCCGCCGGCGCTCGGCGAGCCGACTCGCCGCCCGAATTGTCTTCCACGCCGAGATCATGGACTGGCTGCCCCCACTCTTCGAAGGCCCTCTCGACCTGATCGGGTTCGTCCTCTTCGTCCTCGTCTTTCCGCTCTACCACGGCTTCTACCCGTGGCTCGCCCGGCTGTGGCCCAACCGCGCCGCCCGCACCCGTTTCGACCTCTTCCGCGAGTCGTGGATCGAGGGGCTGATCGAGCGCCGCGACCTGATCGCCGCCGCCCAGCAGACCCGCAACCTGACGATGGTCAACTCGATCCTGGTGTCCTCTTCCCTGATCCTGATGGGCCTGACCGCCAACGTGCTGGTGCAGCTGCCGGTGCTCGATCCGTCGCTGCCTCATCCCGCCGACTGGAGCGTCCATCCGGAGGTGGTGCGGGAGAAGCTCTACCTGCTGATCCTGGTCTTCGCCCTGGCCTTCTCTTTCTGCATGACGTCCCTGCGTTATCTGGGGAACTTCGTGCTGGTGATCGGCGCCGATCCGAAGCTGGTGGAACGCGAAGAGGGCTCGCCGGTGCGCTATTTCTCGGCCCTGATCAACCGCGCCTCGCACCGCTACACCCTCGGCGTGAGGGCCTTCTACTCGGCTTTCCCGCTCTTCGCCTGGCTCTTCGACGCCCGGATCTTCGTCGCCCTTTGCCTCTTCTGGGGCATCAAGCTGGTCTTTTTCCAGGACTTCAGCCACCTGCTGCGTGGCGACGAGCGGCGGTAGGGAGGCGGCGGTGGAGCCCGGCGGCGCGATGGGCCGATCGTCGGAGGCAAGTCGGGGGCATTTCGCCGACCGGCTGATCGGCCGGCTGCGCGCCGCCGGCCATCCGCTGTGCGTCGGCCTCGATCCGCACCTGGAGCGCCTGCCGGCGGCCTTTCGCCGCGGCACCATGACCCCGCGCGACCCGACGACGGCGGCGGCGGTGGAGAGCTTTCTGGCCGCGGTGATCGACCGCGTCGCCGGCCGGGTGGCGGTGGTCAAGCCGCAGATCGCCTTCTTCGAGCAGCTCGGCTGGCGCGGCTTGCGGGTGCTGGAGCGGCTGGTGGCGCGGGCGCGCAACGCCGGTCTGGCGGTGATCCTCGACGCCAAGCGGGGCGACGTCGGCTCGACCGCTGCGGCCTACGCCCGCGCCTACCTGGAGCGCGACGCGGCGACGCCGGTCGACGCCATGACGGTCAACCCCTATCTCGGGCGCGACAGCCTGGAGCCGCTGATCGCCGCCGCCGACGCAGCGGGGGGAGGTCTCTTCGTGCTGGTCAAGACCAGCAATCCCGGGGCGCGCGACTTTCAGGATCTGGAGCTGCGCCGGGGGCGGCTCTACGAGGCGGTGGCGCGGGCCCTGGCGCCGGCGGTGAGCGCCCGCCGCGGCCCGCAGACCGGTTACTCCGCCCTCGGGGTGGTGGCCGGCGCCACCCATCCGGCGGAGAGCGAGCGCCTGCGCGCCCTGGTGCCCGAAGCCCTCTTCCTGGTGCCGGGCTACGGCGCGCAGGGAGCCAGCGCCGCCGACGCCGTGCGCGGCTTCGTGCGCGGTCCGGGCGGGATGCTGGAAGGCGGGGTGGTCAACTCCTCGCGCGCCATCCTCTTCCCCGGCTCCCCGGAAGGCGGCGTCCGGCGCTTTGAGCAGGCCTTCGATGACGCCCTGAAACGCGCCATCGACGAGCTCGCCGCGGCGGTGGCATGAGCCGAGCCCGCCTGATCAGGCGGGGCTAGGACCGGTCCTTGACGTCGAAGGCGAGGAGCACGTCGCCGTGGCGGACGTAGAGCACCCCGTCGCTGATCACCGGATGGGACCAGTGCTGGCCGGAGCCCTGGGTGATCTTGAAGCGGCTGACGACCTGGAAGTTGGCGGGATCGGGGTCGACCAGCACCACGTCGCCGCTCTCCAGGTAGCCGTAGAGACGGCCGTCGGCGTAGATCACCGAGCCCTTGCCCAGGCGCCGGATGGAGGCCGCGATCTCGCCGCTGGCGGCGTCGAGGCAGTACCAGTCCTTCTTCGACGCAGCGCCGTAGATGCGGCCGTCGATCAGCACCGCGCCGCCGTGGTGGACGTCGAGCTTCTCCTCCCGCCATTTCTCGCTCACCGAGCGGCCGTCGGCGGCCAGTTGGAAGAGCCGCCCCCCCTGGCCGTAGCCGTGGCTGACGTAGATCGAATCGCCGGCGAAGATCGGGCTGTTGGCGTGGATGTCGTAATTGACCTTGATCGGATGGCGCCACAGCACCTCGCCGGTCTCCGGCCCGATGCCGACCAGATGCTGGCTGACCAGGGTGATGATCTGCCGCCGCTCGCCGTCGTCGAAGAGGCGCGGGCTGCAGTAGGCGGCCTTGTCGGAGAGCCCCTTGCTGGTCCACACGGCGTCGCCGGTCTTCTTGTCGAGGGCGACCACCGCGGCGTCCTTGCCGCCGGGGGTGAAGATCACCCGCGGCCCGTCGACCAGGGGCGATTCGGCAACGCCGAAGTAGATGTTGCTGCCGCCGAAGGCGTCGAAGACGTCGACCTGCCAGACGACGTCGCCGCTCTCGGCATCGATGGCGGTGGCCAGGCCGGCGGAGGAGAGCAGGTAGAGCCGGCCGTCGTCGACCGTCGGCGTGGTGCGGGTGCCGGGGTAGCCGTTGCCGCTGTGCTCGGCGCCGTACTCCTTGCGCCAGAGGAGCTTGCCGTCGAGATCGAAGGCGTAGACGCTGCCGCGTTGATCGTGCTTGCCGGTGGTGTAGATGCGGCCGTCGGCGACCGACACGCTGGCGTAGCTCTCCCCCAACCCTTCGGCCATCCACAGCAGCTTCGGGCCGCCCTCGGGCCAGCTCTTGAGCAGGCCGGTCTCGGGGAAGATGCCGTCGCGGTTCGGGCCGCGGAATTGCGGGCTGTCGGCGGCGGCCAGCGGCAGGCCGGCGAGGAGGAGGAGAAGGAGGATGAGGATCGGGCGTCGGCGCGCGTTCATGGCAAGGGGCTCCAGGCTGTGGTCGATGGGATTACGGCTCGCCGCCGATCCTAGCAGAGGGCCGCGAAGACCCGCCCGCAGCGCGGCCGGGATCTTGCCACGCCCCGCTAGGAGAGCCCGAGTCGCTTGAGCTTCTTGCGCAGACCCTCGCGGCTGATCCCCAGGCTCTTGGCCGCTTGGGTGCGATTGCCCCCGGCCAGCCGCAGGCGCAGCTCGATGAGCTCGCGCTCGTGCTCGGCGAGGGTCATGAGGTCGGCGTCGCCGGCGACGGCGGGTTGCTGGGCGATGCGCTTGGAGAGGCGATCGACGGTCAGCGGCTGGCCCGCGGGGGTGACCGCCAGCAGGCGCTGGGCCTCGTTCTCCAGCTCCCGCACGTTGCCCGGCCAGGCGTAGCTCGCCAGCACCCGCTCGAGGCGCGGCGATACGTCGGGCAGGGGGCGGCCGGCGATCTCGGCGGCGCGGCGCAGGAAGTGATAGAAGAGCGGCAGGACGTCGTCCGGGCGCTGGCGCAGGGGGGGCAGCTCGAGGGTGATGACGTTGAGCCGGTAGTAGAGGTCCTCGCGGAAGCTCCCCTCGGCCACCGCCGCCTCCAGGTCGCGGTTGGTGGCGGCGACGAAGCGCACGTCGACCTGCACCGTGTGGGTGGCGCCGACCGGCTGCACCTCGCCGAATTGGATGGTGCGCAGCAGCTTGACCTGGAGCTCGTTGGGCAACTCGCCGACCTCGTCGAGGAAGACCGTGCCGCCGTCGGCGGCGACGATCTTGCCGACCTTGTCGCGCCGCGCGTCGGTGAAGGCGCCGCGCACGTGACCGAAGAGCTCCGACTCCACCAGGGTGGGGGAGATGGCGCCGCAGTTGACCGGCTCGAGGGGCTTGCCGGCGCGCTTGCTGTTGTGGTGCAGGGCGCGCACCACCAGCTCCTTGCCGGTGCCGGTCTCGCCCTGCACCAGCACCGGCAGATCGGTGGTCGCCACCTGGGCGACGGTGTCGAGGAGGTTGAGGAACTCGGGGTCCTGGGTCAGGATCTCCTGGAAGCGCGGCTGGGGCCGGATCAGGCGCTCCAGCATCTGGCTGCGTTCTTCGAGCACCATCCGCCGGGCGCACGTTTCGAGGGCGCGGGAGGACAGCTCGAGGATGCGCTTGAAGAGCGCGCGCTGGGCTTCGCCGAAGAGCCTCTGGGGCGACTGGGACTCGAGGTAGATCGCCCCCACCCGCGCGCCGTCGACCTCGAGCGGGGCGGCGAGCACCGACCGGATGCCCTGGCGCAGGACGCTCTCCATCTTGGCGTAGCGGGCGTCCTCCAGGGCGTCTTCGACCAGCATCACCTCGCCGCCTTCCAGCACTTCGGCGACGATCGAACGGCTGATCGGCTCGCCGCCGTTCACCAGTTCCGCCCGGCGCCAGTTGCGCACCACCTTGAAGTCCATCCGCTGGTCGTCGCGCCGCAGCACGACGAAGCCGCGCTCCGCCCGCAGGCAGTCGAGGGCGTGGCGCATGATGGCGTCGAGCATGGCGTCGTAGTCGTCGAGCTGGAGGAGCTCGGCGGCGAGCCGATAGAGGCAGGCGAGGTCGGTGGGGGAGGAGCAGACGGCGTCGTCGGTCATCGTCGGTCGGCTCTCAACGTCGGCGGTGGCGATCGGCAACGGATTCGTCGGTTGCACCCTATCACCGCCCGCGGCTCGCCGCCGTCTCTGGTAGTCTCCGCCCGTCGATGCACGACGACCGGCGACGATCCGCCACCCTCCCGCTCGCGGTCGGGCACCGCCTGGCCGGCGGCCTCTACCTGCGCCGGCGACGCCCCGCCCGCGCCGCCGGGACCGTGCTGTGGATCCACGGCCTGGGGGAGTCCGCCCTGTGCTTCGAGCGCCTGCTGGCGGAGCCTCGTCTCGGCCGCTGGCAGCACCTGGCGCCGGATCTGCCGGGGTACGGCAAGAGCCCCTGGCGGCGCGGCGAGCCCCTGGGCTTCGCCGCTCAAGCCGACGCCCTGGCGCGGCTCCTGCGGCGGCTGGAGACGCCGCCGGCGGTGGTGGTCGGCCACTCCATGGGCGGCGTCGTCGGCACCGTCCTCGCCGAGCGCGCCCCCGACGTCGTCCGCGCCCTGGTCGACGTCGAGGGCAACGTCTCGTTCGACGACTGCACCACCAGCCGCGAGGTCGCCGAGCTGAGCCTGGAGCAGCTCGTCGCCGGCGGCCTCGAGACGGTGCGCGATCGGGTCTACCGGCGGGGGCTCGAGGAGCGCCCGCTGCGCGGCTACTTCGCCAGCCTCAGCCTGTGCGATCCGCGGGCCTTGCACCGCGACAGCCGCCGCCTGGTCGAGCTGTCGCGCGACGAGGTGCTGGCGCCCCGCCTCGGCGCCCTGGCGCTGCCGGTTCTCTACCTGCTCGGCGATCCCGGGGGGGCCGGCCGGCGCTCGCGCCGGCTGCTCGACCGCGCCGGGGTGCCCTGGCGGGCGATCCGTCCCGCCGGCCACTGGCCGTTCCTCGACCAGCACGAGGCCTTCGTCGAGGAGCTGCTGGCCTTCCTCGAGGAGCTGGGATGAGCCGGGCGCATCGGGTGGTGATCGTCGGCGGCGGATTCGGCGGCCTGTGCGCGGCGCGGGCGCTGCGGCGGGCGCCGGTGGAGGTGACCCTCGTCGACCGTCGCAACCACCATCTCTTCCAGCCCTTGCTCTACCAGGTGGCGACCGGCGGCCTGTCGCCGGCCAACATCGCCTCCCCCCTGCGGGCGCTGCTCAAACGGCAGAGAAACGCCCGGGTACTGCTCGCCGAGGTGGTCGACCTCGACCTCGAAGCGCGCCAGCTCGCTCTCGACGGCGACGAGCGCCTGGCCTACGACTCCCTGGTGGTGGCGGCGGGGGCGGGCAAGAGCTACTTCGGCCGCCGCGAGTGGCAGCCTCTGGCGCCGGGGCTCAAGTCCTTGGAGGACGCCACCGCCATCCGCCGCCGGCTGTTGCTCGCCTTCGAGCGCGCCGAGCGCGAGGCCGACGAGGCGCGCCGCCGGCGGCTGCTGACTTTCGTGGTGATCGGCGGCGGCCCGACCGGGGTGGAGCTCGCCGGGGCGATGGCGGAGGTCGCCTTCCGCACCCTCCCCGGCGAGCTGCGGCGGGTGCGGCGCGGCGAGGCGAGGGTGATCCTGGTGGAGGCGGGGGAGCGCCTGCTGCCGGCCTTCGTACCGCCCCTCTCCGCCGCCGCCGAGCTCGGCCTGGAACGGCTCGGGGTCGACGTGCGGTGCGGCTGGCCGGTGGCGGACCTGTCGCCCGGCCGCCTGCACCTGCGCTCGGCCGAGGACGGCCGGGAGGCGGTGCTCGAGACCGCCAACGTCTTCTGGGCCGCCGGCGTCGCGCCCTCGCCCCTCGGCCGGCGGCTGGCGGAGCAGTCCGGGGCCCGCTGCGACCGCGCCGGCCGGGTGATCGTCGGCCCCGACTGCTCCGTGCCCGGCCGGCCGGAGGTCTTCGTCGTCGGCGACCTGGCCCACTTCGCCCACGGCCTCGCCGCGCCTTTGCCCGGCCTGGCACCGGTCGCCATGCAGCAGGGGCGCTACGTCGCCCGGCGCATCCGCGACCGCCTGCGCCGGCGCTCGACCCCGGCTTTCCGCTACGTCGACAAGGGCGCGATGGCGACCATCGGCCGCAGCCTGGCGGTGGCCGAGATCGGCCGCTTCCGCTTCGCCGGCTTCTTCGCCTGGTTGACCTGGCTCTTCGTCCACCTGATGTATCTGACCGAATTCGAGAATCGGGTGCTGGTGCTGATCCAGTGGGGATGGAACTACGTCACCCGCAACCGCAGCGCCCGCCTGATCACCGAGCCGGCCGCCGATCCCGGCGCCGAGGCCGCCGGCCGGACGTTCCCCTAGGCGTTCGTCTTCACGGCCGGACGAAGATCCGCCGGTACCACGGCACGCCCTTCTCCTTGAGGTGCCGGCGCACTTGGCGCAGGCGCTCCTTGGCTTCCTCCCGCGCCAGCCGGGTGAGAAAGGCTTCCCCTTCGCGCTCGTGGCAGTCCTTGTACTTCTTGCCGCTGCCGCAGGGGCAGGGCTGATTGCGGCCGATCTTCTTCACCTGACGCGGCGCGGTGGGGAAGACCGACGCCGGCCACACCACCTTGTTGAGGCTGCGGCCGCGTTTCTTCTTGCTGCTCATGTCGCCGTCCTCGCCGCCAGTCTACCGCAGCGCCGGCGGTCCGGCGCGGCGTCGGACGGCGAAGGGGCGGAGGGGCGGTCGCTCAGCCGTCGAGCCCGCCGACCGACAGGGGGATGGAGAGGGCGAGCTTCCAGCGGGTGTGCCGCACGTCGGAGACGACGGAGTAGAGGGTCAGGCCGCGATCCAGGGGGAGGACGTCGTCGTCCTGCTTGAGCGGCACGATGTTGCGCCACAGGTGTTCGACCAGTTTGTCGCGGCGGGACAGGCGGTGCAGGGCGTCGAAGCCGTAGCCGGCGTTGTCCTCCGGTCGCTCGCCGGCGGGGAGGTGCCTCGCCGAGCGTTCGCAGGGGAATTCGTCGTTGGGCGGCAGGAGGACGATGCCGTTCGAATCGAGGAGGACGAAGGAGCCCTCGGGATGGCGCCGGTGGAAGCGGCGGGCGCAGTCGAGGGGGGTGCGCCAGGAACCGACCTGGGCGGCGGCGAACAGCAGGCCGCGGAAGATGTCGCCGTCGAGCACGGGCTGGCAGAGGAAGAAGGTGGCGCGGCGGTTGTAGCGCGAGCGGTCGCTGTCGGAGACGAAGGCCTTGCGATAGGTCTTGGCCTGCTTGAAATAGAAGCGCTCGGCGAGGGCGGCCTCGGCCCGCCGTTCGGCGCCGACCAGACGCGGGTCGAGGGCGGCCCGGCGCAGGTCGCCGTTGGCGTGGAGCAGGTAGATCCCCTGGCCGGCGAGGGGGCCGAGGCGCCGGCGGAGGGCGTCGAGGATGGCGGCCAGGGCGGCGTCGTCGCCGGCCGAGGCGGGGATCCGAGCGGCGACTTCGGCCAGGGCGTCCATCCCCCGCTTGAGACTGGCGGAGATCTCGTCGCAGTACTCCTCCAGCTCGTCGTCCAGTCGCAGGCCCTTGTGGACCTCGGCGTCCATCGCCCCCAGGAGGTCGACCATCGCCTTGCACACCCCGGCGGTGCGGGCGTCGAAGTCGCGCGGCGCGTCGACCGCCAGCGGCGGATGGAGGGCGACGATGCCGCGAGCGGCGAAGATCTCCGGGGTTTTCTCCAGCATGTCGAATTGCAGGCTGTAGAAGGCCGGCGGCCGCTCCAGGTCGCCGCTCTCGAATCGGTGGATCACGTCCTCGACCTGGCGCGTCACCTCCGGGTCGCGGTGGCCGAAACCGAGGAAGAGGGTGTGGCGGCTGCCGAGGACGTTGCGCAACAGGCGGAACATCTTGGCGTTGGAGCGGTAGTGCCGGCGGTATTGGCTGCGGGTGAGGATCAGCTCTTCGCTGAGCCGGGAGACGCAGCCGTGGATCTTGAGGATCACCGGTCGATCCATATAGGCGACGAAGCGGTCGGGGTCGATGCCGTGTCGCTCCAGGTCGGCGTCGTTGGTGATCTTGATCGGCGGCGGGGCGCTGGGGAAGACCCGCTGCCAGGCGAGCTCGAAGAGCTGGTCGTAGTTGGTGGTGACGTAGAGCGGCTGGGCCAGCCGCGCCAGCAGGCAATGCACCAGCGCCGGCGTCTCCACCGAGCGCATCAGGTCGCGGAGGTTTTTCTGGAAGGCGTCGTTGCCGTATTCGTGGGCGAGAAGCTCCGCCACCGTCAGCGGGTCGGTCTGGGCCTGCGGATCGTTCATCACCTCGGGGGAGATGCCCAGCCGCTCGAGCAGGCGAGCCCAGGTCGGCACGTTGGCCGCCGCCGACACCCCGGCGCCGAAGAACGGAACCAGCTGGCCTTCGCGCGCCGCCGCCACCAGCCGCGGCGGCAGGAAGGTACCGTAGGCGTCGATCCGCCCCTGCCGCCCCTCCCGCGCCAGCTCGGCGCCGTAGCCGGCGACGTAGGCCAGCGCCTGGGCGTCTTCCGACAGCGGCCGCCAGCCGTCGATCGCCGCCAGAATCTCCGGCAGATGCTCGAACGGCTCCCCCCCCGACACGATCATCGCTGGCGACCCGAGGCGCTACAACAGCCGGCGGCGGATGACTTTGCGCGGCTTGAGCTCGACGTAGGGCTCGACCCCGGCCACGGTGCAGCGCGGCAGCTCGTGGCCGAGCACCTTCTCGATCTCGCGGATCGTCACCTTGTCTTTCCAGGTGGCGATCGACGACACGATGCCGCGCGCCACGCCGCGGGCGGTACGCCCGGCGCGGTGGACGTAGTCTTCCGGCAGCTCCGGCAGCTCGTAGTTGATCACGTGCTCGATGCGCGGTACGTCGAGACCGCGGGCGGCGACGTCGGTCGCCACCAGGGTACGGATCTTGCCTTCGCGGAAAGCCTTGAGGGCCTGTACCCGCTGCGCCTGGGAGCGGTCGGAGTGCAGGCGCTCGGCGCGGTGTCCGGCGCGGCGCAGCTGGCGGGCCAGGGCCTCGGCTTCGATCTTGCGGCGGGCGAAGACCAGGGTCGAGCCCGGCACCTCGTCGAGCAGGCCGATCAGGCAGGCGAGGCGATCCTGGTCCCGCACCAGGTAGAGGCGGTGCTCGATGCCGCTCGCCGCCCGCCCGGCGGGGCGGAAGTCGATCAGCTCCGGGTCGCGCATGAAGCGCTGGGCCAGGCGCTCGATCGGCGGCGGCATGGTGGCGGAGAACATCATCGTCTGGCGCTCTTCCGGCAGCGCCTGAAGGACGGTCTGGATCTGGGGCAGGAAGCCGAGGTCGAGCATGTGGTCGGCTTCGTCGAGCACCAGCTTCTCGATCCGATCGAGGCGTACGGTGCGGCGGCCGAGATGGTCGACCAGGCGCCCGGGGGTGGCGACGATGATGTCGGGTTTCTGGCGCAGGTGGCTCATCTGCGGCCCGATGCGTACGCCGCCGATGACGCAGACCGTGTCGAGCTCGTGATCGCGCCCGAAGATGTCGAGGAAGGCCTTGGTCTGCAGCGCGATCTCCCGCGTCGGGCAGAGGATCAGGCCGCGGATGCCGCGGCCGTGGGTCAGGCGCTCGGCCAGGGGCAGGGCGAAGGCGGCGGTCTTGCCCGAGCCGGTCTCGGCCAGGCCGATCAGGTCGCGGCCGGCGAGGGCCACCGGGATGACCGCCGCCTGGATCGGCGTCGGGTGCTCGAAGCCGAGGCCGCGGACGGTGTCGAGGATCGGCGGCGACAGGCCGAGGTTGTCGAACGACTGGTCGGTGGTCTCCACCGGATGCTGGGGGATGGCGCCGGTGTAGAGGCCTTCGGAGTCGGGGTCGGCGTCGGCGTCGATGGCGTCGGACGGCAGGGCGGTCTCGGCGGCGGCGGCCGGCGGCCGACGCCGCCCGCCGCGCTCTTCGCCGGCGCGCGGTCCCGCCGGCG
>RFGL01000259.1 GCA_003697015.1 Acidobacteriota bacterium | reverse complement strand
TGGATCCTCGACCGCGCCCCCCGCCCGCCCCTGCCGCCGCCGCCGCCGGGGCGCCGCCGGCTGGTGCTGACCAGCCACCGGCGGGAGAGCTTCGGCCGCGGCCTGGAGGGGATCTGCGAGGCGATCCGCCGCTTGGTCGAGCGGCTGGGGGAGGCGCTCGAGGTGGTGGTGCCGGTGCATCCCAACCCGCGGGTGAAGGAGGCCCTCGAGGCGCGCCTCGCCGGCCTCCCCCGGGTCAGCCTGATCCCCCCCCTGCCCTACCCCGCCTTCGTCGCCCTGATGGGGAGCGCCTACCTCGTCCTCAGCGACTCCGGCGGCGTGCAGGAGGAGGCCCCGAGCCTGCACAAGCCGGTGGTGGTGCTGCGCGACAAGACCGAGCGGCCGGAGGCGATCGCCGCCGGCTGCGCCCGCCTGGTGGGCACCGAGCCGGCGGCGATCGTCGACGCGGTGCTCGCCTTGTGGCACGATCGGGCGGCGTACCGGCGCATGGCCGGCGCCGCCAACCCCTTCGGCGACGGCCGCGCCGCCGAGCGCATCGCCGGACTGCTGTGCGGTCGCGCCGTCGAGCCCTTCCGCCCGCCCGTCGAGAGCCGCTGATGAGCCAGCCCCGCACCATCGTCATCGCCCCCAAGCGCGGCTTCCAGCTGATCGACTGGCGCGAGCTGTGGGCCTACCGCGACCTGATCTATTTCCTCGTCCGGCGCGACGTCAAGGTGCGCTACGTGCAATCGGTGCTGGGCTTTTTGTGGGCGATCATCCGCCCGCTGAGCACCATGGTGGTCTTCACCGTCGTCTTCGGCCGGCTGGCGGAGATCCCCAGCGACGGCATCCCCTACCCGATCTTCTCCTACGCCGCCCTGGTGCCGTGGACCTACTTCTCCAGCTCCCTCACCGCCGCCACCGGCAGCCTGGTGGGCAACAACCTGCTGTCGAAGGTCTACTTCCCGCGCCTGATCATCCCCCTGAACCCGGTGCTGTCGAACCTGGTCGACTTCGCCATCGCCCTGTCGATGGTCGGGGTGATCATGGCCTTCTACGGCATCGCGCCGACCGCCGCCATCGCCTTCCTCCCCTTCCTCGTGCTGCTGATGATGCTCACCGCCTCGGGGCTGGGAATGTGGCTGTCGGCGATGGCGATCCAATACCGCGACGTCAAGTTCATGCTCGGCTTCCTGTCCTCCATCCTGATGTACGCCGCGCCGGTGGTGTGGCCGGCGTCGTTGATCGCCGACAAGTTCCCCGAGCACGGCGCCACCCTGCGCCTGCTCTACGGCATCTACCCGATGGCCGGGGTGATCGAGGGCTTCCGCGCGGCGTTGATCGGCGCCCGGCCGATGCCCTGGGACCTGATCGTGCCGGGGGCGATCTCGGCGCTGGTGATCTGGCTGTCGGGGGCGCTCTACTTCCGCCAGCGCGAGCGCTTCTTCGCCGACATCTTCTGATCCTCCCCGCCCCGCGATGAGCCGACCCGCGATCGAGATCGACCACCTCGCCAAGCGCTACCGCATCGGCCTGGCGGAGGAGCTGCACGACACCTTCGGCGGCGCCGTGCTGTCGTGGCTGGGCTCGCCGCTCAGCAACCTGCGCCGCCTGCGCCGCCTGAGCCGCTTCGACCCCGGCGACGACGCCGACGTCATCTGGGCCTTGCGCGACGTCACCTTCGCGGTCGCGGCGGGGGAGGTGGTGGGCATCATCGGCGCCAACGGCGCCGGCAAGTCGACCCTGCTCAAGATCCTCTCGGGGATCACCGAGCCGACCGCCGGGCGGGCCGTCATCCACGGCCGGGTCGCCAGCCTGCTGGAGGTCGGCACCGGCTTTCACCCCGACCTCACCGGCCGCGACAACGTCTATCTGAACGGCACCATCCTCGGCATGTCGAAGGGCGAGATCGACCGCAAATTCGACGAGATCGTCGACTTCGCCGAGGTCGGCACCTTCATCGACACGCCGATCAAGCGCTATTCCTCGGGCATGCACGTGCGCCTCGCCTTCTCCGTCGCCGCCCACCTCGAGCCCGAGATCCTGCTCATCGACGAGGTGCTGGCGGTGGGCGACGCCGCCTTCCGCAAGCGCTGCCTGGGCAAGATGGGCGAGGTGGCGGCGAGCGGCCGGACGGTGCTCTTCGTCAGCCACAACCTGTCGGCGGTCGAGCGCCTGTGCGAGCGCAGCGTCGTCCTCGACCACGGCCGCATCGTCTTCGCCGGCCCGACCGCCGCCGCCATCGACCACTACCTGCGCCACACCCTGGACGACGGCGCCGCCCTCGGCGACCCGCAGCGCCGGCCGGGGCGGGGCCGGGTGCGCTTCACCCGCATCTGGGCCGAGTCCGGCGGCGCCGAAACCGTCCACCTCACCAGCGGCGGGGAGGCGTCGATCTGCCTCGCCTACCGCATCAGCGGCGCGCAGCCGATCCGCAAGGTGCGGGTGCGACTGGGCTGGACCAACCTGCTGGGGGACCCGCTGCTGACCTGCATCAACGACCTGAGCGGCTTTCCGATCCCCCAGCTCCCGGGGCCGGAAGGCACCATCCGCATCCACCTCCCCCGCCTGCCCCTGAACGCCGGCACCTACCGCTTGAACGCCTGGCTCAAGAGCGAGCGCGAGATCGAGGATCTGGTGGCCGAAGCCGGCGAGCTGACCGTCGCCGGCGGCGATTTCTACGGCACCGGCATGAGCATCCCCGCCGATTGCGGGCCGCTCCTGGCCGACCACAGCTTCGAGGTCCTGGCGCCGTCGACGGCCGCCGGCCCCGCGGGACGATGATCGACCCCGCCAGCCGCCTGCGCATCGAACGCCATCAGGAGCGGGTTTCCGGTGGCCTGTTGGCGCCGGTCGACTGGTCGCGGCTGGACCACCGGCGCCACCACCCGGGGATGGAGGTCGAGATCCGCGCTGCGGCGCTGATCGCCGGCCGCCAGCGCCGCCAGCGCTACGTCTATGAGGCCTGCGCGGAACCCTGCGCCAGCGGCCGGGTCGTCGACGTCGGCTGCGACCGCGCGCACCTGCGCGAGCTGGTGCCCGGTCCCTACGTCGGCATCGATCGCTGGGGCGATCCCGACGTGCGCTTCGACCTGCTTTCCGGCCTGCCGTTGCCGCTGGCGGATCGCTGCGCCGACTTTGTGATCTGCACCGACGTGCTCGAGCATCTCTACGATCCCCACTTCTACTGCGACGAGCTGTTCCGCATCGCCCGCGGTACGGCGTTGATCGCCCTGCCCAACTGTTGGGCTGCGTTCATGCCGTCGATCAGCTACGGCTCACCGACCTACGCCAACTACGGCCTGCCGCCGGAACCTCCCGGCGACGCCCATCGCTGGTCCTTCTGTACCGAGGAAGCGATCGACTTCGTGCTCTACCGTGCCGCCGGCAGCGGTTTCCGCTGCACCCGGATGATCCATTTCGCCGATCGCCATGCCCCCCTGGCGCCGCGCTGGCCCGACCGCGGCCTCGCCGGCCGCATCGCCGGCAAGCTGCTCGACCTCGCCGCGCGGGCCGGAAGCCGGCTGTTCGAGCGGCACGGCACGCGCTCCTGGCTCAATCGCCAGGTGGTCGCCACCTGGTGGTTGCTGGCGCGGGAAGAGGCAGCTCGACCCGGGGGACCCCAGCGATGAGCCCAACCTTCTGGCGGCGTTCCCTGCGGCGGCTCAAGTACCACCTCGACGCCGGCGTGTTGCGCAATCCGCCGAGCCGGCGCCGCCTGCGCCGCCAGGCCCCCGTGCTCGACGAGGTGCAGCGGCGCGTGGTCGATCGACTGTCGACGGACGGCATCGCCGTCCTGCCGGCCGGCGAGCTGCCGGCCCTGGCTTCCACTTGGCCGGAGCTGCGCGCCGCTGGCCGAGCCTTCGCCGGCAGCGCGAGGGTGGCACGGGAGGTCGAGCGCTACCGCCGGACGGCGGGCGACGGCGGGGCAGGCAGCGAGTCGTATCTCGTCCAGCGGCAGCGGAGTGGCGGGGTCCTTCAGCCCGACGATCCGCTGCTGCGATTCGGCCTCGATCCGGCGGTACTCGACACGGTCAACGTCTACCTCGGCCTGTGGTCGCGGCTGATCTACGCCGACGTGTGGTACACCATCCCGTCCGCGGTCGACCGTGCGCCGGTCGCCTCCCAGCGCTGGCATCGTGATCCCGAGGACGCGCAGCTGGTCAAGGTCTTCCTCTACTGCGAAGACGTCGATCGCGACGGCGGGCCCTTCGAGTATGTGCGCGGCAGCGCCCGCGGTCCCTATCGGGAGCTATGGCCCAATCCGGATCCGTTCTCCGCCAGCTACCCCCCGCCGGGGGCCGTGGAGGAACGGATCCCGGCCGCCGATCGGCTGTGCTGTACCGGTCCCGCCGGCACCCTGATCTTCTGCGATACCCACGGCCTGCACCGCGGTGGCCAGGCCTACCTCCACCCCCGGATCCTCGCCACCTGGGTCTTCGTGCCGCCGGCCTCTCCCTTCGACCGTCGCTACGCCGTCGAGGCGCACCGGTCGGCCGCGGCCGGGAGCGACGCGGCGCGCTTCGCCCTCGGAATCTGAGCCGGCCGTCATGAGCCCGATGCCCCGCGACGAGCGGCCCTTCGCCTTCGACGACGACGACCTCGAGCCCGTCGGCGCCTGCAATCTCTGCGGCGGACGGCGCTTCACCGCCGTCTCCCGCAGCGACCGCTACGCCCTCGAGGTGACCACCGTGCTGTGCGAAGGCTGCGGACTGGTCTTCCTCGACCCGCGCCCTTCCGCCGCCGCCTACCGGCGTTTCTATCGCGACGCCTACCGGCCGTTGGTCGAGCGCTACACCGGCCGCCGCAGCGATCCGGCCGGTCTCGAAGCCGACCAGCGAACCTACGCCCGCAAGCTCGACCGGCGCCTGATCCGGCCGCGCCTGCACGGCGGCGAACGCACCCTGCTCGACGTCGGCGCCTCGACCGGGGTGGTGGCGGAGCACTTCGCCCGGCGCTACGGCCTGCGGGCGACCTGCGTCGAGCCGGCGCCGGCGGAGGCCGCCGCCGCCCGCCGCCGCGGGCTCGAGGTCGCCGAATGCCAGGTCGAGGACTTCGATCCCGGACCGCGTCGTTTCGACGTCGTGCTCCTGTGCCAGACCGTCGACCACCTGCTCGACGTCGGCGGCGTGCTGGCGCGGATCCACGACTGGTTGGCCGACGACGGCCTCTTCTTCGTCGACGCGGTCGACTTCCGCGCCGTCCTGCGTTCCCTCCACCGGCTGAGCGCCGCCCTGCACGCCGACCACCCCTACTACCTGACCCGCGAGACCATGGACCTCTACCTGCGGCGGGCCGGCTTCGAGGTCGTCGCCCTGAACGTGTCGACCGTCTTTCACCTCGACTACGTCTGCCGCAAAGCGGCGCCGCAGCCGATCGCCGCCGATCCGGGCTTCGCCCGCGCGCTCTACGACGAGATCCGCTGGGTCCAGGCCACCCACCAGCTGGGGACGAAGCCCTCCGGCCCGCCGCCCGGGGCCTTGCGGCGCCTGCGGCGGCGGCTGGCGGGCCTCTTGCGACGGAGCGACCGGCCATGAGCGACGAACGCCCGCGGATCGTGCTCCTGATCGGCACCGGCTGGGGGGTGCGCACCTTCCTGCAGACCGACGTCCTGCCGGCGCTCGCCGAGCGGGCGCGGGTCTCCGTGCTGGCGGCAGCGGGGCTCTGCGACGGCCTGCGACGGCAGTTCCCCGACCTCGATCCGGCGCCCCTCGCGGCCTTCGATCCCCACCGCGGCCGCTTCGGCCGCTTCTACGAGCGCCACAACCACCACTTCCTGTGGCTCAGCCGCACCGGAACCCGGCGCATCAACCAGCAGCTTCAGCGCCGCCAGCTCCGCGGCCGCAAGCTCGCCCGCTGGTGGATCCTGCGCCTGCTCGCCGTGCTCGGCGCCAGCCGGCGCTCGCTGGAACGGCTGCGGCGAGCGGAGCGGACGGCCTTCTTCGCCGACTACCCCGAAGCCGCGCGGTACGCCTCGCTGCTGCGCCGGCTCGCCCCGCGGCTGGTGGTCTCGACCGTGCCCCACGTGGCGGTCGAGCTGCCGCCGGTCCTCGTCGCCCAGGATCTGGGGATCGCCACCGCGGCGTGGATCAACTCGTGGGACAACCTGACCTCGAAAGGCGCCTACCCGGCGGTCTACGACCACTACCTCACCTGGTCCGAGCGCATGCTCGAGGAGTTGCGGCGCTACTACCCGGAGAGCGCCGGCCGGCCCCTGGCGGCGGTCGGCGTGCCCCATTTCGACTGGTATCGGGATGAGGCGATGTGCTGGAGCCGCGACGAGCTCTGCCGGCGCCTCGACCTCGACCCCGGGCGGCCGCTGGTGCTCTACGCCACCGCCACCCCGCAGCTGGCGCCCTACGAGCATCGGACGGTCGCCCGCCTGGCGCGCGACCTCGCCGCCCTGCCCGAACGCCCGCAGCTCCTCGTCCGTCTCCACCCGGCCGACCCGGGGACGCGCTTCGAGGGCCTCGACCTGGGGCCGGAGGTGCGCCTGCAAGCCCCCGGCACGGGCGCCGGCGCCCTGCACCGCTTCTGCCCGACGGCGGAGGAGAATCGCCGCCTGGTGAGCACCATCCGCCACGCCGACGTGGTGGTCAACCTCGCCTCGACCATCACCCTCGAGGCGGCGATCTGCGACCGGCCGACGATCAACGTCGCCTACGACCTCGGGCCCGAGCCGCGCTGGGGGCGGATCATCGAGCGCTACTACGACACCTTCGACCACTACCGCACGGTGGTCGACCTCGGCGCCGTGCGCCTGGCGCGCTCGCCGCGGGCCCTGGTGGCGGCGCTGCAGCATTACCTCGCCCATCCCGAAAGCGAGCGCGCGGCGCGCCGGCGCCTGGTCGAGCTGTGGTGCGGCGAGGTCGACGGCGGCGCCGGCCGGCGCCTGGCCCGGGCCATCTTCGCCGCCGCCGCCGTCCCCGCCGGCAACGCCGCTGAGCTGCGGAGCGCCATCGCGGTCCACGGAGGCTGAGCCCCTCCCTGCGTTCTCGCGGCGCGACCGCGGGGAGATCGAGGGCCGATGCGGGCGGCGGGCGACGCACGAGGATGAAGGCAAAGGACGCCCAGACCATGAAACGCTACCCCGAGGTACTCCACCTCGGTTGCGGCAAGAAGAAAGTCCCCGGCGCCTTCGGCGTCGACCTGGGGGAGCATACCGCCGCCGACCTGCGGTGGGACCTCGACCGGCGGCCCTGGCCGCTGCCCGACGACGCCTTCACCCTGGTCTACATGATCAGCGTGCTCGAGCACGTCGACGACGTGGTGGCGGTGATGGAGGAAACCCATCGCGTATGCCGCGCCGGCGCCGAGGTGCGCATCTTCGCTCCCTTCGCCTCCAGCCATCACCTGTGGACCGACCCGACCCACCGCCGCGGCTTCACCTCCAACTCGTTCAAATATTTCACCGACGACTTCGCCGCCGAGGCGTTCGAATACTCGCCGGCACGCTATGCGGTGGAGGACGTGCGGTACAACCACTACGAAGATTGGATGTGGGTCTACCGCCCCGGCTGGCTCGATCGCTGGTTGCTGCGGCTGGCCAACCGCCACAAGGCCTTGTACGAGAAACGATTCATGTACTGGTACCCGGTACAGACCATCTATTTCCGCCTGCGGGTGGTCAAATGAGGGCGTTGCTGGTGCCGATCGCCCTCGGCGCGTTCGGCGTCGGGCTGGGGCGGACCCTGGCGATGATCGCGTCCCTGCTCACCGCCAGGGGCTGGCAGGTCACCGTGCTGGCCGGCCGGCCCCTCGAGCTCGAGCGCATCGAGCAGCGTTTCGGCATTCCCCTGGCGGACCTCGAGGTGCGCCTGTGGCCCGCCGCCGGGCGACCGCGGGGTCGCTGGCGGCGGGCGCTCTACGACCGCGCCCGCCACCTCGCCTTCTGCCGCTTGAGCCGCCGCTTCGACCTGCTGTGGATGCAGTCGCCGCACATCCCGCCGATCTCCCTGGCACGGCGCTCGATCCTGTTCACCGAATTCCCCTTCGACGTCGAGCCGCGGGCGCTCTTCTGGCGCCGCCGGCTGGCGGCCTACGACCGCATCGTCGCCAACTCCGCTTTCACCCGCGGCTGGATCGAGCGCTATTGGGGCGTCGGCGCCGGGGTCTTCTATCCTTCGGTGCAGGAATGCGCGCCGGCGGCCAAGGAGCCGTCGATCCTCGCCGCCGGCCGCTTCACCGGCGGCGAGCGCAGCAAACGTCAGCTCGAGCTGGTGCGGGCCTACAAGGCGATGGTGGCGCAGGGCCTGGACGGCTGGCCCCTCCATCTGGCGGGCATCGTCGAGGACCCGGCCTACCTCGCGGCGGTGCGGCGCGAGGCGCGGGGGTACGACGTCCGCCTGCACCTCGACCTCGACGCCGGGGACCTGGCGCGGCTCTACGGCCGGTCGTCGATCTTCTGGCACGCCACCGGCCTCGGCGCCGACGCCGAGCGCGCCCCCCACGCCCTCGAGCACTTCGGCATCGTCACCGCCGAGGCGATGACCGCCGGCTGCGTGCCGGTGGTCTTCGGCCGCGGCGGTCAGGCGGAGATCGTACGCCCCGGGGAGGGGTTCACCTGGCTGACTCCGGACGAGCTGGTCCGCCACACCTTCACCCTGGTGCGGGACGACGCCCGGCGGCGGGCGATGGCCGAGAAGGCCCGCGCCAGTGCCGTCGAGCGCTTCGGCGAAGCGGCCTTCGCCGCCCGCCTCGACGACCTGATCGGGGCGGGGGGGAGCTGAGGCGATGCGACCTTCCGCCACGCCCCGGCCGGCGATCGCCGCCAGCCCTACACGGAGGGGGGGCTGAGCCATGCGACCGTGCGTCCTCGGCTGGTTCGGCCGGCAGAATGGCGGCGACGACCGCATCGCCGAGGTGCTGACCCGCCGCCTGAGCGGCTGTCATCCGAGCTTCCTACCCTTCACCCCCCTGCCGCCGGAAGTGGTCAACTACTTCGACGCCGTGGTGTTGACCGCCGGCGTGTGGCAGCCGCGCAACCGCCTGGCGCGGGAGTTTCACCGCTGGTGCCGGGGCGTCCACGTGCCGATCGTCGCCCTCGGCCTGGGGGTCGAGGAGGTGACGCCGGAGATGCGCGCCGCCAGCGCCGCCCTGGTCGAGCGCTGCGACTTCCTCTGGGTCCGCGACCGGGAGTCCAAACGCCTGCTCGGCGACCACCCGGCGATCGTCGTCGGCCCCGACGTCACCTGGGCCGACCCCCTGCCCGCCGCCGGCGAGCCGCGGCCGGGGGTGGTGGCCCTCAACCTGCGCCGCTGGCGGCGGCGGCCGTGGCGGCCCGAGGCGTGGGTCGACGCGGCGCGCCGGTCGGCGACCGCCGAGCTTCGTCCCTGGTCCTTCGGTCCCGAGGACTGGATCGTCCTCCACGACTTCTTCGACCCCTGCCCCAAGGCCTTCGACGCCGCCGCCGGCCGCGACGCCGAGATCGTCGCCGGCATGCGCCTCCACAGCCTGATCTTCGCCGCTCAGATGGGGGTGCCGGCGGTCGGCATCGCCTACGATCCCAAGTGCCGCCGTTTTCTCGCCGAGCTCGAGCGCCCGCAGCTGGCCCTCGACCTCGACCAGGCCGACCGCCTGCCGCAGCTCGTCGACGGCCTGCGGCGGCGCTACGCCGCCGAGCGCGAGCACCTCGCCGCCATCGGCCGGCGCTTCGCCCGCCGCGCCGACGAGCTCCTCGCCGAGGGCGGGCGGATTCTGCGCCGGGGCGGCGCCGCCCGCCGCCCGCCCGACCTCGCCGGCCGGGCCCTGACC
>RFGL01000258.1 GCA_003697015.1 Acidobacteriota bacterium | reverse complement strand
GAGGCTTCTTCGTTCAGCAGCTCGTGAGTCCGACGCGCGAATACGGGGCTGGCCGGCGGCGCCGTAGAGCTCATGCAGGGGAAGGCGTCGCCAGGGGCGACGGCTTGGTGCTGCCGGCGGCCGCCGAAGAGGACGACGCGCGGCGCGGTAGGGCGCCGGCGGCGCCTCAGGAGTACGAGCGCAGGCGCGCTTCCGCCTCGCGGGTGGCGGCGGCGCGTTCGCCGAGGCGTTGCCGGAGAACGTCGTGGGCGCGGCGCAGGAGGGGCACGGCCTCCCGCCGGTGGCCCTGGCCGGCGAGGGCGGTGCCGAGGACGCATTCGGCGACGGCGACGCGCCAGTGCCCGGGGGCCTGGCGATGGAGGAGGTCCAAGGCTTGCCGGGCGGCGCTCGCCGCGGCCGCGTCGTCGCCGCGATCGAGGGCGGCCTGGGCCAGGTGGAGGAGGCACCTGCCGATCCGCGGATGCTCGTCGCCGAGCTTGCGACGGTAGATCTCGAAGGCCTGCCGGTGGAGCTCGGACGCGGCCTCGGGATCCCCGGCCCGGCGGCGGATGCTGCCCAGGGCGTCGAGGCTGTCGGCGACGCGCGGATGGTTCTCCCCCAGCCGCGCACGACGCAGCTCCAGGGCCTGGCGGCAGAGATCCTCGGCGGCGGGGAGGTCGCCGCGGGCGGCGGCGAGGAGGGCCAGCTCGTGGAGGGTGGTGGCGACGTGGGGATGCTCCGGTCCCAGCTCCCGGCGGTAGGACGCGAGGGCCTGGCGCAGCAAGGGCTCGGCGTCGTCGTAGGCGCCGCGGGCGACGAGCAGCCGGCCGAGGTTGATCAGTACCGGCGCGACGTAGAGGTTGTCGTCCCCCCGCTGGCGGCGGTAGGTGGCCAGCACCTGGCGGTAGAGGGGCTCCGCCTCGCCGACGTCGCCGCGATGGCGCAGCAGGCCGGCCAATTCGTAGACGCCGGTGGCGGTGTAGAGGTTGTCGTCCCCCAGGGCGCGGCGCAGGGCGGCCGAGCCGCGGCGCAGCAGCTCTTCGGCGTCGTCGTAGACGCCGGCTTCGGTGAGCAGTCGGCCGAGGTCGATCTCGATCCGGGCGACCTCGGGATGGCCGTTGCCGAGCTGGCGGCGGTAAGCGTCGAGGGTGCGGCGCAGCAGGCTCTCCGCCTCGCCGTACTCGCCGCGCTTCTCCAGCAGCCGGGCCAGGTTGTGGCGCGCCCCGGCATCGGCCAGCGGATCGGCGCCGGGCCGGCGGTCGTAGGTTTGGAGGGCGGCGCGTTGCTGCGCCTCGGCGCCGGCCAGGTCCCCCGCCGCCGTCAGCGCCACGGCCAGCCCGGTCTCGCTGGCGGCGATCTCGAGGGGCCGGCCGCTGCGCCGCCGCAGCTCGAGGCCCCGGCGGTGGAGAGCGACGGCCTCGTCGTAGCGGCCCTGGCTGTAGCGCAGGCGGGCGAGCTCGTCGAGGCTGTCGGCCACCGCCGGGTGGGCGGCGCCGAAGAGCTCCCGGCGCAGCGCCAGGGCCTGGAGGAGGAGGGGATCGGCGCGGTCGAGGAGGCCGATGCTGTGGTAGACCGAGCCGACGGTGTAGAGCAGCTCGGCGCGGATCTCGGGCTGCTCCTCGAGCTCGTCGAGGCGGTCGACGCCGCGCTCGAGCAGCTGGCGGACGGTCATCTCCGGTCCCTGGCCGTCGCCGGCGAAGGGGTCGGCGTCGGTGAACAGGCCGACGACGAAGTCGAGGGTCTGACGGCTGGCCCGGGCCTGGCGCTCGGCGCGCTGCCACTGGCCGATCACCGCCGCGCCGAGGCCGAGGCAGACGAGGGCGAAGACCGCCGCCACGGCGACCCGCCAGCGGTTGCGGCGCAGGAAGCGCCCCCAGTGGTAGAGCGGGGTGGCCGGACGGGCGCTGACCGGGAAGCCGCGCAGGTGACGGTCGACGTCCTGTGCCAGCTGCTCGGCGGAGCCGTACCGCCGCTCGGGCTCCTTGCGCAGGGCCTTGAGGACGATGTTGTCGAGGTCCCCGGCCAGGCGCCGCTCGAGCTTGCGCGCCGGGTCGCCGCGGCGGCGCGGCGCCGGCTCCCCCCTGCCGTCGTCCTCGCGGGTGGTGCGCACCACGGTGCTGGGCGGTACCGGGTCCTGTTCGCAGATCGCGCGCTCGATGGCGATCTGCGAGGTGCCGTTCAGGCGGTAGGGCTTGCGCCCGGTGAGCAACTCGTAGAGCAGCACGCCGAGGGAGTAGACGTCGCTGGCGGTGGAGATCGGCTCGCCCCGCACCTGCTCCGGACTGGCGTAGCTGGGGGTCATCAGGCGCAGGGAGACGGTCGAGGCGAGGGTGGCGGAGGCGAGCTCGGGATTGAGCAGCTTGGCGATGCCGAAGTCGAGCAGCTTGATCTCGCCCCCCGCCGTCACCAGGATGTTCGACGGCTTGAGGTCGCGGTGCACCACCAGGTTGCGATGGGCGAACTGCACCGCCTCGCATACCGCGATGAAAAGCCGCAGGCGCGCCTCGACGCCGAGGCCGCGCTGCTCGCAATAGGCGTCGATCGGCTGGCCCTCGACGTACTCCATGACGAAGTAGGGAAGGCCGTCCGGCGTCGTGCCGCCGTCGAGCAGGCGGGCGATCGCCGGGTGGTCGAGGGCGGCGAGGATCTGGCGCTCGGCGCGGAAATGACGCAGCAGTTGCTCCGACGGCAGATCGCCGCGCAGCAGCTTGATCGCCACCCGCTTGCGGAAGGCCTCGTCTTCGCGCTGCGCCAGGTAGACGCTGCCCATGCCGCCCCGTCCCAGCGGACGCAGCAGGCGGTAGGGGCCGAGGCGCTGGCCGGAAGCGAGGAGCGGGCCGGAGGGGGGGGCGGTCTCCCCCGCCGGCAGCTCGAGGAAGTTCTCCGCCTGGCGGTGGGCGGCGAGCAGCTGCTCGAGCTCGCGGCGCAGCTCGAGGTCGCCGCCGCACTGCTCGTCGACGAAACGCTTCAGCTCCTCCGGCGGGCACGCTACGGCGCCTTCGAAGAGGGCTTGCAGGCGCTGGTAGGCGCGGTGATCCAGGTTCATGTCGTCACCCCTTTCGCAGCTCGTTGAAGAGCCAGGCCCGGGCCATCTGCCAGTCGTTCTTGACCGTCGCCGGGGAGACGCCGAGCACGGCGGCGGTCTCGGGGATGGTCAGGCCGCCGAAGAAGCGCAGCTCGACGACCTGGCTCTGGCGTGGCGACAACGCTTCGAGGGCGCGCAGGGCGTCGTCGAGAGCGAGCAGGTCGAGGCGGCGTCCACCCGCCACCTCAAGGGCCTCGTCCAGGGTTAGGGGCAAAACGCCCCCGCCGCGTTTCATCGCCCGGCGTTTTCGCGCGTGGGCGATCAGGATGCGGCGCATGGTGCGGGCGGCGATGGCGAGGAAGTGGGCGCGGTCCTGCCAGTCGACGCGGTTCTGGTCGAGGAGCTCCAGATAGCACTCGTTGACCAGCGCCGTCGGCTGCAGGGTGTGGCCGGCGCGCTCCCGCGCCAGGTGGCGGCCGGCGAGCCGGCGCAGGTCTTCGTAGACCCGCGGCAGAAGGCGGGTGAGGGCGGCCTGGTCGCCGGCACGCCAGGCGTGGAGCAGCTCGGTCACGTCGGTTTCGCGCATGATCTCACCTTTCGACGCGCCGTTGCGGCCCCTTCTGTGTCGGCGTTCAGAGAAAGGCCTCGAGGCGCTTGAGCACCTGCCGCGGCAGCGGGGTGGTGCGGAAGACGTAGATCTCCCCCGGCAGCTCGTCGAGATCGTCCTCGGCTGCCGCCAGGCGCTTCGACAGCGCGAGGATCAGGTTCTTCGGTCCGTGCCGCCGCAGCAGCTGCAGGCGCGAGCGCACCGCCCCGCGATTCCAGAAACCGAAGACCTCCATCAGCACCTTGACGCCGTTCGGGTGGGCGAAGACGAAGTCCGGCACCAGCACCCCTTCGCCGCCGAGGTCGACGAGCTCGGCGTCGGTGGAGACGTTCCACGCCGAGCCCAGCTCGGCGAAGCGCTCGGGCAGCCAGCGCAGCTCCTCCGGCTGCCAGACGCCGGTCAGCCGGTTGTGGGGGTGGAGGCCCTCTTCCGCCTTGAGGCGGAAGACGCGCTTGCGTCGGGCCCGGGTCCAGCGCAGCTCGGCCTCGAGGCGCCAGCCGTCGAAGTGCAAAAGGGTGGGCAGGAAACTCGCCATCTGCAGGCCGTAGCGGCCGCTCGCCTTGAGCACCGACAGGGGGCCGTCGAGGTGGATGCGGTAGCCGTCGTCGAGCCGCTCGACGCGGTGCATGAGCTGGAAGAACTTGATCTTGCGGAAGAGCGCCCGGTAGCGGGCGGCGCTCTGGCCGCCGACCTCGACGGTCAGCGCGACCGCCCGATAGAGCACCCCCTGGGCGAGGGCGACGTTGTAGCGGTCGAGGAGCCAGCGCGGGGTGCAGGGCCTGAACTCCTCCAGCACCTGCTCGTCCTTGAGGTCGGCGTAGAGCCCCTGCTCCACCTGCTGCGGCGTCAGCTCGAGGTCTTCGGCCGCGGCGGCGAGGATGGCGTCGCGCGCGAGACGGAAGCGCCGCCCGGAGTCGTCCTCCGGCGCCTGGTAGCACGCGGCGGCACGGCTGAAGACCGCGCGTCGCAGCTCCTCCGGCGGCACCGGCGAGCGGGTTTCGAAGCGGCAGCGGTCGCGCAGCAGCTTGGCCAGGGCGCGGTGGAAGAGGAAGGCGGTGCCGGTACCGAGGAGGGCTTGGAGCTCCTCCTCGAGGGCGTGGCGCGGTGCGCCGACGTGGGCTTTGAAGAGGTCGATGAGCTGACCGGCGAGGGCCAGACGCTCGGGGTCGGCGGGGTCGACGTAGCGCGGCCGGACCTCGCCCTTGTAGACCCGGGTCTGGATCAGGTCAGCGGTAAGCATCGTGCTGGCGCCGGCGCTCGCTGGTGTACTCCTCGGCGGTATCTTCGGCGACCACCTCGTAGAGCACGGCGCGCTTGCCCTCCTTGCGCCGCAGGATGCGCCCCAGGCGCTGGACGTGCTCGCGCACCGTGCCGCTGCCCGAGAGCACGATGCCGACGTTGGCCGCCGGCACGTCGACCCCCTCGTTCAGCACCCGCGAGGTAACCACGAAGGGGTAGTCGCCGTCGTTGAAGCGGCTGAGGATCCGGTGGCGTTCCTTGACCTTGGTCTGGTGGGTGATGGCGGGGATCAGGAAGCGCCGCGAGATGGCGTAGACGGTGGCGTTGTCGTGGGTGAAGACCAGCGCCCGGTCGTGGCGGTGGCGGGCGAGGAGCTGCTCCAGGAGGCGCAGCTTGGCGTCCGGGGCCTGGGCGATCGCCCGCTGCCGGCGGTAGGCGAGGAAGGCCCGCCGGCCGGCTTCGCTGGCCGAGGTCAGCATCAGGAACTGCTGCCAGCCGCGACGGCCCCAGCGGATGCCGCTGCGCTCGACGAAGTCGCGGTAGATCGACCGCTCGCGTTCGTACTCCTGGCGCTCGGCGTCGGACAGGCGGACCCGCAGGGTGACGGTCTCGTAGTCCGCCAGGTAGTCGCCGGAGAGCTCCTTGATCTCCCGCCGGTAGACCGTCGGCCCGATCAGCCGCTCGAGGCGCCATTCGCCGCCGTCCTCGCGCTCCGGGGTGGCGGTGAGGCCGAGGCGGAAGGGGGCGAGGGAGAGCTCGGCGGCGGCGGCGTAGGCCGGGCCGGGCAGGTGATGGCATTCGTCGAAGACCAGCAGGGCGAAGCGGTCGCCGAGGCGCTCGGCGTGGATGTGGGCCGAGTCGTAGGTGGTGACGGTGATCGGCCGCGGCTCGTAGGAGCCGCCGCCGATGAGGCCGATCTCGAGGTCGAAGGCGGTGCTCAGGACGCCGTACCACTGCTGCATGAGGTCGAGGGTCGGCGTCACCACCAGGGTGCTGCGGCCGAGGCGCTCCATGATCAGCTGCGCGACGTGGGTCTTGCCCGAGCCGGTGGGCAGCACCACCACCCCGCGCCGTCCGCCCTGCCACCACGCCTCCACCGCCTCGCTCTGATGGGGGAAAGGCCGGCGCACCAGGCGCGAGGCGAGCTCCAGCACCTCGTAGGCCCGCGCCCGGTCGTCGTAGGGGATCTTCGCCCGGTGAAGCGCCGTCACCACCTCGCGATAGCGCCAAGCCGGGGCGCGGAGGCACCCTACCCGGCGATCGAAGGCACAGCCGGGAAGGACCAGGCCCGGCGGCAGGCCGTCGTCCCCGGGCTCGACCACCAGCGTGCCGCGGTCGTAACGGAGGCTGAGCATGGCCCGACTGTAGCGCGGGTGCCAGCCTTTTGTCCGGGTCGACGATCCATGGTTCTCGCCTCCACGGCTGCTGCCGGCGGTGAGGCGGTGAGGGCGCCGACGTGGAAGGTTCCGTGGTGCCCCCTCTTGTCCGCGGTGGAACGGTCCAGGTGCCACCCTTTTTTCACCCCGCTTAGCCGTTTCGACTCCCCCTTGCACTTCTGTTGGATGAAGGGCAACGGCCCGAGCGACGACCCGCCCGGTGCCGACCCGATCCGACCATGCAAGGAGGTTGACGATGTACGATCCCACCGAGTCCCAGATCCGCCGCCGTCAGGAGAGCAATCTCGAGCCGATCGGCCAGCCCCTGGCCGGCGTGGTGGCGAGCGACGCCAACTCGCAGACCACCAGCACCGACGACGAGCGCAAGCACACCACCGGCGTCGACCCCGAGCTGTGATCCAGTCGGGGCTTACCGACCGCGCGGGTGGCCGGTTCGCCGGCCACCCGTTTTTGCCTGCGGTGATTCAGCCGGGGGGCGTGGCGCGGTAGGGAGCGGCGTCCTGCGGCCGGCCCCAGCGCTCGTAGAGCTCGACCAGACGGGCGCGGGCGGCGCGGGCGTAGGACGAATCGCCGCCGCGCGCGGCGACGAGGACGGGATAGCTCGCCAGCAGCAGCCGCTCCGCTTCGCCGTAGCGCCCGAGGGCCACCAGCGCGCCGCCGACGACGCTCTCGGCGTCGGCGATGGCGCCGCGGTCGTCCGGCGTCCTCCGGTGCAGGGCGTCGAGGGCCTGCCGCGCCAGACTCTCCGCCTCCTCGGCCGCCCCGAGCTCGGTGAGGACGCGGGCCAGGTTCTTGCGGCTGTTGGCCAGGTGGGGGTGGTCGCCGGAGAGCATCCGGGCGCGGATCTCGACCGCTTCGCGCAACGCCGCCGCGGCCTCCTCCAACGCTCCCCGTTCGGCGAGCACCACGCCGAGATTGTTGAGGGCGTTGGCTACGCTGGTGTCGCCGGCGCCGTAGCGCGCCCGGCGGATGGCGAGCACCTGGCGGAAGAGGCTCTCGGCCTCCGCCAGATCGCCTTGCCGGTAGCGCAGCCCGGCGAGGCCGCCCAAAGGCTTGGTGAGGAGCGGATAGCCCTCCCCGTGGGCTCGTCGCCCCAAGTCCAGGGCGCAGCGGTAGAGCGCTTCCGCCTCGGCGAAGTCGCGACGCTCGGCGCGCAGGGAGGCGAGGTTGTTGGCGATCAGGAAGGCGTCCGGGTCGGCGGAGCTGCAGCCGCCGATGCGCTCGAGGGCCTCGCGGTAGAGGGGCTCGGCCGCCGCGCGGTCGCCCTCCTCGTGCAGTACCGCGGCGAGCTCGTTGGCCCGCCGCGCCAGGTTGACGTCGTCCTTCGGATCGTAGCGGCGCTGCAGCTCGAGGGCCTGGCGCAACAGGGCCTCGGCCCGCTCCAGCTGCCCGAGCTTCTGGTAGACGCGGCCGATGATGGCGGTGAGCGCCGCCTGCAGGGTGGGCTCATTGTCGACCGCGGTCAACCGCTCTTCGCTGCGCTCCAAGACCTCGCGTACGGTCAGCTCGGCGCCGGCGGTGGAGTCCGGGCTCGACGCCCACAGCAGATCCTCGATGATGGTCGACACCGCCGCCGCCCGCTGCCGTTCGCGCATCGCCTGCTGCTGGGTCTGCCGCGTCACCAGGGTGAGGGCGGCGAGTGCCAGCAGCAGCAGGCCGGCGGCCAACGGCCGATGGTGACGGCGCAGGTACCTGCCGGCGCGGTAGAGCAGGCCGCCCCGGCGAGCGCGCACCGGGTAGGCGTCGCGATGGCGGTCGAGGTCTTCGATCAGCTGCGCCACCGAGCCGTAGCGCTGCTGCGGCGACTTGGCGATCGCCTTCATGACGATGGCGTCGAGATCGCCCCTGAGGCGCCGGCGCAAGCGCCGCCGGGTCGTGGCGCGGGCATGACAGGCCGTCGCTGGCGCCTCGGCGGCGGCGGCGCTCGGCGGCGGCGGCGTGTCGTGCGCGATCGCCTCGACCAGTTGCGGGCGGGTGAGGTTCTCGGCGTCGTAGGGATCGCGGCCGGCGAGGAGCTCGTAGAGCAGGACGCCGAGGGCGTAGACGTCGCTGGCGGTGGTGATGCGCCCGCCGCGAACCTGCTCCGGGCTGGCGTAGCGCGGGCTCATCGGTCCGCGATGGCCGTTCGCCGCCGCCTCGCCGGCGGCGCCGTCGAGCAGCTTGGCGATGCCGAAGTCGAGGAGCTTGGGGGTGCCGTCGGCGGCGACCAGGATGTTCGACGGCTTGAGGTCGCGGTGCACCACCAGATGGCGGTGGGCCTCTTCCACCGCCTCGCAGACGCGGCGGTAGAGGGCCAGGCGGGCGCCGACGTCGAGACGCTGCTCGTCGCAGTAGCGATCGAGACGCCGGCCCTCGACCAGCTCCATCACCAGGTAGGGATTGCCGCCCTCGTCGGTACCGCCGTCGAGCAGGCGGGCGATCGACGGATGCTCGAGCTCGGCGAGGATCTGGCGCTCTTCGTGGAAGCGGCGGATGACCTCCGGGCTCGCCTTGCCGCGGCGGATCAGCTTGAGCGCGACGCGCTTGGTGAAGTCGTCCTCGCGCGCCGCCAGGTAGACGTCCCCCATGCCGCCGCGGCCGAGCAGGCGGACGATGCGGTAGGGGCCGGCGCGGCGGCCGAGACGGGCGTCGGGGCGGTTGACGTCGAAGATCGGCTGGTCGATGAAGGTCTCGGTGCGGGCGTCGAAGGCGAGGAGGGACTCGATCTCGGTGTGCAGCTCGCCATCGCCGGCGCAGGCGCGCTCGAGGTAGGCGGCGCGCGCCTCGCCCTCGAGCTCGACCGCCGCGTCGAGCACCTCCCGGATCGTTGACCAACGGCTGGCGTCCACCATCACCTCCCCATCACCTCATCAGAAAACGCGCCGTCCGCCCATCATTCGTCTCAATCGGAGCCGGCGGCGAGCTGGCGCAGGAGCCACATGCGGGCGCTGCGCCAGTCGCGGTTGACCGTCGCCAGGGAGACGCCGAGGACGTCGGCGATCTGCTGCAGGGTGAGGCCGATGAAGAAGCGCAGCTCGACGATGCGGCTCTGGCGGGGGTCGATGTGCGCCAGGCCGGCGAGGGCGTCGTCGAGGGCGAGGAGCTCCGGCGGCCGTTTCTCCGCCAGACCGAAGACGTCGTCGAGGGGCAGCGGTCGGACGCCGCTGCCGCGCTTCTCGCGCAGGCGCCGCCGGGCGTGGTCGATCAGCAGGCGGCGCATCACCTCGGCCAGGTAGCCGAAGAACTGCGCCCGGTTCTGCCACTGAACCTGCCGCCGATCCACCAGCCGCAGGTAGACCTCGTGCACCAGCTCGGTGGTCTGCCAGGTGTGGCCGGGGGCCTCGCGCGCCAGGTGGCGGTGGGCGAGGTCGCGGACCTGGTCGAAGACCACGGGGATGAGCTCGCCCAAGGCGTCCGCGTCGCCCTCGCTCCAGCGCTCGAGGAGGGCGGTCACTTCACTTTCGTCTGGGCTCACGACGGCCAGTCTACCAGGGCGGGCGCCGCCGAAGGTGCCCCGGCGGCAGGGAATCGCAGCCGCAGTCGATGGACCGATCCCAGGGATGTGGTATCGTCCTCGGCCCGCCGAAAGGTTGGAGCCCATGTCCACCGATGCGATGAATGATCCCTACGCCCTGGTCGCTGCCTTCGTCGAAAAGGCGCAGCGCTACCCGGCGCTGGTGGCGCTCCAAGCCCTGGGCGCGGCGGCTCTGCCGGCGATCCGTGCCGGCCTCGAGCATGAGAACTGGCACGTCCGCCACTGGTGCGCGATCTGCCTCGACCGCCACGGCGACGCCAGCGGCGAAGCCTTGGAGAGCCTCCTCCCCCTGCTCCACGATCCGGCGAGCAAGGTGCGGCTGTGGGCCGTCCACTCCCTGTCCTGCGACCACTGCAAGCCCTACCAGAACCCGATCGACGCCGTGCCTCTCCTCGTCGAGCGGCTGGAGAACGACCCCAGCCTGCGGGTGCGCAAGATGGCCGCCGCCATGCTCGCCCTCATGCCGCCCGACCCCCGCGCCCTGCCGGCCCTCGAGCAGGCCCTGGCCCGAGAGCACGACCGCAAGATCCGCCTCCACCTCGACCGCGCCCTGGGGCGCCACCGCCAGGCCGAGGCGAGCGCCGGCTGAGGCGCCGCCTCGCTCGTCGCCCGGCCCGTCCGGTGCCACGGTCTTCGCAAGTTGTTTCGTGTGAGTCGGTTTCGGCTAGTTCACCCGTCCGACGCGGCGCCGGACTTGGCGCTGGTTGACGGCTTCGAAGTCCTGCTCGCGTTTGAGCAGGACGCCGAGGAAGGGCAGCTCTTCCTCCATGCGCTCGGCGGCGATGCCGGCCTGGCGCAGGGCGGCGATCCAGTCGATGAGCTCGCTGGTCGAGGGGCGTTTGCGCACCTCGGGTTGATCGCGCAGCCAGTAGAAGGCGATCAGCACCTGACGCAGCAGGGCGGCCTCGAGATCCGGGTGGTGGACGCGGACGATGTCGGCCATCAGCTCTTCGTCGGGGAAGGCGATGTAGTGGAAGACGCAGCGCCGCAGGAAGGCGTCGGGCAGCTCTTTTTCGTTGTTCGAGGTGATGACGACGATCGGCCGTTTGCGGGCGGTGACGGTCTCGCCGGTCTCGTCGATCATGAAGCTCATGCGGTCGAGCTCGTGCAGCAGGTCGTTGGGGAACTCCATGTCCGCCTTGTCGATCTCGTCGATCAGGAGCACGACCCGGCGCGGCTCGCTGAAGGCCCGGCCGAGAGGGCCGAGCTTGATGTAGCGCCGGATGTCGGAGACGTCGCGGTCGCCGAAGCGGGCGTCGTTCAAGCGCTGGACCGTGTCGTAGACGTAGAGCCCGTCGCGGGCCTTGCTGGTCGACTTGACGTTCCAGGTCAGCAGCTCGAGCCCCAGATCCTCGGCGATCGCCTCGGCGAGCATGGTCTTGCCGGTGCCGGGCTCGCCGCGGATCAGGAGCGGCCGCTCGAGGGCGATGGCGACGTTGACCGCGTCGCGCAGCTCGGCGGAGGCCAGGTAGGTGTCGGTGCCGGTGAATTGCTCGAAGCTCATCGTGGGCACACTCTACGGCAGGATGGGAGAATTGCAAGCCCGGAGGCACGAGGATGAGAAGACGACGGCGGCTGGGCGACGGGCTGATCTGCCCGCGCCGGGTCCCCCTGCCTTCGTGGGTCGGATCTGCCGGCGCCCGCGTCAGGGGCCGCGCCAGGTGCGGCCACGTCAGGTGCCAGGGTCTTCACAAATCTTTTTCGGTCAACGGCTTACGAAGACCTGAGCCGGAATCGACCGGGCGCGGATGCCCCCGCCGTCGAGCGACGGGCTATACTGGAGGATCATGAACGAGCTTGTTTTTGAAGTCACCCAGGAAGCGGACGGCGGCTTCGTTGCCGAATGCCTCGGCGAGAGCATCGTCACCCAGGCGGACAGCTGGGAAGAGCTACGCCAGAACGTCAAGGAGGCGGTCCAGGCCTTCTACTTCGATCGCACCCCCCCGCCGGCGATTCGCCTGCACCTGGTCCGCGACGAGGTCGTCGCCGTCGCATGAAGCTACCGCGCGATCTCGGCGGTACCACCTTGGTCAAGGCGCTCTGTCAGTCTTGGGGATATCGTCGAGCGAATCAGGTCGGTAGTCACGCCGGGGAAACAGACGATCCTTCCCATCATCGCATCGCGATACCTCTGCATCCCACATTGCGCATCGGTACCTTGAACGCCATCTTGCGCGCCGTCGCTCGCCATAAGGGCGTCAGCCGTCGAGACGTCCTGGCATCGCTTTGACGTGACCGGCGGAGGTCGGTCTCCAGGGATGAGTCGCTCGAAGCTCATCGTGGGCACACTCTACGGCAGGATGCGAGAATTGCAAGCCCGGAGGCATGAGGATGAGAAGGCGACGGCGGCTGGGCGACGGGCTGATCAAGCTGCTGGGGGCGCTCTTCCTGGCGCTGGTCCTGGTCGCCACCTGGGCGACGAATTTCCCCGACCACCCGCTGGTCCACCGGGCGGCGACCTGGCCCTACGTCGGACCCTGGGTGGCGCGTTTCCAGGCCTACTATCTGCCGCCTCCTCCGCCGGCGGAGGAGGGGGAGCCGCCGGCGGAGGAGGCGCCCGAGGTCGTCGTCGTCGAGCCGCCTCCCCTCACCGACCGCGACCTGGTGTGGGTCGAGCCCGGCATGGAGCTGCGGGCCAGGCCGGCGGAGGATGCGAAGGTGCTGGCGCGCTTCGACGCCTACGCCAACCTCGACGCCAGCGAGGTGCGCGGGGGCTGGGCGCGGGTGCGCTTCCGCGGCCGCCGGGGGTGGGTCTACAGCGAGCGGCTGGCGCGCGGCGAGCCGCCGATGGGCCGCGACCCCGAGCCGCCGCGGCCTCTCGAGCCCCAGCCGCCCGACCCCGAGCGCCTGGCCGCCGCCCGCGCCCTTCTGGACGGCGAGCGCCGGGTCGCCCTCGGTCCCTACGCCCTCTACACCGACGTCGACAATGATCTGCTCCTGCGGCGCCTCGAGGCCCTGGCGCGGAGGCTCGACGCGATCTACGCCATCCGCTTCGGTCGCAAGCCCCAGGGGGAGCCGCGGGCGGCGGTGGTGCTCTTCCGCACCGCGGCCGCCTACCGCCGCTTCCAGGAGCAGACCGAGGAGCTCGTCGGCCTGCGCGCCGCCGGGCACAGCGGTCGGGGCATCGCCGCCCTCGCCGCCGGCGGCGATCTGACCCAGGTCACCGCCACCTTCGTCCACGAGCTCACCCACCTGATCAACCGCCGCGCCCTGGGGCCGGCGCTGCCCCCGTGGTTGGAGGAGGGGGTGGCCGAGTGCCTGGCCTCGTCGCGCATCGACGCCGGCGGCCGGCTCTACCCGCGGGAGATCGGCGGCCGTCGTTTCGAGGTCGGCCAGCGCATCACCTATCTCGGCGGGCTGGCCGCCCTGCACGAGCTGCAGCTGGCCCTCGGCCGCCGTCGCCTGCCCTCCGTCGAGACGGTGCTCGCTCTCGACTGGGGGGGATTCATGCGCAGCGACCGCCAATCCCTTCACTACGCCGTGAGCGGCGCCTTCCTGCGCTATCTCCTCGACGGCGAAGAGCGCCGCCAGGCCGCCGCCCTGCGCGCCTTCCTCGACGACGTCGCCGCCGGCGAGGCGCCCACCGCCGAGCGCCTGCGCCGCAAGCTCGGCCGCTCGTGGCGTCAACTCGACGCCGGCTTCGCGGCGTGGATCCGCCAGCAGGGGGATCAGCGGCCGTAACCCAGAGCTTCGAGTCGCCGGCGCTCCTCGTCGCTGAGCTCCACCGGCAGGGGCGCGTCGCCGGGCTGGCGATCGGCCAGCCAGCGCTCGAGGATCGCCGCCAGCTCGGCTTCTTTCGGGTGGCCGCTGCCGGCGAGGTTGCGTCGCTCGCCGGGGTCGGCGACGAGGTCGAAGAGGTAGGCGCCCTGGGGGTAGAGCGGCGATTCGCGATTGACCGCGTACTTGAAGCGTGGGCCGCGCACCATGGCGCCGTTGTCCAGGGCATGCTGGGCGAAGACCAGGCGCCGGCCGCGCTCGCCTGCGGCCGCGGCGGGCAGCTCCCGGCCGTCCTGGGGGGGCGGCTTGACGCCGGCGTGGCGCAGCAGGGTGGGGAAGAGATCGAGGTGCTGTACCAGCCCCGGCCGGCGTCGCCCCTCGCGCTGCCCGGGCCAGTGGATGAAGAGGGGGACGTGGGTGGTGATGTCGAAGAGGCCGGCGTGGTCGAAGTAGTTGCCGCGTTCCCCCAGGGTCTCGCCGTGGTCGGCGACGAAGACGAGGATGGTGTTGTCGAGCAGGCGGCGGCTCTCCAGGAAGTCGAGCAGGCGGTCGATCTGCCGGTCGAGGTAGGCGACCTCGCCGAGGTAGAGGTCGGCGTGGCCCTGGATCGGCAGCTTGACCCGCGGGTCGAAGTCGCGTCCGCCGAGCTGGCGAAACGGCGTCCATTCGGCGACCGGGCCGAGGCCGAAGCGATCGGCCGGCCGGCGGCCGAGGTGGTAGGGGGAGGGTGGGTTGTGGGGCACGTGGGGATCGAAGAAGTGCAGCCAGAGGAAGAATGGCCGCGCGAGCGGCCGTTCGAGCCAGCCGAGGGCGACGTCGACCACGGTTTCGCCGAAGAACTGGCCGTTCGGGCCGACGAAGAGATCGAAACCCTGGCGCAGGCCGGAGCTGTAGCCGAGGTGGGTGGCGGCGGTGATGCCCCAGGTGTGGTAGCCCGCCCCCCTGAGCAGCTCGGCGAGGGTGAGGTAGGAGTCGGGCAGGCGGGATTCGAGGTCGTAGACGCCGTGGTTCTTGGCGTAGAGGCCGGTCATCAGGGAGATGAAGCTGGGGTTGGTGTTGTTGCTGCTGGCGAAGGCTTCGAGCCACACGTCGCTGACGGCGGCGAGGCGGTCGATCGCCGGCGTGATGCTCGGCTGCCGGCCGTAGGCACCGAGGACGTCGGCGCGCAGGGTGTCGGCGCCGATCAGGATGACGTTCGGCGGTCCGCGGCGGCGCGGACCGGGGGCGGGGCCGCGGTGGACCACCACCGGGCTGCCCCAGCTCGCCCGGCGGCACGGCTCCTCGCCGGGGCCGGCGGCGTCGGCGGTGGCAAGCAGCAGCATCACCCGCTGGCCGGCGAAGGGCGACAGGTCGGCGGTGATCGCCGGCGGCGGGTTGATGCCCGACGGCCGTCCGACGTGGTGCAGCAGCAGGTGATCGTCGCCTTCGGCGTCGCGCAGGGTGACGGTGAAGGCACAAGGTCCGCCCTCGGCGATCGGGCGGGCCTCGAAACGAGGCGCCGCCAGCAGCTCGAGGCGCCAGGCGAGGCGTTCTCCCGGCTGCGGGTTGAGCACCCGCAGGGAGCGGTCCTGCAGGGTCCGGAGCACGTCGCGCAGCGGCAGGGGTCGTTCGGCGACGGGGGAGAAGACGCCGCCGGGAAGCTCCCACAAATCGAGCCGGCGCCAGGCGTCGTCGATCACGCCGCGGCCGCAACCGGCGAGAAGGGCGGCGAAGAGCGCCGGCAAGAGGAGGGGACGACGGCGGCTCAAGACGTCAGCTCGACGGCGGCGGCCAGCGACTCCTCCTCGCGCCACACGGCTTCGCCGTCGGCGTAGAGCTCGCGCTTCCAGATCGGCACTTCGCGCTTGAGGCGCTCGAGGGCCTCGCGGTTGGCCTGGTAGGCCGCCTGGCGATGGGGAGCGGCGGCGGCGATGGCGACGCTGGCTTCGCCGATCGGCACCTCCCCCAGGCGGTGGACGATGGCCAGGCTCGCCCGGTGCGCGTCCGCCAGCTCGCGGGCGATGCGTTCGAGGGCGGCGAGGGCCATCGGCCGGTAGGCGCTGTAGGAGAGCTTGGCCACCGCCCGGCCGCGGTGGTGATCGCGGGCGGTGCCGAGGAAGAGCACCACGGCACCGCAACGCGGGCCGGCGACGGCGGCGGTGACCGACGCCGGATCGATCGCCTCGCCGACCAACGCCACGTGCGGCGGCGCGCCGCCCGACACCGGCGGCAGCAGGGCCACCTCGACGCCATCCGCCAGCGCCACGTCGCCATTCGCCAGGGTGCCGTCGACCGCCACCGCCAGCCGCGGCCAGAGGGGCGCGAGATCGGGAAAGCGCTCCATCAACCGGCGCGCCAGATCGCTCAGCCGGGCGCCGTCCTCGACCGCGATGGTCAGGGGCTCCCGGCCGACGACGTCGCTGGCGGTGGCGAAGGCGACGACGCGTACGTCCATGGAGCGGATGCTAGCACGGCGCCGGCGGCCGCCGGTGCTGAGGAGCGGCGGCGGCAGGCCGCCGTGGTGCCGGATGCCTCCGGCCTCGATCGCTGCCATCGCCGCGCCCCGCGCGTATTGACAACCAGCGTCCGACTACGCTACAAACGATAGCTACGTCGAGAGAGCGTGCTCGATCGTCCGTCGAGCATTGGGGTGTGTGCCGGTAGCCCGACAACGTGGCGGATCCGGTGGCGTCGACAAGCGCCCGGCGGCTCGTGGAGTCGTCGGGGTGAATGGCTGGAGTTTGTCTACCGAAAGGTTTTCGAGCAGGCTCCCGCGCGGGAGCTCGTGCGTCGAATCACGTCCGTCGAACCCCCCCAACAACCCAAAGGAGGATTGGAGATGAAGAAGAAACTCACGTCCCTCGGGCTCGTCGTTCTGGCGCTTCTGGCGCTGCTCATGGTCGGTGCCGCGTCGGCCGGGCCCGACGCCACCGCCGCCGCTCCCGGCCATGAGCTCCTGCCCCCCGACGGCGCATCCGGCTGGTGCGACATTTCCTTTCATTCGTCGGACCAGCAGACCTGCGAGAGCACCTGCTATCAGACCTATGGCTGCGGCTTCAAGGACTGGTGGCCGTCGAACTGCATGTGCTTCTGCGGCACGACGTTCTGATCGCTCCGTCACGGGCGAGCAGCGCCTCCGCGTCTGCTCGCCCGTCCTATCGGTTTTTCCCGGCGCCGGGGATCACGTTTTTGTGATCGGTTCCCGGCGGCGGTCGAGGGCGATGGCGGCGAGGAGGAGGGTGGCCGGGACCAGGTGCAGGAGCAGGCGTTCGATGCTGGTGCGGACCTGCCAGGCGGGATCGTGAGGGCTCGTTAGGTAGACCAGGACGTAGGCCCCGAGCTGGCCGGCGACGACCGCCGCCAGGGGCCTGAGGTCGCGGCGCCAGAGGAGCCAGGGCAGCAGCAGGAGGACGAAGGGGAAGCCGGCCCACAAGGGGCTGGCCATGCCCTCGAGCAGGCCGCGGGCGACGGCCTCGGCGCGGGCCGGGTCGAAGGCGCGGACGCGGGTCTCGGCGAGGTCGTAGCGCGCTACCTGAACGGCCCAGGGGAGGGCGATCAGGAGGGCGGGGAGGAGCAGGCGGCCGAGGGTGGGGAGGCGGATGGCGAGACCGGCGCCGCGGCGGCGCAGGAGCTGCACGCCGATCAGCAGGAGGGCGAGGGGCAGGCCCTCGGACTTGGTGCCGACCGCCACCGCGGCGAGCCAGCCGAGCTGGCCGTCGCCGGCGTCGCCGGGCGGCGACAGCAGGATCGGACCGGCCATGACCAGGAGGCCCGCGAGCAGCAGGTCCGGGCTGCCGCCCATGATGGCGCTGGTGGCGAAGTAGACGTAGACCAGGCTGATCAGAGCGAGGGCGCCGCGGCTGGTGAAGGGGCTGACCTCGGCCCGCTGCAAGGCCTCGCGTGCGCCGGCGATCACGAGCAGGGCGAAGAGCAGGGACCAGGCGAGGAGGGCCGGTTCCTGCCAGCTGCGGCGCAGGAGGCTGGTGGCGACGAAGAGATCGGGCACCAGATGGGGGTAGTCGGGGTGCTTGTTGAGGTTCCACGGCTGGCGCAGGAAGTCGTAGTCGATGCCGCCGGCGAGGAGATTGCGATGGGCCTTGATCCCCCAGTGGTAGACCACGTCGGCCATCGTCAGACAGGCGTCGCGCAGCAGGACGGCGAAGAGCAGCAGGGCGCCGGCGGCGCCGGCGTCGCCCCAGCCGAGGGAGGTCGCCGGGGCGTCGATCACGCCGCGGCGGCGCAGAGCGCCGGCGGCGCCGGCGGCGGCCAGCGGCAGCAGCACGCTCCACCCGTTCCAGGGCACGCCGGCGAGGTCGAGGAGCTGCATCCAGAGGTGGAGGCCGGCGAGGCCGGCGAGGGTGGCGAGCAGCCAGCGGTAGGCGGTGGTCTGCTCGCCGTCGGCGGCGTAGGTGCGGCAGAGGGTGCGGCCGGCGAGAGCCGCCGGAAGTGCGACCAGGCCCGCTGCCGAAACGTTGACGGCGATGGACGTCAGACTGCTCATGGCGGCCGCCGGATGCGGTAGATGCGGCCGCTGGGATGCTCGAAGATCAGCTCCAGCCGGGGGTGATCCCAGGTGCCGCGGAACATCACCGCGTAGTCGGCCGCATGCCACGACCACCCGCGTTCGACCGGCACGATCTCGTGCCGCGGCAGCAGGTAGGCGGCGTTCCACGCCAGGCGCCGGTTGTCGGGCCAGGCGCGGAAGGCGACGACGCCGCCCTCGGGGACCACCAATTCGAGCCAACCGGCGAAGTCCGCCAGCTGCTGCCAGTCCCGGCTGCCGACGCGCCAGCGGTCGGTGAAGGTGGCCGGCGGGTGGTTGAAGCGGCAGGTGCGGGCGGTGTCGTAGGCCTCGGCCAGGAGCCTGCCGCCGGCCCAGGCGATCAGCGCCAGCAGCAGCGCTCGCGTGAGCCGGATGCGCCAGGTTGGGGGGGCAGGGCTCACGTCAGCTCCGCGGGCGGGCGTGGTAGAGCGTGCGGGTGCCGTCGTGGAAGGCCTGACGCGCCACCACCTCGTAGCGCTCTCCGAGGCAGGACTCGAAGACGGCGGGGTCGTAGTCGGCGTAGAGGTCGTCTTTGTTGGCCAGCAGTTTCTGCACCATGGGATCGTCTTTCGCCACCCACTCGATCACCAGCTCGCCGCCGAGCTCGGCCAGCCAGCCGACGAGCTCCGGCAGGGGGACGTTGTGACGGATCACCAGGTGGTGGACGAGGGCCAGGCAGAGGATCAGCTCGGGCCGGCCGCGATCGGCCAGGGGCTGGCGTTCGCGCAGGCGCCAGCCGAGGCCGGGGGAAGCGTCCGCCAGGTTGGAGACCAGGGGCAGGACGTTGGCCGGCCCTTCCGCCACCAGCTGCCGGTAGAGCCGATCGATCGCCAGGTGATCGGCGTCGAGCGCGACGACGTAGTCGGCGTGCTCGGCCACCAGCCGGCTGTAGGTACCGGTGTTGGCCCCCAGATCCCATGCCAGGCGCCGCCGCCGGGCGGCCGCCGCGCGGCGCACGAAGTCGATCTTGGTGGCGCGGGCGGCCTCGTCGTAGGAGCTTTCGCGGGCGTAGTCGGCCCACTCGGAGCGGCTGCGCCGCCAGCGCAGCTTGGTGATCACCCGCTCCAGCCGGCGGACGTTGTTGAGGATGATCTCTTTGCGGAAGCCGGCGCGCTGGAGGTCCTGCCGCGTCGGCCGGGCGGCGCTTTCTTTCTCCTGCAGGCGGGCCATCAGGTCGACGTCGATCACCACCCCCGGCCGCAGGCGGTCGCGCCAGCGCAGCAGGTGGCGGCAGCTGACGGGCTCGATGCCGTCGAGGGCGCCGCGCAGCCAGGGCTGGAAGGGGACGTCGCGGTAGGCGGTCAGCAGCAGGGGATAGAGGAAGAGCTGGCAGAACTGGAGATAGCCCACCCACGGGCTGCCGGCGCGCCAGGGCTCGAAGGAGCCGACGTCGATCAGGGTCGGGCGACAGCCGCGCCACTGCACGTTGTAGGACGAAGCGTCTTTGAGGATCAGGTCGTCGTCGAGGGCGGCGCGCAGCAGCTGGAGGGTCAGGAGCGCCCCCTGGCGCAGCATGGAAAAGGACCACTCGTAGGGGTAGGAGACGAAGGGGATGCGCTGGTGCTCGACGGCGGCAACCCAGGGGCCGGGCAGCTGGCGCAGGTCGCTCGCGCGCAAGCCGTCGCCGGCCGCGAGGTCGACCTCGCGGGTCTCGACGACGCTGCCGTCGGCCATGGCCTGGGGGAAGAAGCGACTGCCGGCGAGGGCTCGCCAGTTCTCGTAGCCGGTCTCGCTCAGGGCGCGATAGACCCGGCCGTGGCGGAAGAAGACCCTGCCCGTGCGATCGCGGAAAGAGCCCGCGTCAAGCCGGGGGCTCGTCATTCTGCCGTCGTCCGCCACTGAAGAAGCCCAGTATGCGGTGCCAGTAGAGCTTGAGCGCTACCGCCACGCCGGCGATACCGCCGACGATCATCTGCAGGAACATGCTCCCGGAGGTCGGGTCGAGGTAGGCGTAGGCCGGCCGGGCGAAGACGGCGACCAGTAGGAGGAGGGGGACGAATCGGCCGAGATGACGCATGGTGACGCTCCGCATGTACATGTGAGGTGAAGCTCCGGTAGAAATCTTCACGCGCCGGCGATCTTGGCACCGGCGCGCCGCCCTGTCAACGCACCCCCGCCGCCTCGCCGGCTCGCTTCGCCCGCCGCCCTCAGGGTGCTCCAGGGCCGGCGCCCGAGTCCTGTGCCCGCGGGCTCAGGGGCCCGGCAGCTCGAGCCGGGGGCGGACGAGCTCGCTGACCGGCAGGGGATAGCAGCGGGGATCGCCGGCGGGGCGGGCGCAGATCGTCGACCCGAGGAGGCGCCCGGCATCGGCGTAGGCCGCCCAGCTGGCGCCGCGGGCGGCGCGGCCATGGAGGCGTACCAGGGCCGGATCGTAGATGCCGCGCACCACCTCGCCGTGGGTCCAGCCGTCGCGGCCGACGATCAGCACCTCCTCGACCTCGATGCCGCGGCCGAAGACCCAGCCGCCGAGGCGGTAGACGGCGCCGGGCAGGGGATAGAGGCCGCCGACCAGGCCGACGAGCTGCGGGTGGGGCTCCGGGGCGAGCTCCGCCGGCGCCAGGCGGCGTGCCACCGGCGGCGGATGGCGGCGGTCGAAAGGCACGTGGTGCAGGCGGCGGAGAGCGTCGCGGGCTTGCCAGATCGCCTCGGGCTTGAGGCTGACGGCGCGCAGCACGTCGGCGTCGCGGTAGCCGCGCACCAGGGCGCGGGCGGCGACCGGGTGGACGCTGCCGCGGGCGGCGAAGGCGTCGATCAGGGACCGGCCGCGGGCGAGGCTCGGCGCCGCCAGCAGCAGGGCGACCAGTCCCAGGCCGGCGGCGGCGAGGCGGTGGCGGCGGGGCCGTTGCTGCTCGAGGTAGAGCCCGGCGGCGATCAGGAGCGCGGCCCAGAAGAGGGCGGGGAGGGTGGCGTAGCGCGAGGCGACGGCCATCTCCTCGCCGAAGCCGCCGCGGGCGAGGGCAGCGGCGGCGGCGTTGGCTGCGGCGTAGGCCTGGAGCCCCGTCCACAGGGCGAAGCGGTCGGCTGCGGCACGCCGCAGGATCAGTCCCGCCAGCAGCAGGGCGGCGGCCAGACCGAGAGCGCCGGCGGCCAGGGCGACGTCGGTCCGGGGGCCGGCGGGGGCGCCGAGAAAGACCAGGGCGAAACGCACCGCGTCGACCGGATCGACGTCCAGCGACGGGTGGCTGCGCGGCATGCCGTAGCCGCTGGCGTAGAACGAGAGGGCGGCGGCGGCGGCCAGCGCGAGCACCAACCACTGCCGGCGGCGGAGACGCAGGTGGATGCCGGCGGCGACGACGGCCGGCCACAGGGCGATGCTGGTACTGAAGGTGAAGATCCCCAGCAGTCCGAGGACCGGGATCGGCCACAGGCCGGCGATGCCGCCGCTCCGGCCGCGGCGGGCGAGGACGAAGATGGCGAGGACGGCGAGCAGATTGGCGCTGCCGAAGAGGATGCCGCTGAAGCCCATGGCGACGTTGTCGGCCGCGGCGGGCGTGAAGGCGAAGAAGGCCAGGACGGCGGCATAGGCGAAGCGCCGGGGAGAGCGGCGCACCGCCGTGGGCAGAGCGCGGTAGAGCAGGGTGAAGACGCCCGCCAGGAGCGCCAGGGCGAGGAGAGAGAGGGGCAGGTCGTGGCCGTGGAAAAGGTGGTAGTTGAGGGCGAAGACGGCTGCCGGCAGAGCGACCCGATGCTCGTTCGACCGCGCCCTGATGAGCCGCTGCGCCAGGTTGGCGTCGGCCTCCGGCGCCAGCACGGGGAGGGCGATGCCGTAGTAGTCGTTCTCCGGCAGGAAGCCGAAGCGCGGCGCGTTGACCAGATAGAGCCAGGCCGGGGCCAGCAGCGCCAGCCACGCCAGCAGCGCGGCGAGGCGGGCACGGGTGGGTGAGGGTCCGGTCATGGTGGCCGCGCATGCTATCAGCGCCCGCCGGCGATGCTTCGTTCCCGGGTGGCGGCGGGTCGGATAACATGGCGCCGCCTTCTACACCCGAGCCGTACCGAGGGAGCGTGACCTTGACCATTCTCGACAGCGAGCTGAGCTACGACGAGACCTACGAACGGCGCCAGCGGCACTGGCAGGAGGCGGTCGATCGGCTGCGCGACGAGGCCGACGCGATCCGCCAAGGCGGCGGGCCGAAGGTGCAGGAGAAGCAACTGGCCAAGGGCAAGATGCTGGCCCGCGAGCGGGTGGCGGCGTTGTGCGATCCGGACGGCGACTTCCTCGAGCTCGGCGTGTGGGTGGCTCACGGCATGTACCGGGAGTACGGCGGCGCGCCGGCCGCCGGGGTGGTCACCGGCATCGGCCGGATCCACGGCCGCGAGGTGGTGGTGGTGGCCAACGACGCCACGGTCAAGGCCGGGGCCTGGTTCCCGATCACCTGCAAGAAGATCTTGCGGGCGCAGGAGATCGCCCTGGAGAACCGCCTGCCGATCGTCTACCTGGTGGACTCGGCCGGCGTCTTTCTGCCCCTGCAGGACGAGATCTTCCCCGACAAGGAGCACTTCGGGCGGGTGTTCTACAACAACGCCCGCCTGTCGGCCGAAGGCGTCTTCCAGATGGCGGCGATCATGGGCTCCTGCGTCGCCGGCGGCGCCTACCTGCCGATCATGAGCGACGAGTCCCACATCGTTCAGGGCACCGGCTCGATCTTCCTCGCCGGTTCCCATCTGGTGAAGGCGGCGATCGGCGAGACCATCGACAACGAGGAGCTCGGCGGGGCGGTGGTGCAGTGCGACGTCTCCGGGGTGGTCGACCATCGCCATCCGGACGACGCCTCGTGCCTGGAGACCATCCGCCGTCAGATGGCGCAGCTGGCGCGCGGCGAGGAAGCACCTTTCGCCCGCCGCGAGCCGCGGCCGCCGGCTTACCCGATCGAGGACCTCTACGGCATCATCCCGCGCGACCGCACCCGGCCCTACGAGATGCGCGAGGTGCTGGCGCGGCTGCTCGACGGCAGCGAATTCGACGAGTACAAGGCGACCTACGGCCGGACGCTGCTCTGCGGCACCGGGTGGATCGACGGCTGGGCGGTCGGGGTGGTGGCCAATCAGCGGGCGATCGTCAGCCGCAAGACCGGCACCGGCGAGCACGAGGAGGAGCTGCAGATCGGCGGCGTCATCTACTCCGACGCCGCCGACAAAGGGGCGCGCTTCGTCGAGCTGTGCAATCAGAAGAAGCTGCCGATCCTCTTCCTGCAGGACGTCACCGGCTTCATGGTCGGCAGCCGCGCCGAGCGCGGCGGCATCATCAAGGACGGCGCCAAGATGGTCAACGCGGTGGCCAACTCGGTGGTCCCCAAGATCACCCTCTTCGTCGGCAACTCCTACGGCGCCGGCAACTACGCTATGTGCGGCAAGGCCTACGGCGCGCGCTTCCTCTACGCCTGGCCGTCGGCGTCGATCGCGGTGATGGGAGGCGAGCAGGCGTCGAAGACCCTCCTCGCCATCCAGCTCAAGAATCGCGGCGAGGAGGTCTCGGAGGAGGAGAAGAAGGCCCTCTTGGAACGCATCCAGGCACGCTACGCCGCCGCCATGGACCCCCGCTACGCCGCCGCCCGCCTGTGGGTCGACGACGTCATCGACCCCCTCGACACCCGCCGCGTCGTCGCCCGTTCCATCGCCTGCGCCGCCGCCAACCCCGACATCCCCCCCTTCCGCACCGGCGTGCTCCAGACCTGAGACCGCGCGGCCTGTGCTAGACTCGTCACGGGGTCAGCGAAGGGGATCGTCCACAGCTTCGAGGATGACGATGCCAGATCCGAGCATGATCGCAGCCGGTGCAAAAGCGGCCGTCGATCTCATCAATCTGGCCCAGGAAGAAGGCTGGCTGGAGAGTCTGGTCAATCTATTCAGAAAACGCCATGTGGTACTCGTAGTCGGTGCAACCGGCGCCGGGAAGACCAACTTCCTCAACTCGTTGACCGAAGAGCTGCCCGAGGCGATCCACCATCTGACGCGTACGCCCAAACTCGAGAAGAAAAAAGTTCAGCTCAACAAAAAACCGTTTTCTTTTTATGACACACCCGGGCAGATCGAGCACAAGCCGAAGCGGAGGCAGGCTGTTCGATCGGCGATGTCCGCAGGCGTGGAGGGCGTCGTCAACGTAGTTTGCTACGGATATCATGAGTATGCCGTTGGTTCTGGAGCAGCCGTTACGAAGACCGGCAGACCAAGAAAGGTATTTCTAAAAAAGCGCCGCAGCGTAGAGATTGAGAGTCTGTACGAATGGATGAGCACAATCGATGCGAGCACGGCAAAATGGATGTTGACCGTGGTGACCAAGGCGGACCTCTGGTGGGATGACCGCGATGCTGTAATGGCGCATTACGAGAGGGGGCAATACGCATCCGCCCTGGAGCCCTTGGCGCGCTTGGATCACGCCGTGCTTCCTTATTGCTCCGTCTTCCACAGGTTCTTCGGCATCAGCCCTCTTTGCGGTAGCTTCGACGACGAGGAGCGCTTGCGCTGCAGGGCTCATCTGCTGACGACGCTCCTCGGCTATGCAGCCAGGAGCTGACGGGTTCGGCCATGGAGATCGCCGCTCGAGCACCTGCGTTGAAAGACGCGCTGGCCTACTTGGGCTCCATCGCGTCTCGGTTGAGATTCTACGGCTTCGCGGCGGCGGTACTTACCTTGGCCAACTTGGCGAACTATGCCTATAGCCTCGTGCTTCAGGGTCAGAGCTCGACTCTCTTTGTTACCGTGAGCGTCGGAATCACGGTCTTTGCATTCTTCAGCCTCGCCATGCACGAGCGCTCCCGCAAGCTCGGCGACGCGTTGTTCGAAGAAATCAGCGACGAGCTGGAGTGGGATTTGCGCGCCGGACAACGTGCTAGGACCGAGCGGAAGAAGGCGGCGGAGGAACGGCCGGACTTGAGCTACCGGCTCGCTCTGCGACGGTTTGTTCAGTCTGCGGATCTGCCGCTGGCGCCCTTCGCGTCGGGTGCAATCGTCTACGCTGTGATCAACCTGCTCTGCTTTCTCGCTACCGTCCTCACCGGTCGCATCATCGGTCCTTGACGTTCTGCGGGTGGCGATCCGGTGGGTCCTGCCGGCCGGCGAATCCACAAGGGCCGTGAAGAGCATTTCAGCGGACCATGACGAGAATCGCAGGATCCCGTGCCATCCACAGACTCGCGTCGCGTATCGCGCTGATGGTGGTCGCCAGCCTGCTGGTGCTCGGGCTGGCGGAGCTGGCGGTGCGGGGGCTCGATCTCTTTCCGCAGGCGCGGGCGGCGACGCGGGTCGGGGGCGGCGTCGCGCCGGCGGCGGGGGCGCCGGTGTCGCGGTTGGTGCCGCAGCCGTTTCGCGGCTGGTCTCTGCGGCCGGGGAGCGAGGGCGACGCGCTGCCGGAGGTGTTCGGCAGCGGGGGCCGGACGGCGTGGTTTGAGGCCAACCGACGGGTCAACCGCTTCGGCCACCAGTCGTCGATCGAAGACTACCGGCAGCTGGCGGCGGCGGACCTGGTGATCGGTCTCTTCGGCGGCTCGGTGGCCAACGATCTGGCGGTGATCGCCGGCGACGAGCTGCTCGCCGAGCTCGCCCGGCGGCGGCCGCAGGCCGGCGCTGCGTACCTGGTCAACTTCGCCCAAGGGGGCTACAAGCAGCCGCAGCAGCTCTATGCCCTGAGCGAGGCACTGCTCCTCGGCGTGCCCCTCGACGTGGCGGTCAACCTCGACGGCTACAACGAGCTCGCCCTCGGCGGTCAGGACGCCGAGGGGGGCTTTCACCCCTACTTCCCGCGCCGCACCCTGTGGGCCGCCGCCGTCGAGCTGAGCCGCGACGCACCGACCCTGGAGCAGGCGGAAGAGACCCTCGCCGTGCTGCGCTGGCGGCAGCGGGCGGCGCGCTGGCGGGCCGTCGCCTCGCGCCATGCCGTCCTCGGCCGGCTGGAGCTGGCCCGCGCCCTTCTCGGCCGGGCGGCCCTCGCCGCCGAGGGGCGGGCGGCCTTCGCCGAGCGCCGGCTGGGACGGCGGCTGAGCGCCGGTGCCAAGAGCCTGGTCAACCTGCCCGAGCCCTGCCTGGGGGGAGACGCCGCCGACTGCCTGCCCCTCCTGGTCGAGCTGTGGGCCGACGCCTCGCGCCTGATGGACGCCGTCGCCGCGCGCCGCGGCGTGCGCTATCTCCACCTGCTGCAGCCCAATCAATACGTCGCCGGCGGGAAGCCCCTGAGCGACGAGGAGCGGAAGACGGCGGTCGATGCCCACCATCCCTGGCGGCCGGTGGTGGCAGCGGGCTACCCCCTGCTCCGCCGGCGCGGGGCCGCGCTGGCGGCGGAAGGGATCGGCTTCGTCGACCTCACCGGCGTCTTCGCCGATCATCCGGAGCCCCTCTACCGCGACGCCTGTTGCCATCTCGGCCTGGCCGGCAACCGTATCCTCGCGCGGGCGGTGGCGGCACGGATCGCCGCCGTTCTCCCCGCCGGCGACGGTTCCGCCGCGTCGCCGGACGTGCGATGATCGACGGCGGAGAGAGAAGGCGTGTCATGAAAATCGTCCGCATCGGCAACGGTCAAGGCTTCTGGGGCGACAACGTCGACGCCCCGATCGCCCTGCTGCGCGGCGGCGACATCGACTATCTGGGGATGGACTACCTGGCCGAGGTCACCATCTCGATCATGATGCGCCAGAAGCTGCGCGATCCGTCGGCGGGCTATGCCCGGGATTTCATCGACTTCATCCGCGCCGTCCTGCCCGAGCTCCACCAACGCCGGGTGCGGGTGCTGACCAACGCCGGCGGCCTCAACCCCCAGGCCTGCCGCCAGCAGATCTTCGCGGTGGCGCGCGAGCTCGGCCTCTCCGGCGTACGGGTGGGGGTGGTGGAGGGGGACGACCTGCTGCCGCGCCTGCCGGAGCTGGTGGCGCGCGGCCACCGCTTCGAGAACATGGACACCGGCGAGCCGATCGCCGCCCACCTGGAGAAGATGTCGAGCGCCAACGCCTACCTCGGCGCCGAACCGGTGATCGAGGCCCTGCGCCAGGACGCCTTGATCGTGCTCTGCGGCCGGGTCACCGACACCGCCCTGGCGCTGGCGCCGTTGATGCACGAGCACGGCTGGCAGCCGGGGGACTGGGATCGCCTCGCCGCCGGCACCATCGCCGGCCACGTCATCGAGTGCGGGCCCCAGTGCACCGGCGGCAATTTCACCCGTTTCTGGGAAGTGCCGGATCTGTGGAACGTCGGCTATCCGCTGGTCGAGGGCTACGCCGACGGCAGCTTCGTGGTCACCAAGCACCCGGGCACCGGCGGCATGGTGACGGTCGACACCGTCGCCGAGCAGCTGCTCTATGAGATGGGGGATCCGACGACCTACGTCACCCCCGACGTCACCGCCGACTTCACCTCCATCCAGCTCGAGCAGGAAGGCCCGGACCGGGTGCGGGTCCACGGCATCCGCGGCCGTCCCAAGACCCCCTACCTGAAGGTCTCGGCTTCCTATCTGGCGGGCTACAAGACCACCGGCACGTTGACCGTCTCCGGGCCGCGGGCGGTGGAGAAGGCACGCCTCTGCGCCGACGTCGTCTGGCGGCGGCTGGAACGGGCCGGGGTGATCTTCGACCCCGCCCACCGCGAGGTCGAGATCCTCGCCGCCGGCGCCTGCCTGCCGGGCATCCTGCCGCCGCCGGAGGATCCGCCGGAGGTGGTCTTGCGCATCGGCGTCCGCGACCCGGACTACGCCAAGGTCGAGCGGTTCGGCAAGGAGCTGGCGCCGCTGGTCACCTCCGGCCCCCCCGGCGTCACCGGCTTCGCCGGCGGCCGTCCCAAGCCCCAGCGGGTGGTGGCCTACTGGCCGGCCCTGCTGGCGCGGGAGGAGGTCGAAGACCACCTCCGGGTGACGGTGGAGGAGGCATGAAGGTGAGGAAGGTGCCGCTCTGGCGCATCGCCCACGCCCGCTCCGGCGACAAGGGCGATGCCTCCAACGTCGGCCTGATCGCCGATCACCCGCGCTTCTACGAGGTGCTCCTGCGCCAGGTCACCGCCGAGCGGGTCAAGGCGCATTTCCACGCCATCTGCCGGGGCGAGGTGGAGCGCTACGAAGTGCCCAATCTCCACGCTCTGAACTTCATCCTCCACGATGCCCTCGGCGGGGGCGGTACCGAGAGCCTGAAGATCGATGCCCAGGGCAAGACCCACGGCCAGGGTCTGCTGTTGATGGAGATCGAGGTGCCGGAGGAGTTGCTCGATGACGACTGAATCGCCGGTGGGCTTCGATCGCCGCTTCGAGGCGCTTCGCCTGCGCCGCGACGACGACCTGCTGTGGGTGGAGCTGGCCAATCCCCGGAAGGCCAACGCCCTGTCGCCGCAGATGGTCGACGAGATCATCGCCCTCTATCGCCACGACCTGCGCTCCGAGGGCGTCCGCGCGGTGCTGCTCTCGGGGCAGGGCAAGCACTTCTCCGCCGGCGCCGACCTGGCCTACCTGCAGAGCCTGGCCGAGGCCGGGCCGGAGCAGAACCGAGAGGACTCCGAGCGCCTCGAGGGGCTCTTCGCCTCCATCCTGCGCCAGGAGGCGCTGACCATCGCGCTGGTGCACGGCTCCTGCATCGCCGGCGGCTGCGGCATCGCCACCGCCCACGACTACGTCGTCGCCGCCGACGACGCGCGCTTCATGTACAGCGAGGTGCGGATCGGCTTCGTCGCCGCACTGGTGGCGACCTTCCTGCCCCTGCGGCTCAGGGGGCGGGACCTGCGCGAGCTGCTGCTCGACCCGCAGCTGATCGACGCCCGGCGAGCGCTCGACGTCGGCCTGGTCAATCGGGTGGTGCCGGCGGCCGAGCTCCACGCCGCCGGCAGGGCGCTGGCCAGCGGCATCCTCGAGCGCGCCAGCTCGGAGTCGATCGCCCGCACCAAGCGCCTGTTGCTCGAGGTCTTCGGACGGCCGCTGGAGGAGGCCATGACCCGCGCCGCGGCGGCCAACGCCGAAGCCCGTGCCACCGCCGACTGCCGGCACGGCATCGCCACCTTCCTCGAGACCAAGAAACCGCCGCGCTGGCGCTGACCCCCCGCCGCCGCGGGGGCGGGCGCAGGGACGGTGGTAGAGTCGGCGGTCGTGAAGCTCATCCTCTTCGACGTCGACGGCACCCTGCTGCGCTGCGGCGTGCAGGTGCGCGATCTCTTCACCGGGGCGCTGACCGAGGTCTTCGGCGGTCACGCGCCGGTCGACGGCTTCCGCTTCGCCGGCAAGACCGACCCGCAGATCGTGCTCGAGCTGGTGCGCCCCCTCGGTCTCGACGACGGCGCCATCCTCGCCCGCCTGCCGGAGATGCGCGAGGCCTACCGCCGGCGTCTCGCCGCCGGCCTCGAGCGCGACAGGATGGAGCTCTTGCCCGGCGTCGTGCCGCTGCTCGAACGCCTGGCCGAGCGCGACGACGTCGCCATCGGCCTCCTGACCGGCAACTGGCAGGCCACCGCCCAGGTCAAGCTCGGCCGATTCGACCTCGACCGCTTCTTCCCCTTCGGTGCCTTCGGCGACGACGGCGTCGACCGCCGCCAGCTGGCACCGGTCGCTCTCGATCGCGCCGCCGCCACCACCGGCCGCCGCTTCGCCCCCGCCGACGCCCTGATCATCGGCGACAGCCACCGCGACGTCGACTGCGCCCGCGCCGCCGGCATCCCCAGCCTCGCCGTCGCCACCGGCTTCGCCACCCCCGGCGCCCTGGCCCGCGCCGGCGCCGACTGGGTCTACCCCGACCTCGAGCGCGCCGCGCGCGAGCATCCGTTGCTGGCGGCGTAGACCCTGGCCCGTCTTCTTCACCAGCCTCCCGCTGCGCACCCGCAGCCGGCCGAATCTCCAGCCGGCAGAATCTCGCCCCGGAGGCGGTGGAGGATGGGCGCCGGCGGCGCGCGGTGGTCCCCCGGGGCTCAAGGTCGTATATCTTGTTGCAAATAAACGATTTGCGAATACCCTGGCACCTGAATGCCGGCGAATACCCTGGCACCTGAATAGCGCACCTGAGAGCGGCGGGGGGAAGGGGAGGGGGTCAGGTCCGCCCGACGAGGCGCAGCGCCTCGTCGAGGTAGGCCAGTTGCAGGCGCATCTGGTCGGCGATCGGCATCGGGCGGACGCCGAGCTCGGCGGCCTGCCGGCGCAGGCGGTCGTCGTCGCCGGCCCGGGCCAGGGCGGTGAGCTCGGCGATCGCCGGCGGCCGGATTTCGCCCGGGCGGTAGAGGGAGGCGGGGAGCAGGAAGAGGGGCATCTCGGAGACCAGGGTGAGGGGATCGCCGCCCAGGGAGCGGACGAATTCCATCGAGCTGGGGCGGAAGAGGCGCGCCGTCGAGGGATCCCCCCGCTGGTCGAAGTAGGCCGCCATGGCGCGCGAGTCGGGACGGCTGGTGAAGCCTTCGTCGATGCGGTGGAAGCCCTTCTCGCCGCCGCGGTCGACGTCGTGGAGACGGTAGCCGAGAGCGCGGACGCGGGCGCGCAGGCGCTGCCGCATGCCGGCGGTGCGCTCGGCCCAGCCGCGCTCGAGCAGGAACCACGGCCCGGCGGCGAAGGCCATGCCGTGGAAGCTGGCGTGGAGGGCGAAGGGGGCGGCGGGGCGCAGGAAGGCGGCCACCGCCAGGTTCTCCGGCCGCGCGCCGCGGTCTTCGGGGGAGCGCGGAAAGCCGAACTCGACGTCGTCGCCGGGCGGCTCCCGCACCGCGTGGCGCAGGTAGCTCGCCAGCTCGTATCCCCGGCCGCCGTCCTCGAGCTCGACCGTGCGCTCGCTCCACCGGGCGTTGGCCGCCGCCCCGTCGGGATTGACGTGGGGCACCAGGCGGAGGGTGGCGCGCTCGAGCAGGGGGTGATCCCTGCCGCTGCCGGCGAGCCAGGTGATCAGCCCCTCGAGCATCGCCGGCCCGACCGGCTCGTCGGCGTGGCAGCCGCCGATCAGGCTGACCTGGAGCGGCCCGCGGCCGAAGACGTAGCCGTAGATCGGTCGCGCCTGGCGCGAGCGACCGATCACCGCGCCGCGCCGCGGCGGCGCCGGCGCCGTGGCGAGGATGGCGTCGATGGGGAGCTCGATGGTCATCGTCCGGCGGCGGTATGATAGCGCCGGAGCCGGCGATGATCGAGATCACTCCGCAGCTGCAGATCGACGAAGCGGAGTTGAGCTTTCTCACCTCGAGGAGCGCCGGCCCCGGTGGCCAACACGCCAACAAGGTGGCGAGTCGCATCACCCTGCGTTTCGACGTCGCCGGCTCGCCGAGCCTGACGCCGGCGCAACGGCAGCGCCTCCACCAGCGTTTGCCCACCCGCATCACCAAGGACGGGGTGCTGTGGCTGCACGTGCAGAAGCACCGCTCCCAGCGGCGCAACCGCCAGCTGGCGATCGAGCGCTTCGTCGAGCTGCTGCGCGACGCCCTGGCGGAGGAGACGCCGCGGCGCCCCACCCGTACCCCGGCGGCGGCCAGGCGCCGCCGGCTGGAGACGAAACGCCGCCGGAGCCGGCTCAAGAGCGAGCGCCGGCGGCGTTGGGAGGTGGAGGGCTAGCGAGATGCCGCGAGCGCCGCGGCCCCACCAAACTGAGGAGGCTACATGTCGCTGATCGGAAACGTCATCTGGTTGATTTTCGGGGGCCTGCTGTCGGGGTTGGGCTACATCATCGGCGGCCTCGGCCTGTGCCTGACCATCGTCGGGATTCCCTTCGGCATCCAGTCGATGAAGCTCGGGGTGGCGACCTTCGCCCCCTTCGGCAAGGAGCTGGTGGTCCGCGAGGACGCCGACAGCTGCCTGCGCCTGGTCTTCAACGTCCTGTGGCTGGTCTTCTTCGGCTGGGAGATCGCCCTCCTCCACATCGTCCACGCGGCGGTCCTGGCGGTCACCATCATCGGCATCCCCTTCGCCTGGCAACACCTCAAACTGGTGCCGATGTCCCTCCTCCCTCTCGGCCGCGAGCTGCGCCCCATCGACCGGCGGTAGGCCGCTCAATCCCGCCGCCAGGTGCCGGTGCCGGCGTCGTAGACCAGCACCCGCATGCGGCCGGCCCGGTGGTTGACGCGCACCGCCACCAGGCCGCTGGCGCCGTCGGTGAGGTAGATCGAGCCCGGGGTGGCGGTGCCGAGGGGGCTCCAGGAGGCGAGGTCGGAGCGGTTGAAGCGGATCGGATCCTCGAGCCGCTCGAGGGGACGACCGGTTCCCGGGTCGACCGGCACGACGCCGGGGGGGAAGCCGAAGCGCACCAGCCGGCCGAAGTGGCTCAGGCTGCGCGGGCCGCCGACCTGGGGATCACGGCCGCGCGCCAGGTCGTCGTTGCGTACCCCGTCGCCATCGCCGTCGCGGTAGAGCACGTAGCTGACGCCGCCGTCCTCGGCGGTGCGGAATCTGAGCGCCACGTTGCGCTGCTGGCGGACGGCGTAGAGCCTCGCCGCCTGCATCGCCGCCACCACCTCCGAAGCGGCCATGCGCAGGCGCAGGGCCCGGCTCCAGGAGAGCAGGGAGGGCACGCCGAGGCCGGCGATGAGGAGGATCAGGGTCAGGGCGACGAGGATTTCGATCAGGGTGAGGCCACGCCGACCGCGACGCCCGGGGGAAACGCTGGAGTGGGATTCTGCACGCATGTCGGGATCTCCTGAGCATGGGGTTGGCTCCGGGAAAAGGCCGGGGCGACGCGGCGGCATCGCCCCGGCGAGGGGAAGGGAAGGGGATCAGCGGTCGTTCTCGTCGCCGGTGCTGCTCTCGAGCATGCTCGGCCGCACCTTCTCGCTCAGGGTCGTATCGCCCTCGACCACCACGAAACGCTCCATCAGGGCGAAGGTCTTCTCGCCGATGCCGCGCACCAGGATCAGGTCCTCGGCCTGCTCGAAGGGGCCGTTCTCTTCGCGGAACTCGATGATCCGCGCCGCCAGGGCCGGGCCGATGCGCGGCAGCAGGGCGAGCTGCTCGGCGTCGGCGGTGTTGACGTTGACCTGACCCTCGGGCACGTCGGCGGCGACGAGCGGCGCGCCGGCGGCGAGAGCGAGGAAGAAGATGGCGGTCAAGACGGTGCGGACGGTACGGTAGGTCTGCATGGCGTTCTCCTTGGTTCGTGCCCGCATGGGACGGGCGTTATTGGTGATGCGTTCTCGTTATCGATTTATGGCCGGCTTCATGCCCCTGTCGCCGGTTCTCTCATCGGTCTCTCGCTCGCTCGTCCCACCCCCTTTCGGTGAAAGGTTTTCGCTTCACGCCTCAGCTCGTTTTCAAGCCCCTTGCCAACCCCGGAAGATTTTCGTAAACTCTTGAATTCGTTGTAGTTATTGTTCTTCCCCCGGCCGGGGATCGAGCCGGCTCAGACAAGGGATTGCGCGCCCCCGGACAGCCGCGCTGCAGCGTCCCCGCCGGCCGCCCGAAAATGCGGGGGCAGCCGGGGGCG
>RFGL01000257.1 GCA_003697015.1 Acidobacteriota bacterium | reverse complement strand
GCGGAAGGGCTGGTCGAGGGGGCGGCGGAAGGGCTGGCCGAAGGCGCGGCCGAGGGCGCCGGCGAGTCCCTCGCAGCCGACGGCGGACGCTCGGGCTGTCTGTGGGCCCTCGGGGTCGGCGAGATCCCCCTGACCATCACCGGCAGTCTGCTGGTGCTCTTCGCCTGGGCCTTCTCCTACGGCGGCACCGAGCTGCTCAAGACCCTCGCCTGGACCGCCGCCGGCGGCCTGCTGGCGGCGGGGAGCGTCTTCGTCATGGCGCTGGGCCTGGCGGCGGCGGCGACGGTGGTCGCGATCAAGCCCCTGCGCCGGCTGATGCGCCAGGAGCCACCGACCTCGCGCTACGATCTGGTCGGCAAGACCTGCACCGTCACCACCAATCGGGTCGACGCCGACTTCGGCCAGGCCGAGGTCAGCGAGCGCTCCGGCGCCGTCATCCTGATCCAGGCGCGCTGCGTCGAGCGCAACGACCTCCGGCGCGGCTCGCGGGCGCTGATCTACGACTACGACGCCGCCCGGGAAGTCTTCTTCATCTCCCCCCTGAAGCCGGAGATCGAAGAACCGAACCCCGGACGGCTGAACGGCATAGGCTGATGGTTGGACTTGGAGGATAGCTCGATGGCATTCATAGGACTCAAGAAGGTTGAGCAGGGCAAGGCGCTCATCCGAACCCGGGTCGGATCGGAGCGGGTGGACGTCAGCTTCACCGGCATGTGGGTGTGGCCCTTCGTCCACAAGATCGAGGAGATGGACATCTCGGTCAAGACGATCGAGATCGATCGCCGCGGTCAGGACGGCTTGATCTGCAAAGACAACATCCGCGCCGACATCAAGGTCACGTTCTTCGTCCGGGTCAACAAGACCAAAGAAGACGTGATCAAGGTCGCCCAGGCGATCGGCTGCACCCGGGCGTCGGATCACAAGACCCTCGAGGCGCTCTTCGCCGCCAAGTTCTCCGAGGCCTTGAAGACCGTCGGCAAGCAGCTCGACTTCGTCGACCTCTACACCAAGCGCGACGAGTTCCGCGATCAGATCATCCAGGTCATCGGCACCGACCTGAACGGCTACAGCCTCGAGGACGCGGCCATCGACTACCTCGAGCAGACCCCCCTCGATCAGCTCGATCGCAACAACATCCTCGACGCCCAGGGCATCCGCAAGATCACCCAGCTCACCGCCATCGAGCACATCTCCACCAACGAGTACCGGCGCGACGAAGAAAAGAAGATCAAGAAGCAGGACGTCGAGGCCGCCGAGACGATCTACGAGCTCGAGCGCCAGCAGGCCGACGCCGAGGCCAAGCAGAAGCGCGAGATCGAGACCGTCCGCGCCCGCGAGCAGGCCGAGACCCTGAAGGTGCAGGCGGAGGAGAAGCGCAAAGCGGAGCTGGCGCGCATCAAGGCCGACGAAGAAATCGGCATCCAGGAGGAGAACCGCCAGCGGGAGATCGCGGTGGCGCAGAAGAACCGCGAGCGGGTGGTGGCGGTGGAGAGCGAGCGGGTGGAGAAGGACCGCATGATCGAGGTCATCGCCCGCGAGCGCGAGACCGAGCTGCAGCGCATCGCCAAGGACAAGGAAGTCGAGCAGGAGAAGCGCGAGATCGCCAACGTCATCCGCGAGCGGGTGGCGGTCGACAAGACCGTCGCCGAGCAGGAGGAGGCGATCAAGCGCCTGCGGGTGGTCGAGGAGGCGGAGCGCACCAAGGAGGCGACGGTGATCACCGCCGCCGCCGAGGCCGAGGAACGCCTGATCAAGGACATCAAGGCGGCCGAGGCGGCGGAGAAGGCGGCCCAGCACAAGGGCAAGGAGATGCTGGTGCTGGCGGAGGCCGAGCTCGCCGCGTCCGACAAGCGGGCGGCAGCCAAGATCCGTCTGGCGGAGGGCGTGCAGGCGGAGACCGCCGCCCCCGGCCTGGCCGAGGTGCAGGTCAAGGAGGCCGACGCCGCCGCCATCGAGAGAGTGGGCATGGCCGAGGCGCGGGTCAAGGAAGCCGACGCCGCCGCCACCGAGAAGATGGGCCTCGCCGAGGCCGCGGTGTTGCGCGAGAAGGGGATCGCCGAAGGTACCGCGATCCAGGAACGGCTGAAGGGCGAGGCGATCGGCCTGACCGAGAAGGCCCACGCCATGAAGACCCTCGACGAGGCTTCCCGCGAGCACGAGGAATTCCGCCTGCGGTTGGAGAAGGAGAAGGACGTCGAGCTGGCGGGCATCACCACCCAGCGTCAGATCGCCGAAGCCCAGGCCATGCTGGTGGCCGAGGGCCTCAAGCAAGCCAAGATCGACATCGTCGGCGGCGAGAGCGTCTTCTTCGATCGCCTGGTCAACGCCATGTCCGCCGGCAAGGCGGTCGACGGCTTCGTCAACAAGAGCGCCGCCACCCGCACCGTCCTGCGCGACTACCTGAGCGGCGAGGCGAGCCTGGCCAAGGATCTGAAAGAGGTCTTGAGCCACCCCGCCCTGGACAGCGACGACGTCAAGAACCTGACCGTCGCCGGCCTGCTCGGCAAGCTGATCGGCGGCGGCAACGAGGCGACGAAGGAGAAGCTGGGCAAGCTGCTGGCGGCGGTCAACGAGCTCGGCCTGGGGGACGTCAAGGTCGCGCCGCGGGAATGAACGTCCGGCTTGACCTCCCGGGCCTTTGGACCGCCCCGCGGGCGGGGTTGGGATGGAGAGCATGAGCAGCGAGAGCGAGCAGCCGGCAGCCGACGAGACGGCCACCGCCACCCTCGAGCGCGGCACCTACGAGATCCTGCGCGATCGCCTGGTGGAGCACGCGCGGCAGCTGCGGGCACGGGCGGAGGCGCTCAACGCCAAGCGGTTGGAGCTCTTCGGCTCCACCGAGCTGCAGCTGATCGGCAACGAGCGCATCCGCACCGAGAACAACTGCGTACCGCGGGACGTCGTATCGATCGGCGACCACCTGCTTTTCGGCTACAACGTCTTCATCGGCCTCAAGACCGAAACGCGGGTGGAGGACGTGCTCGCCCTGCACCGCTTCGAGAAGAAGGCCGGCGGCTTCGCCTTCGAGCCCCTGCCGCCCGGCCACCCGGACAATTTCCTCGCCGACGAGGGCTTCCTGCGCGATTTCCGCGAGCTCTATCAGTTCTACAAAGACGCCCGCCTGCAACACCTGCAGCGCAAGGGAAGCCGGCTCCTGGCGGTCTTCCAGACCGGTGCCGCGGTGCACGACGTCAAGGTCTTTCGCTGGGCGGTCGACCCGCAGGGCAAGGCGACCTACGTCGACAACCGCGGCGAGCGCGACTACGTCTTCCCGCCGTCCCACGACTTCGAGTGGACGCCGACCGGCCGCCACAACTTCGTCCTCGGTCGCCACCCCCACGTGTCGATCGAAGACGAGGTCTTCGTCGAGACCGTCGGCGGCGACCTGACGATCAAGATCGAGAACAATACCGAGGACGGCCTCGGCATCTACCGCGAGGACGTCGACGAGCCCGATCAGTCGCTGGACGATGCCCAGATCCACTACGCCCGGGTCGGCTCGCTGATCCTGCTCAAGATCCTGCCCTACAACGAGAAGCGCTGGCGCTACCTGGTCTACAACACCCGCACGCAGAAGGTCGACCGCATCGACGCCATCGGCCAGGCCTGCGTGCAGCTGCCCGAGGACCACGGCCTGATCTTCCCCGGCGGCTACTACCTGCAATCCGGCGAAAGCAAGACCTTCGACGTCGACGTCGCCGACATGGCGTTCAAGCGCATGGTGCGCTCACCCAACGGCGAGGACGTGCTCTACGTCTTCTACCACCGCGGCGAGGGGCGCTACATCCTGCTGTCCTACAACCTGATCCGCAAGAAGGTCCAGGCCCCCCTCTACTGCAACGGCTACAGCCTCTTCGCCGACGGCACCATGGTGGTCTTCCGCGCCGCTTCCGACGAACCCACCCGCGTCCACCCGATGCAGATCTGGCAGACGCCCTTCACCAGCGACGAGCACGCCGCCCAGGCGCCGGCCACCGGCTCGTTTCTCGCCACCGTCGGCAACGCCGACCTGGTGCGCGGCATCTCCGAGGCCTTGTCGATCTGTCGCCTGGCCGAGGAGCCGGAGCCGAACATGCGCTCCTACGAGGACCTGATCGCCGCCTGCGTGCGCACCGCCGACGCCTTCTACTGGCTGGGCAAGGACGAGGTCGGCGACCTGCTGGCGCCGCTGGCGGAGATCCGCACCACCGCCGACCAGATCGTCGGCGAGTTCGACAAGGTCGAGCGGGCGCGGCGGCAGACCGAGGAGGCGATCGCCGCCGCCGCCGGCGAGGTCGACGAGATCGTCCGGCGCATCGATCCGCGGGCCTTCACCACCGTCGACGACTACGTCGCGGCACTGGCCGAGCTACGCCGCCAGCGGGGACACGTGATCAGCCTCAAGGAGCTGCGCTACGCCGATCTCGAGCGTCTCGCCGAGCTCGAGTCGCGCCTCGTCGAGCAGCAGGCCGAGCTCACCGGCCACACGGTGGACTTCCTGCTCGGCGACGACGCCCTGCTGCCCTATCACCGCGCCCTCGAGCGGCACGAGGCGGCGATCGACAAGACGCGAAAGCTCTCCGACGCGCGGCCGATCGCCGCCGCCCTCGACGAGCTGGGGGAGGGGCTCGAGCTGCTGACCGAGGTGATCGGCAACCTGGAGATCGACGACGCCACCGTCCGCACTTCGATCCTCGAGCGCATCTCCGAGGTGGTGGGCAACCTCAACCGGACGCGGGCGCTGTACGAGGCGAAACGCAAGGAGCTGCTGGCGAAGGAAGGGGCGGCGGAGTTCGGCGCCCAGTTCACTCTCTTCAGCCAGAACGTCGCCGGCGCCCTGGCGCTGGCCGACGAGCCGGAGAAATGCGACCAGCAGCTGGCCAAGCTGATGCTCCAGCTGGAGGAACTGGAGAGCCGCTTCGGCGAGATCGACGATCGCTTCCTCGAGCAGCTGGCGACCAAGCGCGAGGACGTCTACGAGGCCTTCAGCAGCAAGAAGCAGAGCCTGCTCGACGCTCGCCAGCGGCGCGCCGGGCGGCTGTGGGCGGCGGCGGAGCGCATCCTCGACGGCATCGCCCGCCGCGCCGCCGGCTTCGAAGACGACGACGAGCTCAACGCCTACTTCGCCGGCGACGCGATGGTCGCCAAGGCGCGCGACGTCGCCGCCGAGCTGCGCCAGCTCGGCGACAGCGTCAAGGCGGACGAGCTCGAGTCGCGGCTCAAGGCGGCGCGCGAGGACGCGGTGCGCGGCCTGCGCGACCGGCGCGACCTCTTCGAGGCCGGGGCCGAGGTCATCAAGCTCGGCCGCCACCGCTTCAGCGTCAACGTCCGGCCGCTGGAGCTGACCATGGTGCCGCGCGGCGACGGCGACGAGCTGCACATGGCCTTCCATCTCACCGGCACCGACTTCTACCAGCCGGTGGCCGATCCCTCCTTCGACGACACCCGCCCCTATTGGGATCAGCTGCTGGTCTCCGAGACCGCCGAAGTCTACCGCGGCGAGTACCTGGCCTACGCCATGCTGATCGCCGCCGAGGAAGAGCGCGACGGCCTGTCGATCGACGCCCTGCGGCAGGCGGCGCTGGCCGAGGGCGAGCTGCTCGAGCGGGTGCGCGCCTTCGCCGCCGAACGCTACGACGAAGGCTACGAGCGCGGCCTCCACGACCACGACGCGGCCCTGATCCTCGAGCGCCTGCTGGCCCTCTACGTCACCGCCGGCCTGCTGCGCTTCGCGCCCCGTCCGCGCGCCCTGGCCTGCCTCTTCTGGGCCACCTGCACGGACGCCATGCAGCGGGTGCTGTGGGAACGCCGGGCCCAGAGCCTGGCGCGTCTGCGCACGAGCTTCGCCCACAGCCCGGCGATCCACCGCATCGCCGGCGAGCTGGCCGAGGCGATCGGCGGCTTCCTCGGCGACCAGGGCGTCGACGTCCACCCCGAGGACGCGCGCATGGCGGGCGCCTACCTCTTCGAGGAGCTGGCCTTGAGCCCGCAGCGCTTCGTCACCAGCGCCGAAGCCGAAGCCCTGCGCGACGCCTTCCACAAACACCTCGAGGGCCGCCGGGCATGGCGCGACTTCGAGGGCGATCTGAAGGAGCTCAAGGACGACCTGGCCAACGCCTACGCCCTGGCCTGCGCCTGGTTGCAGGCCTTCCTCGAGCGCGGCGGCGACGACGCCCGCACCCTCGCTCCGGCCCTCGAGGAGACCGCGGTGCTGCTGCTGGGCGAGCGCAACGCCTGCGGCCTGAGCCTCGAGCGGCGGCGTTCGAGCGCTCAGGCGAGCGCCCGGGTCGAAGGGCTCCTCGGCCAGCATCCGCGCATCCGCCAGCGGGCGATCGACCTGCGTCTCGACGAATTCCTCGCCCGCCTGTCGACCTTCCGCCAGCAACGGGTGCCGGGATTCCGCCGCTTCCAGGCCCTGCGCCATCGGCTGCTCGACGAGCAGCGCCGGCGCCTGCGGCTGGAGGAATACCGGCCGCGGGTGATGAGCGCCTTCGTCCGCAACCGCTTGATCGATCGCGTCTACCTGCCGCTCTTCGGCGACAACCTGGCCAAGCAGCTCGGCGCCCTGGGGGAGAGCAAGCGCACCGATCAGATGGGCCTTCTGCTCCTGATCTCGCCGCCCGGCTACGGCAAGACCACCCTGATGGAGTACGTCGCCAACCGCCTGGGGATGGTCTTCGTCAAGGTCAACGGCCCGGCCCTGGGGCACGGCGTCACCTCCCTCGACCCGGCCGAGGCGCCCAACGCCACCGCCCGCCAGGAGGTCGACAAGATCAACTTCGCCCTCGAGCTGGGCAACAACGTCCTGCTCTACCTCGACGACGTCCAGCACACCCACCCCGAGCTGCTGCAGAAGTTCATCTCCCTATGCGACGCCCAGCGCCGCATGGAGGGGGTATGGCATGGCCGCACCCGCACCTACGACCTGCGCGGCAAGCGCTTCGCGGTGTGCATGGCGGGCAACCCCTACACCGAGTCCGGAGCGCGGTTCAAGATCCCCGACATGCTGGCCAACCGCGCCGACGTCTACAACCTGGGCGACGTCCTCACGGGCAAGGACGAGCTCTTCGCCATGAGCTACCTGGAGAACGCCCTGACCTCCAACCCCACCCTCGCCCCCCTGGCCAGCCGCGATAGCGAGGACCTCTACCTGCTGGCGCGCATGGCCAGGGGCGAGGAGATCCCGCCCGACCAGCTGTCCTACGACTACCCCGCCGGCGAGCTCGAAGAGATGCTGTCGGTGCTGCGAAAGCTGCTGCGGGTGCAGGAGGTGCTGCTCGAGGTCAACCGCCAGTACATCGACTCCGCCGCCCAGGAGGACGCCTATCGCCGCGAGCCCCCTTTCCAGCTCCAGGGCAGCTACCGCAACATGAACAAACTGGCGGAGAAGATCGTGCCGGTGATGAACGACGCCGAGCTCGAGGCGCTGATCGACGACCACTACCTCGGCGAGGCCCAGACCCTGACCAGCGGTGCCGAGGCGAATCTGCTGAAGCTCAAAGAATTGCGCGGGGTGATGAGCGACGAGGAGCGCGCCCGCTGGGAGGAGATCAAGCGCGGCTTCCAGCGCCTGCAGGCGATGGGGGGCGCGGAGGAGGATCCGGCGGTCAAGGTCGTCGGCCAGCTCGGCCTGATCTCCGACCGCCTGGGCGACGTCGGCCGGGTGATCGAAGAGGTGAGCCGGCACCAGGGCGCCGCCGGCGACGGCGACGGCACCGCCGCCGTCGCCGCTGCTCTCGACGGCGTCGTCGCCCCCTACCTGGCGCAGCTTCACGAGCTCCTCGCCGGCCTCGCCGCCGGCGCCGGCAACCGCGCCGCGCCGGAGGGCGGCGACGGCAAGGTCGCCCGCCAGGTGGCGCAGCAAGCGGCCAGGCTCGGCAAGCGCCTCGACGCCGTCTTCGAGCGCCTGGGGGAGGTCGTCGAAGCGGTGGCCGAGCGCCCGCTCACCGTCGAGACGGCGCCGGTCGCCGCTCCGGCCCCGGCGGCGGACCTCACCCCCTACCTGGCCAAGCTCGGCGATGCCGTCAGCGCGCTGGCCGAGCGCCCGCAGGCGGAGATCGTCCAGACCCTGAGCCCCGGCGTCGTCGACGTCCTCGCCCGGCTCGGCGACCGCGTCGGCGAGAACCTCCTGCCCCTGGTCCAGTCGATCGGCCGCCGGCTCAAGAAGCTCGAAGGCAAAGCCGACCGCGGCCTCACCGAGCAGCTCGACCGCACCCTGAAGAGCCTCGACGAGATGAAAGAGCTGGTCGCCGCCCTGAAGAAGATCGACACCCGCGCGCTCAACGCCAAACCGTCGCGGCGGGGGTGAACGAGACGCCATGCCCGCCCACGCCCAGCCCTGGACCTTCACCGCCGACGACTACGAGAAGATGACGGCGGCGGGCATCCTCAAGGAAGACCATCGCGTCGAGCTGATCGAGGGG
>RFGL01000022.1 GCA_003697015.1 Acidobacteriota bacterium | reverse complement strand
GTAGAAGCGCCCGCCGAGCGCCGGATCGAAGTTCTGCGGCAGGTCGAGGTAGAGGGCGGGGCGGTCGGGGAAGAGCATCTGGAAGATGCCGCTCAGGTTGCGCACCACGTCGCAGATGGCGGGAAAGATGAAGCCGTCGAGGAGGTCGAGATGGCCGCGCAGGCCGAGCTCGACGGTGCTGCGCGGCAGGTGGCAGATGTAGGACTGGAAGATCGAGTCGCCGCGGATGATCTCGACCTGATCGCCGCCGCCGAAGATCGCCACCGGCAGGCAATCCATCGCCTCCAGCAGAGGCCGGGGCACATAGATCGGCAGGTAGCCGATCGCCAGGCTGCCGGGATGCTCTTCCTTGTAGCGCCGCACCGCCTCGAGGGACAGGTCCTCGGCCAGCTCGCGGCAGCGTCCGAGGATCGCCGCCGCCGCATCGGTGGCGGCCGGCGCCGCGGCCGGGCTCACGACGGCAGCCCTCCATCGTCGCCGGCGGGGGACGGCGGCGCGGGACTCGACCCCAGGCCGGCGAGCAGGGGCCGCAGCCGGCGGTGGGGGCAGTGCGCCACCAGGCCGCAGAGGGCCAGCTGGCGGATGCTGCGCGCCACGTCCCCCGGCCTGCCGTGGCGCTGCCGCCGGTACCAGCCGTAGACCCAGTTGAGCATGCCGAAGAGGCTGTAGGTGAGGCGCTCGATCTCGTCGTCGCCGACCCAGGTGCCGGCGGCGCCGGGTTCGTCGCAGCCCGCCTCCACCACCCCGCGCACCACCTCGCGGCCGATGGCGAAATAGCATTCCTTCAGCCGCCGCAGATCGCGCCGCCGGGGAGCGGAGAGGGGGCCGACCTCGTGCACCAGGACGCGCATCAGGTGCGGCTGCTCGACGACGAAGCGCACGTGCTGATCGATCAGCATCCCGAGCCGCTCCACCGGCTGGAGGGACGGCTCCAGGGCCCGCTCGCCGCCGGCGATCAGGCGCTCGAAGGCCCGCCGGTGGAGGGCGAAGAGCAGCTCCTCCTTGGAGGCGAAGTAGTTGTAGAACGCCGCCAGGCTCTTCTCCGTCGCCCGCGCCAGGCCGCGCATCGACATGCCGTGGTAGCCGCGCTCGGCGATCAGCGCCGCAGCGGCCTGCAGGATGCGGTCGCGGTGCAGCTCGCCGCCGGCGGTCATGACGCCGCCTCCAAGCCGGCCGCTCGCCGCGCCTGAAGCCAGCGGTCGCGGGCGGCGGGCGGCAACACCTCGGCGATCAGCCGGTGGTCGAAGGGCCGCCCCTCCGCCAGCCGCCGGCGCAGGGTGATGAAGTCGATCTCGCGCTCGCCCCGCGGGCCGTGCTCGAAGGCCGGGAAGCCGGCCTGGGCCTCGGTCGCCATGTTGAGCGCCAGCCAGGAGCGGTTGGTCTCGCAATTCGCCCACCAATGCTCGAGCTTCTTCTTGCGCAGGCTCTCCAGGGTCTTGCGGCTGCAGTCGGGGAAGGTGTAGAGCAGCTTGGTGGCCAGCTGCTCGACCGCCTCGTCCAGCGGCCCGAGGTCGATGGAGCAACGCCGCGCCAGGCGCTCCCCCGCCTCCGCCTCGGCGCCTTCCTTGGGCTCGCCGTAGACGATCCGGCCGCGCCCGTCGACCCAGCGGTCGGTGATCAGCCGCGGATTGGGGATCAGCTCGCCCTGCGGCGTGCGGAAGGCCGGCACCACCTGGTTGAGGAGTCCCAGGCGCAGGGCGACGTAGGCCGACCAGGGCCGGCACAGGAGCAGCGATTCCGCCGCCTTGGCATAGCCGACGTAGAGATGGAGGAAATCGGTCGAGCCGCCGTCCGGCGCCGAGCCGTGCACCGGCCCGGCCTGACCGAAGGTGGCGTGGTCGGCGGCGATCGAGAAGTCGCAGGCCATGCCGATCTCCTGGCCGCCGGCGATGCGCATGCCGTTGACCCGGCAGATCACCGGCTTGTCGCAGGTCAGGATGGCGCTGACCATGTCGTTGAAAAGCCGCATGTATTGCAGGTACTCGAGCGGCCGGCCGGCGTAGTAGTCGGCGTATTCCGTCGTATTGCCGCCGGTGCAGAAGGCGCGGTTGCCGGCGCCGGTCAAGACCACCGCCACCGCCCGTCGATCGGCGCTGGCGCGGCGCAGGGCGAGGATCACCTCCTTGACCGCGGCGGTGGTGTAGGAGTTGAGCTGGCGCTCGTTGTCGAGCCGGATCCAGCACAGGTGCAGGCCCTCGACCGGCCGGCCGTCGCGATCGCGGACCGGCCGCTCCTGGTAGCGGACGTGGCGCCACTCGACGCCGTCGACCAGCTCGTGGCTGGCAAGCCGCGGCGGCGCGCTGTTGACGGTGGTGGTCATGGTCGGGTCTCCATCGCTCGCCGGCGGCCGGCTCCGTCAGGCGTCCGGGTGCAGGATCATGCGCCGGCTCAGCCGGTGATTGGCCATGTCGTCGAGCAATCGATTCAGCGCCGACATCGGCGCGTGGTCGACCGCCGGCTCGAGCTCGATCCGGCGGTCGTAGATCAGCTGCAGAACCTCGGGGAAGACCTCCGGCGGCGCGCCCCAGGTGCCGTGTACGGTGGCGTCGAAGGCCATCAGGTTGGACAGCCTCACCTCCACCTTGCCGGCGGCGTAGCCCACCTGCACCAGGGTGGCGGCGGGGCCGAGGAGGCCGAAGGCGAGGAGCTGCCCCGCGGTGCTGCCGCTGGCCTCGAAGATGCGCCAGTTGAGGGACGGGATCCGCCAACCGCGGGCCAGCTGGTGGAGGAGCTTGCGCACCTCCCGCGGCGGGCGGTCGGCGACGCATACGGTCTCCTCCGCCCCCAGCCGGCCGGCGGCCGCGAGGCGCTCCGGCGCCACGTCGCAGGCCACCACCCGCGCCCCCAGGGCGGCGGCGATCTGGATCAGGAAGCCGCCGACGCCGCCGGCGCCGATCACCCAGGCGGCGTCGCCGGCGGCGAGCCCCGAACGGCGCACCGCCTGGTAGGCGGTGGCGACCGCATCCGCCACCACCGCCAACGCGTCGAGCCGCACCCCGGGGGGCGCCTGGTCGAGGGGGATCAGGGGACCGCCGGGGACCAGGACGTGGGAGGCGAAGCCGCCGTGGATGTCGTTGCCCGGCATCCGCTGGCCGGGGCAGGCATTGCCGCGGCCGGCGGCGCAGAAGGGGCAGTCGCCGCAGGGCAGCACCGCCGGCACCAGCACCGGCCGGCCGGCGAGGTGGCGGCAGGCCTCGCCGGCGGCCACCACCCGCCCGGCGATCTCGTGCCCCAGCACCAGGGGCAGGGGATGGCGCGGCCGCACCGATCCGTCGGCGAAGGCGAGATCGGTATGGCACAGGCCGCAGGCCTCCACCGCCACCAAGACCTCGCCGGGGCCGGGCTCGGGGAGGGAGAGGGGGCGTCGTTCGAGGGGCTGGGCGGCGGTGGCCAGGAAGTAGGCTTGAGCGTCCATGTCAGCGTCCTCGCCTGCACGGCGAAACAAACGTTCGTTCGTTGCACCGTAGACCCCGGCGTCCCCAGCCGCCTATGACGGCCGTCATATCGGAGGACCTTTTCTTCCCGGGCGACGGCGCCCGCGACATGACGCCGGTCATGGCCACCGGCGCCGGGCGCTGGTAGGATCCGGCAATCCGAAGCCGACGCCGGGAGCGATCCGCGGAGTGCATTCATGCCCTCACCAGCCGCCAGCGGAGCGGAGGCGTCCCCCGCCGCCGGCGCCGCAGCGCCGTCTCCTCCCCTCCCCCAGCAGGACGCCCCGGCCTGCCACGTCTGCGGCTCGCTCATGGCCCGCAGCGGCACCTGCTATACCTGCCCCGGCTGCGGCGCCACCAGCGGCTGCGGCTGACCCGCGGTCCGACCGGCGAAGAACAAGGAGACGACGATGAAACCGACCCGCTTGCTGCTGACGGCGCTGCTGATCACGGCCTCGTTGGTGGCTCGACCGGCCCCCGCCTCAGCCCAGACCTTCGCCATCCGCCAACTCGACTACTTCGATCACGACGGATTGGTCGAGCCCAATACGGAGTGGGCCCAATTCGACGTCACCTACGATCCAGGATCGGACGCCCAATGGCTGAACGTCGTCCTGGTAGGACCGGCCGGCCCCAGCGTCCTGTCGGCCCCCTGGATCGTCAGGAACCACCCACTGCTGGCCATCGCAGACGTCGGCCCGGACCAGCGGACCAGCTCAACCTACTTCGATCTTGGCATCATCCGTGGGGTCGACGTCACCGGCCTGCCGATCGGAATCCTGGTTTCGATCACCTCCCAGCCCCTGACCGCGGCGCCGACTACCGGAGAGTTCGTATCCCTGGTTATCGGCAGATTCCAAAACCTTGTCAACAAGGGCGTACCCTCCGGCGATAACGCCGTCAACCCGCCGTCGCCGGACCTCTTCGAGTGGAGCCTCCCGGGGCTCGACTTCAAAGCGGTGATCTACAAGGGCATGCCCAACGTCGTACAAGAATCCCACTTCTGCGGGCCGGGCGCGGCCGCCAACAGCCTGCACTTCTTGAAGCCGGGCGGGCTCGACCAGACGCTTGAGGAAACCCAAAGCGAGCTGGCCAAGAACATGGCGAACAACAACGACGGCAATTGGGACGACGCCGAGGCTTCAGGGAAGCTCAAGTTCGTCAAAGACAAGAAACTGGATCTCGAGCTCCACTACACGGGCGGAGAAAAGCTGCCGAAAGTGGGTGACTTCGTCGATCCCGGGGGCAACGGCGTGGCGCGGAACGACGGCGCCTTCAGCTGCAAATGGCTCGCGGATCAGCTGATGATGGGCCAGGACGTGGAGCTGATGACCCGCACCCATTGGGTGGTGGTGGCGGGCGTCATCCGATGGGGCGACGTCTGCATCGTCATCTTCCGCGACGATCCCTTTCAGAAAGGCGCCGCCACGACGGCGATGCAGAAAGCCGAGATCGCCAAACGCTACGTCGTCACCCGCTACGACGGATCCGACGGCACGATCAATCTCGGCAACGGGCGGGAGCCCCTGCTGACGGCGCTCGCCGAGTCGCCGAAAAAGAAACTCTGGGTGCCCGCCTCCTCGACGGCGAGCATCGTGGTCCTCGCCCTGTTGCTGGCGGCGGCTCTGGGGATTGCCAGGAACCGGCGACGACGGCCGGCGGCAGGCTGACGGTGATCGCGGCCACCCGCGGGTGACGGCCGGGTCCAACGGGCTTCCGGCGGCGCTATTCTTGCGCCTCCAGGCTGCCCGGCAGTCGAGGATCGTCTGCGGCTCCTCGCCGGTGCCTTCGAACGGCTTCTTGTGCGTCTTGCCGTCGGGCTCACTCGTCTTGCGCGTGT
>RFGL01000256.1 GCA_003697015.1 Acidobacteriota bacterium | reverse complement strand
GTCCGAGGCCGAGTCCGCCGCCGCGCCGTCGTCCGAGGCCCAGGCCGCTGCCGCTGCCGAGCCCGCCGCTGCGGCCGGTGCCGGGCCCGATGCCGAGTCCGTCGCCACTGCCGAGTCCGAGGCCGAGTCCGCCGCCGCGCCGTCGTCCGAGGCCCAGGCCGGTGCCGCTGCCGAGTCCGCCGCTGCGGCCGCTGCCGAGTCCGCTGCCGAGTCCGCCGCTGCGGCCGCTGCCGAGTCCGCTGCCGAGTCCGCCGCTGCGGCCGCTGCCGAGTCCGAGGTCGAGTCCGCCGCCGCGCCGTCGTCCGAGGCCCAGGCGAGCGGCGATGGTACGGGCGCAGCAGACAAGAGCGCCGCAAGCGCCGCCGAAGGGGAGAAGGCGCCGCTCGAGGAGCTGGCCCTCGACCCGGCCCTGGCGCCGCTGGTGGAAGCCCAGCTCAACCAGCGCCCGGTCAAGGGCAAGGTCATCGGCTGGAATAAGGGCGGCTACCACGTGGCGATCGACACCATCGCCGCCTTCTGCCCGGTGTCGCAAATCGAGATCGACAAGCCGCGCAGTCCCAAGAGCTATCTCGACCGCAGCTTCGAGTTCATGGTCATCGAGATCGAGAAGCGCGGCCGGCGGGTGGTGGTATCGCGCGCCGAGGCCCTCAAGGCGGCGAAGAAAGAGCGCGCCGCGCGGGTGCGCGAAACCGTCAAGCCGGGGCAAGACTACGACGGCGAGGTCACCTCGCTCACCGACTTCGGCGCCTTCGTGCGCATCGCCAAAGGCATCGAGGGGCTGGTCCACATCTCCGAGATCAGCCGCAAGCGCGTCGAGCACCCGCGCGAGCTGCTCAAGGTGGGGCAGAAGGTCAAGGTGCGGGTGCTCAAGGTCGACCGCAACGGCGAGCGCATCTCCCTGTCGATGAAAAAGCTCGAGGCCGACCCGTGGAAGAGCGTCGCCGAACGCTACCCCACCGGCACCCCTTTTACCGGCATCATCCGCCGCAAGACCGACTTCGGTCTCTTCGTCGAGGTCGAGCCGGGCATCGAGGGATTGGTCCACACCTCGCGCCTGCCCTTCGGCATGAGCCTCGATCACGAGAGCCTGGAGATCGGCAACGAGGTCAAGGGCTGGGCGGTCGACGCCGATCCCAAACGCCGTCGCCTCGCCCTCTCCCTGCGCGAGGTGCCCACCTCCCAGCCGTGGAAAGAAGTGGAGAGCCGCTTCCCCGTCGGCTCGGTGGTCACCGGCCAGGTCGAACGGGTAGCGACCTTCGGCGCCTTCATCCAGCTCGAGCCCGGCCTGACCGGCCTCCTGCCCTTCTCCGAGCTCAAGCAGGACGGCCGCGGCGGTGCCAACCTCAAGCGTCAATTCCACGCCGGCAAAGAGGTCTCCGTACGGGTGCTGTCGATCGACACCGGCCGCAAGCGCATCTCCCTCGGCACCGAATCCTCCAAAGCCGTCGGCACCCAGGCCGACTACCGCGCCTACAAGTCCCGCAAGCCCAAGGGCGGCATGGGCGCCATGGCCGCCGCCTTCGCCAAGCTGCAAGAGCGCCAGCAACAGCAGTCTTCGTAGGCATCCAGGGAGGCCGCTGGAGGTCCAGTACAATGCCGGCACCGCCGCGGGGCGGCGGGGGAGCCGCGCATGCATTTGACGATTCTGGACTGGGTGATCATCTTCGCCTACCTGGCGCTGGCGGTGGGGGTCGGGGCGTTGTTCTCGCGCCGGGCGTCGCGCAGCGTGGACGACTACTTCGTCGCCGGGCGTCAGCTGCCGTGGTGGCTGGCGGGGATGACGATGGTGGCGTCGGCCTTCGCCATCGACACCCCCCTGGGCATCACCACCATGGTCGCCAACCACGGCATCCAGGGGGTGTGGTACGCCTGGTCGTTCGTCTTCAGCGGCGCCGGGGCGCTGGGGGCCTTCATCTTCGCTTCGCTGCTGCGCCGCTCGGAGGTGATCACCACGGCGGAGATCGTCGAGCTGCGCTACGACGGTCCGCCGGCGGCGGGGCTGCGGCTGTTCAAGAGCCTCTATTTCGGCGTCATGTTGAACGCCATCACCCTCGGCTCGATCATCAAGGCGGTGTGGACGGTGACCGACGTGGTCCTGGGCTGGGATCCGAACCTGACCCTCGGCCTGGTGCTGGTCTTCACCCTGCTCTACACCACGCTCTCCGGCATGTGGGGCATCGCGGCGACGGATTTTCTGCAGTTTTTCATCGGTTTCGCCGGGCTCCTGATCCTGCTGATCTTCGCCCTCGACCACGTCGGCGGCATGGGTGGCCTGCTCGCCGCCTTCGCCGGGCGGTACGGGCCGGAGACCGCCGAGCGCCTGCGGTTCTTCCCCCGCTGGGGATCGCCCTTCTTCGAGACCTTCCTCGTCTTCTTCCTCTTCAAGTGGTGGAACAACCCGCCGTCGGCGATCCACCAGCGGATCGTGGCGTCGAAGAACGAGAAACACGCTTCCCTCGCCACCCTGGTCTTCGCCATCGTCCAATTCGCCATCAACTACTGGCCGATGATCGTCATCGCCATGGTCTCGCTGGTGGTCTTCCCCGATCTGGCCGAAGCGGAGCGCGGCTACCCGATGCTGATCGTCAAGCTGATCCCGCCGGGTCTTCTCGGTCTGCTGCTGGCGGCGATGATGGCGGCGTTCATGTCGACCGTCGACACCCACATCAACTACGGCGCCGCCTACATGCTGAACGACGTCTACCGTCGATTCATCAGGAAAGGCGCCTCCAACGCCCACTACGTACGGGCCTCGCGCCTGTGCACGGTGGTCATGCTGCTGGTGGCGGTCGCCGTCGCCTACAACCTCGACTCGGTGGGCCAGGCGTGGCTCTACGCGGCGCAGCTCACCGCCGGCTACGGCTTCCTGGTGGTGATCCGTTGGTTCTGGTGGCGGGTCAACGCCTGGTCGGAGATCGCCGCCCTCGCCGCCTCGGGGATCTTCGGCAACCTGGTGACGGGGCGGGTGGCGCGGACGATCGGCGGCCGCTACGAGGAGCTGGTGGCGCCCCTGTCGTACGGCGAGGGCTTCCTGATCGTCCTCACCCTGTCGACCGCCGCTTGGCTGGCGGTCACCTTTCTGACCGCGCCGAGCAAGGAGGAGCACCTGGTGCGCTTCTGCCGCAAGGTCAAGCCCTACCCGACGTTCTGGGGCCCGATCTACCGCAAGTATCCCGATCTCGGCTGGAATCCGAATTTCCGCCGCTCGCTGCTGCACTTCATCTTCGGCAGCGCCGCGATCTTCGGCATCTGCTTCGGCATCGGCAACCTGATCTTCGGCCACCCCGCCCTCGGCCTGGCGCTCCTGGCGGGGGCCCTCCTCACCTTCGCCGTCATCCTCACGACCTGGAAAGTAGGAGCCTGAGATGGACGAGCGCGTCGCCGTCGCCTTGATCACCGACGTCTTTTTCGACGATCCGGACGGCGCCCGCCTGCGCCGGCGGCTGACGGAAGCGCGGCGGCTGGGGGCGGAGCTGGCGGTGTTGCCGGAGTTGCCCTTGAACCCCTGGTCGCCGGCGACGAAGGAGGCCGTCGAGGGCGATGCCGAGCCCCCCGGCGGGCCGCGTCAAGCGCGCCTCCAGGCGGCGGCGCGGGAGGTCGGGATCGCCCTCTTGGGCGGTGCCATCGTGCGCCAGCCGTCCGGCGGCGAGCGCCACAATACGGCGCTTCTCTACGACGCCGCGGGCACGCTCCTCGCCAGCTACCGCAAGCTCCACCTGCCGGCGGAAGAGGGCTATTGGGAGACCTGCCACTACCAGCCCGGCGACGCGCCGCCGCCGGTGGCCGACGGCTGGCGGATGCCGTTGGGGCTCCAGATCTGCTCCGACGTCAACCGGCCCCAGGGTTGCCAGCTGCTCGCGGCGCAGGGGGCCGAGGCGATTCTCGCCCCGCGCTGCACGCCGGCGGCGAGCTACGAGCGCTGGCGGCTGGTGCTGCGCGCCGACGCCGTCACCAGCGCCGCCTACGTGGTGTCGGTCAACCGCCCGCGGCCGGAGCTCGGGGTGCCGATCGGCGGCGCGTCTCTGGTCGTCGATCCGTCGGGCGAGGTGATCATCGAGTCGAGCGAGCCCGTCGCCGTCGCCACCCTCGACCGCGCCGCCGTCCGCCGCGCCCGCGCCGACTACCCGGGCTACCTGCCGTCGCGCGCCGAGGTCTATGCCGCGGGCTGGCAGCGGTTGGCGAGCGGCACTTCGACATAGGAAAGCGGCTTCCTCAGTCCATCGTCACCTGCACGAGATCGTTACCTGCTGGCCGCCGCACAGCGGCGAGCAGGGGTTGCCGGTGCAGCCGCAGTTACAGGTGGTCACCCGGATGTTGCCGTTGAGGCAACAGAAGGCGAGGCCGCCACGCGTGCAGCACTGCATGCCGGTCAAGCTGATCGCACAGAGGCCCACCGGGCCGCAGTTACCGACGGCCGGGCATTGGGAGGTGACCGGGCAGGCGCCGGCGGTGGGGACCAGGGCCGGGTCGACGACGTCGAAGCCGGCCTGGCGGGCCCAGTCGGTGAATTCC
>RFGL01000255.1 GCA_003697015.1 Acidobacteriota bacterium | reverse complement strand
TCTTCGCCCGCGGCGGCCACGGGGTGCTGCGCCTGCTGCCGGCGATCGACTGGCAGCTGCTGGCGCGCTGGCCGCGGGCCTACGTCGGCTACTCCGACCTCACCCCCTTCCTGCTGCAGGTCGTCGCCCGCCTGGGGCTCGCCGTCTTCCACGGCCCGATGGTCGCCGCCGACTTCGCCCGCGGCCTGACGGCGGACGAGCAGGAGCACTTCCTCGGCGCCGTCGGCGGCCGCTGGCCGCGCCTTCTGCCGATCGCCGGCTGCCGGGCCGCGGGCAGCTGCGAGGGGACCCTCCTCGGCGGCTGCCTGAGCATGCTGACCGCCACCCTCGGGACCCCTTTCGCCCCCGAGCTCGACGGCGTCCTGCTCTTCGTCGAGGAGATCGACGAGCCCCTCTACCGCCTCGATCGTATGTTGACCCACCTGCGCCTGTCAGGTAGGCTGGCCGGCGTTCGCGGCCTCATCTTCGGCCACCGTGCGGCGCTCTGCGACGGCGTGCTCAAGGCTGCGAGCTGGCAGCGGTTGATCGACCGGGAGCTGGATTTCGACGGCCCGGTGGCGTGGGGCCTGCCGAGCGGCCATCTGGCGCCCAACCTGACCCTCCCCCTGGGATTGCCGGCGCGTCTCGAGCCCCGCCGCCGGCGCCTGCGGATCGGGCCGGCCGGCGCCTCCACCCCACGCAAGGCGGGATGACGATGGTCAAGCAGGTATTCAAAACCACCGGCACGAAGAGCTCGGCGAGCTTTTCGGTGTCGTTCGACGCCGGCGAGGTGATCTTCGAGGAAGGCGACCTCGGCACCGAGATGTACGTCATCCAGGAGGGCGAGGTCGAGATCGTCAAGGAGCTTCAGGGGGAGGGGGAGCGGCAGCTGGCCCTGCTCTCCCACGGCGATTTCTTCGGCGAGATGTCGATCCTCGAGGAGCTGCCGCGCACCGCCACCGCCCGCGCCGTCTCGGACTGCAAACTGCTGGCGATCAACGGCACCACCTTCGACCGCATGCTGCGCAAGAATCCGGAGATCGCCGTGCGGATGATGCGCAAGCTCTCCCGCCGCCTGCGCGAGACCGACCGGCTGCTGCGCGAGGCCCTCGGCGGCACCGAGGAGAGCCAGGCGCCGGAGATGCCGACGCCGGAGGCGCAGCCGCGGGCCGCCAGCGGCGTCGAGACCTTGGTGCACGACCCCAGCGGCATGGTCTTCCACCTGGCGGCGGGGGAGGAGACCACCGTCGGCCGGCGCGATCCGGTGACCGGCATCCTGCCCGACGTCGACCTCACGCCGGTCGACAGCCAGCGTTCGATCAGCCGCCGTCACGCCAAGATCTTCCGCCGCGGCGACAAGCTCTACGTGCGCGAGGAGATCGGCACCATGAACGGCACCTTCGTCCGCGGCGAGCGGGTCGAGACCGGGGTGCCGGTCGAGGTCAAGGACGGCGACGAAGTGCGCTTCGGCCTCGTCCGCACCATCTTCCACGCGGGCACCCAGCCGGCATGATTCCGGCCTTCGTCGCGAGCGGCCGCGGGTGCCTGACGGTGCACGGCTTCCAGCCTGGCGCGACGCGGGCGCACCCGCACGGCGTCGACGAGCGACGGGGCTGGACGCCGCCGATTCGGGGGGCTACCGCCGCACGGCAGGAGGCTGGTGAATTCCGTTGGCTGGCCCGGTGCGCGTCCTGCTGATCGCCAATACCCTGCCGCCGCGTGATCTCTCCGGTGCCGGCGAACAGGTGATGCAGCTCGCCGCCGGCCTGCGGCAGGCGGGCTGCGAGGTGGAGGTGCTGGGCCGTGGCGCCGGCGGCGCCCGCGGCCCCAAGGTGCTCTTTCCCCTCACCGTCCTCCCCCCTCTCTGGCGCGCCCTCAAGCGCTTCCGGCCGCAGGTGGTGCAGGTCCATGAGTCCGACGGCGGCCTCGCCGCGCTGCTGGTCGTGCTGCTGCGGCGCTGGCTGCGGCCGCGGCCGTTGCTGGCGGCGCTGCTGCAGGTCAGCTACCGCGAGGAGATGCGGTCGGTGCGGCCGCTCCGCTACCGCGGCCGGGTGCTCGGCCGCCCGGGGTGGACGGAGCGTCGCTTCCTGCTGTTCAAGGCCCCCGTCCAGCTCGCCCTCGGTGCCTTGAGCGCCCGCCTCGCCGACCGGGTGCTGGCCTGCAGCGCGCAGACCGCGCGCGAGGTGGAGCGCGACTACGGGGTGCGCGGCGTCGGCGTGCTGCCCAACGTCACCGGCGGCCTGCCGATCGCCGCCGCCCCGCCGCAGGCCGGCGACCCGCCGCCGGGCTACCTGCTCTTCGTCGGCCGGCTGCGCATCCGCAAGGGGGTCGAGGTGCTGCTCGAGGCGCTGGCCGAGCTCCGGTCGGCGGCCGGCGGAGCCCCGGCGACGCCTCCGGCCCGGCTGGTGATCGCCGGCAGCGGCGAGCAGCAGGCGGCGCTGGCGGCGCGGGCGGCGCAGCTCGGCCTGGACGACGCGGTGCGCTTCCTCGGCCGCTGCGACGCCGGGCGCGTGCGCCGCCTGCTGGCCGCTGCCCGCGCCCTGGTGGTGCCGTCGATCTACGAGGGCATGCCGCTGGTGATCCTCGAGGCGATGGCGGAGGGGGTGCCGGTGGTGGCGTCGGCGGTCAGCGGCATCCCCGAGGTGGTGATCGACGGCGACTGCGGCTGGCTGGTGCCGCCGGAGGACCCGCCGGCCCTGGCGGCGGCCCTGCGCCAGGTGCTGGCCGACCCGGAGGCAGCGCGGCGCCGCGGCGAGCGCGGCCGCCGGCGCTTGGCCGAGCACTTCACCCCGGCTCACGCCGCGGCCCGTTGGCTGGAGCTGGTGGCGTCGCCGGCCGGCGGCGAGGGCGGTGGCTGAGCAGCGGGCGGCGGGAGGAATGCCGGCCTGGGGGCGCGCTCTTCGCCGGCTCCGCCCCTTGGCCCGCCGGCCTGGCGCTGATATACTCCGCCGGCGGCCGAGCGGGTCCCTGCCGCTTGCGACCGCCGCCTGTGGACGATCCGCCGAAGGCGCCCGCACCCCCGATCGCCCCCCATGTCGTCGTCATCTCGAGCGCCGCGGCCGATGAGCACTCCCCAATCCCCGCCCAGCCTGCTGCCCGCTGCCTGGCGGGTGCGCCTGCCGGTCTTCGAAGGACCGCTCGATCTCCTGCTGCACCTGATCCGCATCAACGAGGTCGAGATCACCGACATCCCGGTGGCGATGATCTGCGAGCAGTTCCACCAGTACCTGCAGCTGATGGAGGAGCTCAATCTCGACGTCGCCGGCGAATACGTCTACATGGCCGCCTACCTCATCCACCTCAAGTCCCGGCTGCTGCTGCCGCGGCCCAAGACCGTCGACGGCGAGGAGATCGAGGACGATCCGCGCCAGGATCTGGTGGCGCGGCTGATCGAGTACCGGCGGCTGAAGGAAGTGGCCCAGACCCTGGCCGAGGTCGACAGCGTGCGCCAGGGCATGTGGCCGCGCCGCAGCGACGAGCTCAAGACGATCGCCCGTCAGGCCGACGGCCAACTCGATCTCGGCGAGGTATCGCTCTTCGATCTGCTCAAGAGCTTCCGCGAGGTGCTGGCGCGCTTCGAGCGCGAGCACCCGCCGCCGCTCCACCTGGCGGGGGAGAGCTACTCGGTGCGCGAGCAGATCGACCGCCTGCTCGGCCTCATGGACCCGGGCCGGCCTTACGATCTTCTCGACGACCTGCGCGCCCTGCGCAGCCGCGGCGAGGTGGTGGCGGCCTTTCTCGCCGTGCTCGAGCTGGCGCGGCTCAACCTGGTGCGCCTGCACCAGACCGCCGGCGCCATCCTGCTCTACCGCACCACCCGCCAGGCCCTGGCCCACGAGCTGGAGACCATTCAAGGATGAGCGAGCGGCGGGAGATGGAGGCGGCGATCGAGGCCATCCTCTTCGTCACCGGCGAGCCGGTGCCGCGGGAGCGGCTGGTCGAGGTCTTCGACGAGCGCGACCGGCCGGCGGCGGCGGCGGCGCTGGAGGCGGTGGTGGAACGCTACCGCGAGCACCCCGAGCGCGGCATCGTGGTCGACGAGGTGGCCGGCGGCCTGCGGCTGGTCACCCGCCCGGACCTGCACGGCTATCTGCGCCGCTTCTTCGAAATCACCGGCCGCAGCAAGCTGTCGATGGCGGCCCTCGAGACCCTGGCGATCATCGCCTACCGCCAACCGGTGACCGCGCCGGAGATCCAGGAGCTGCGCGGCGTCGGCTCCGCCGGCGTGCTCAAGACCCTGCTCGAGCGCCGCCTGGTGCGCATCGCCGGCCGCAAGGAGGTGGTCGGCAAGCCCTTCCTCTACGCCACCACCCGCGAGTTCCTGATGCACTTCGGCCTCAAGTCGCTCAAGGAGCTGCCGCCGCTGGAGCAGTTCGAGGAGCTCTACGGCGGCGACGCGCCGGAGGAGGAGCCGGGCCCGGACCACGAGGAGGAGGTGCTGCGCGAGGTGGCGGCGATCGACGCGGCGGAGGACGAGGCGGAGGACGAGGGCGAGGCCGCCCCCTCGTCCTCC
>RFGL01000254.1 GCA_003697015.1 Acidobacteriota bacterium | reverse complement strand
GTGACGCTGATCTCCGGCGGCGACGTGCCGCTCGACGCCGCCGGCCGGCCCCTCAGCCGGCCGGGCTGGAGGATCCATCCCCTCGGCCCCTGCGGCGAGCGGAGCGGCGACCGCGCCGCCGCCCTCGCCGCCTGGGCCTGGCAGCGCCTCGGCCGGCGCGGCGCCGGCGCACTCGTCGCCCGGGCGCTGAACCGCCTGAGCCATGCCGTCACCGGCCAGGGCATCAAGCTGGCGAGCTGGCAGCGGGCGGCGACGCGTTGCCTGGCGCGGGAGCTCGCGCGCGATCCTCGGGCGGTGGTGTGGAGCCGCGCCCTGCCGCGACCGTCGATCGGCGCGGTGCTGGCCCTGCGGCGGCGGCGGCCCTTCCACTGGCTGATCAACCTCAACGACCCGATGCCGCCGCGCCTGTGGCCCGGCCAGTACGTCCTCCCCCCCTGGAGCGAGCGGCGCATGGACGCGGTCCTCCACCGCAGCTGGCGGCTGGTCGACGCGGTCAGCTTTCCGTCGTCGGCCCTGCGCCGGCTGGAGGTGGAGGCCTACCCCGCCCTCGCCGCGACGCCGACCTGGATCCAGCCCCACGTGGCGGTGCCGGCGGCCGCCGGCGAGGCGGCGCCGGCCGATCCCCGGCGGCTGACCCTGGCCTTCGCCGGCCTGCTGCGCGGCGACCGCCGGCGGCCGGAGCTCGCCGCCGCCCTCGAACGCTGGCGGCGCCAGGCGCCGCAGGAGGCCGCCGATCTGCGCCTCGACTTCCTGCTCGTCGCCGCCGGCGTCGGCGCCCGCGCCTACGTCGCCGGCCTGCCGGCGACGGCCACCGTCGAAGCCGGCGGCTTCGAGCGCGACGTCCGGCCGCGGCTCGCCGCCGCCGACGCCCTGCTCGATCTCGAATCGGAAGTCGACGCGCCGCTGCTCCTGACCAAGGTGACGAGCTATCTCGGCCAGGGCAAACCGATCTTCGCCCTCTGCGCCCGCGGCGGCACCACCTGGCGGCTGGTGCGCCGCGCCGGCTGCGGCTGGACGGCGCCCCTGGGCGAGCCGCAGGCGGTGCTCGACGCCCTGCGAAGAATGATGATGGAATGGCGGCGCGGCGAGCTGGCGGCGCGGCGCCCGCCGGCCGCCCTGATCGACGACTTCGGACCGCGGCGGCAGGTGGAGCGCCTGGCCCGCGTCGTCCGCCACGTCTGCGCCGCGCCGCCCGGCCGGCGACGACCGCTGGCCGCCGAGGCGGCCGGCGAGCCGCCGGTCTAGCTGCGATGAACATCGCCATCTTCGGCTGGTACCACCACCGCAACGCCGGCGACGACCGCATGGCGCAGTGCCTGGTGCGCTGGCTCGAGGGCCATACCCTCGCCTTCCTGCCCGCCGGCCGGCCGCCGCCCCTCGACCTGCTGCGCAGTTGCGACGCGGCGCTGATCGGCGGCGGCGGCCTGATCATGGACCGCGGCGGCGTCTTCCGCGACGTCGCCCGCTGGATGCGGCGGGCGGGCATCCCGGTGGCCCTCGCCGGGGTCAGCGCCGAGCGCCTGGACGAACCCCTGCGCCGGGAGCTGCGCGCCGCCCTCGGGCGGGCGGTCTTCGCCTGGTTCCGCGACCGCGCCTCGTTGGCGGCGGTGGGCGAGCATCCGCGCGCCTTCGTCGCCCCCGACCTCACCTGGCTCTACCCCCTGCCCGAGGCGCCGGCGGCCGGCGCCGGGCTGGCGGTCGCCCTCAGCCGCCGGCCGGGCTTCGACGCCGCCTCCTGGCGCCGCGCGCTCGCCGCCCTCGACGCGCCCCTGCACCCCCTGCCGCTCTACTTCGAGAACGGCGGCGACGCCGCCTTGATCGCCGAGCTGCTCGGCCCGCAAGCGGTGCCCGAGGAGCTCGACCTCGCCCCCCTGCGCCACGCCGCGGCGGTTCTCACCAGCCGCTACCACGGCCTGATCTTCGCCCTGCAGAGCGGCCGCCCCGCCCTGGTGACCGGCGAGCAGCCCAAGCTGCGCCGCTTCCTCGCCGAGCACGAGCTGGAAGACTGGGCCGTCGCCGGGCCGCAGGAGCTGGCGTCCCGCTGGCGGCGCATGGAGCGCGATCTCGCCGCCCACGCCGCCCGCGCCCGCCGGCTGCGCCGGCGCCTCCACGACGAGGTCTGGCGGCGGACGGAGGAACCCCGAGAGCGCCTGCTCGCCGCCGCCGCCGCCCTCCCTCCCCCCGGCCGGCGGCCGCTCAATCGCCTGCGGCGGTTGCTCGACTTCGGCGATCGCTTCTGACATGCACGTCGCCTTCCTCAGCCACGAGTATCCCCCCCTGCCCGGGGGCGGCATCGGCACCAGCGTACGCAATCTGGCGCGTGCCCTGGTCGCCGCCGGCCACCGGGTGACGGTGGTCGGCTGGGGGCCGGAGGCGCGCTTCGACGACCGCGGGGTGGCGGTGCGTTTCCTCGGCCACGCCCGCCTGCCGAAGCTCGGCTGGTGGCTCAACCGCCGCCGCGCCGCGCGCTACCTCGGCCGCCTCTGCCGCGAGGAGGGGCTGGCGATCGTCGAGGCCCACGACTGGTGCGCGCCGTCGGCCGGCATGCGCCTGCCCTGCCCGCTGGTGGTGCGCCTGCACGGCAGCGCCACCTACTTCGGCCACATCCTCGACGAGCCGGTGCGCTGGCGGGTGCGGCGGGCGGAAGCCGTCGCCCTGCACCGCGCCGACGCCCTGCTCTCGGTCAGCCGCTTCACCGCCGAGCTCACCCGCCGCCTCTTCGACCTCGGCGAGCGGCCGATCGAGGTCATCCCCAACGGCGTCGAGCTGGAGCAGTTCGCCGCCGCCGATCCGGCGGCGGTGGAGCCCGACACCCTGCTCTACGTCGGCACGGTGGTGCGCAAGAAGGGGGTCATCGACCTGTGCCGCGCCTTCTCCCTGCTGCTGGCGACGCGGCCGCGCGCCCGGCTGCTGGTGGTCGGCCGCGACGTGCCGGACGTCAAGAGCGGCGCGCCGTCGACCTGGGATCTGTGCCGCCGGGCGCTGAGCGAGGCGGCGCGCGAACGGGTGAGCTACCTCGGGCCGCGGCCCTACGACGAGGTGCAGGCGCACCTGCGCAAGGCCGCGGTCTGCGTCTTCCCGTCCTACGCCGAGGCCCTGCCCCTGAGCTGGATGGAGGCCATGGCCTGCGCCCGGCCGGTGATCGCCTACGACGTCGGCTGGGCGGGGGAGATGATCCGCGACGGCCGCGACGGGCGGCTGGTCGGCGCCGGCGACGTCGCCGCCCTGGCGGCGGCGGCGGCCGAGCTCCTCGCCGCACCGGAGGAGGCCCACCGGCTGGGCCGCGCCGCCCGCGCCACCGTCGAGGCGCGCTTCGCCGCGCCGGTGGTGGCCGCCGCCGGCGAACGCTTCTACCGCCGGGTGATCGCCGGCCGGCGCCGGGGGGGTCGGTGAGGGACGCGCTCTCCCTCGTCGTCTGCACCTACAAGCGGCCGGCGGAGGTCGACCGTCTGCTGGCGGCCCTCGCCGGCCAGCGGCGACAGCCGGACGAGACCCTGGTGGTCGACGCCTCCGCCGACGATCGCACCGCCGGGGTGGTGGCGCGGTGGCGCCGGCGCGGCGCCCTGCGGCGCCTCCGCCATCTGCCGGCGCCGCCCGAGCACCGCGGCCTCACCCGCCAGCGCAACTACGGCATCGAGCACGCCGGCGGCGACGTCGTCGCCTTCCTCGACGACGACACCGTGCCCGAGCCGACCTACGTCGAGGAGGTGCTCGCCTGCTTCGCCCGCCATCCTGGAGCGGTCGGCGTCGGCGGCTACGCCACCAACGAGGCCTGCTGGCGGCGGGTGGCGGCGGGCCAGCCCGCCCGCCTCTCCACCTTCCGTTTCGCCGGCTGGGAGCGGCGCGAGGACCGCCGCTGGCGCCTGCGGCGGCTGCTCGGCCTGGCCCCGGATCTGCCGCCGGGCTTCATCCCCCCGGCGGGCCACGGCCGGCCGATCACCTTCCTCCCCCCCGACGGCCGCGACTATCGGGTCGAGACCCTGGTCGGCTGCGCCATGAGCTTCCGCCGCTCCCTCTTCGAGCGGCTGCGCTTCTCGCCGGTCTTCGAGGGCTATGGCCTCTACGAAGACCTCGACTTCTCGATCCGTGCGCTGCGCCACGGCGAGCTCTACCTCGCCACCCGCGCCCGCCTCGAGCACCACCACGCCCCCGGCGGCCGGCCCGACCACCTGCGCTACGGCATCATGGTGGTGAAGAACGGCTACCTGGTGTGGCGCCGGCGCTGGCCCCATCCCGGCCGCCGCGATCGCCTGCGCTGGTGGGCGACCACCCTCCTCCTCGCCGCCTGCCGCCCCGCCGCCCCGCCGCTTCTCGCCGGCCTCGCCGACGCCGCCGGCCGCCTGCGCGGCATGCTCGAGGTGCTGATCGCGCCGCCGGCGATCGGAGAGGGGGAGTAGGCTCTACTCCTGGTACAATCGACGGCGATCATGACCCATTCCTTGAAACGAGCCATCGCGGCCATCCGGAAACAGCCCCGAGACGTGCAGGACGCGATCGCGACCCGCATCCTTCTCGAGCTCGAGGACGAGCAAGCCTGGCAAGAGCGCTTCGCCGCTACCTCCGACGAGCAATGGGATCGCATGGCGGGCAAGGCTCGCCGCGAGATCGAGAGCTCCATCCCTCTCGACGACTTCTTCTCGCCGAAGCCCGACGATTCGTGAGATCGAGCGTCACCCAACGCTTCCGGCGCCTGCTCGAGCGACTGCCCCTCCAGACTCGCAAGCAGGCCCGTCGGGCATACGATCTGTGGCGCTCTGATCCGCATCATCGAAGTCTGCAATTCAAGCGGATCAGCGAACGGCAGCCGATCTACTCCGTCCGCGTCGGAATCGGCTTTCGGGCTCTCGGTCTCCTCGAGGGCGATCAGATCTACTGGTTCTGGATCGGATCGCACGCCGAGTACGACCAGCTCCTCAAGCGACTCTGAGTCTGAGCATGGCCCATTCGAGCCAGATCGTCGTGCGCCTCGAGGGGGGGCGGGTGGTGGGGGTGAGCCGGGTGGCGGACGGGCGTGAGACCCCCGTCGAGGTCGGCGGCGGCGGGGCTTGCGAGGTGCTGGCGCGGCTGGCGGCGGAGCGACGGGAGGCGCGGATCGCGTGGTTGGAGCGCGAGCTCGAGCCGCGGCTCTTGCCGGTAGCGCGCTGGCCGGCGCTCCTGCGCCACGACCTGGACCTCCTGCACCTGGGGCTGGCGCCGGCGGAGGAACGCGCCGTCGCCAGCCTCGGGCTGGTCGACTTCGACTCGCCTTTCGTCCTGCCGCGGCCGGCGGGCCGGCCGTACGCCAGCTGGCTGATCTCACCGCGGGGGGGGATCGCCTCGGCCGCCGCCCTCCGCGCGGCGGGCGTCGACCGGCGGCTCGCGTCCCTGCCCCTGGCGCTCCTCGACCTGGGCCGCCGCGGTGCCGAGCGCGGCCTCTGCCCGCGGGTCGAGCCCCGGCTGTGGCGCGACCGGGAGGCGGACGGCGGCGAGGAGGCGGGGCAGGGCGTACGCGGCCATCAGCTGGCGGCCTTGATCCGCCGCGGCTACGGCCGCAAGTGGCTGGCCTTCTGGCTCCTCGGCCGTCTGCTCCACGAACGCCGCCCCCCCCTGGTCGCGGCCCTGCGCGGCGCCCTGGCGCCCGCCCCGCCGCCGGTCGACGAGGCGGCCCTGGCGGCCCTCGCACCGCCGCCGGGTCCGGTGCCTGCCGGACGCCAGGCGCTGACCGCCGTCGTCCCCACCCTCGGCCGGCCGGAGAGCGTCGCCGAGCTGCTGCACGACCTGGCGGCGCAGGGGGCGCGACCGGCGCGGGTGGTGGTGGTCGAGCAGCGCCCCGAGCCGCCCCACGCCAGCGAGCTCGGCGCGCTGGCGGCGGGCGACTGGCCCTTCGAGCTGCGCCTGCTGACCGTGCCGTGGGCCGGGGCCTGCCGGGCGCGCAACCGGGCCTTCGACGAGCTCGCCGGCGACTGGGTTCTGCTCCTCGACGACGACGTGCGCCTGAGGGCCTTCGCCATCGCCCGCCTGATCGGGGTCGCCCGCGCCTACGGCGTGGCGGCGGTCAACGCCTGCGTCCACCTGCCGCAGCAGGACCCGGCGGCGCTCGCCGGCGGCGTCCTGCCGCGGCCCTGGCCGGCCTTCGCCAGCGGCGCCGCCCTGGTGGCGCGGCCGGCCGTCGAGGCGGCCGGCGGCTTCGACCCGCGCCTCGACGGCGGCTTCGGCGAGGACTACGACTTCGGCCTGCGCCTGCGGCGGGCGGGAGGCGAGGTGCTCTACGACCCCGGCACGCCGGTGGAGCACCGGAAGGCGCCGGCCGGCGGCCTGCGCTCGCCCTATCCCCACCCCTGGCGCGACGATCCGCTCCCGCCCAAGCCGTCGCCGACCGTCCTCCTCTCCCGCCGCCTCCATCACCCGCCGGCGATGCTGCTGGGATATAAGCTCTTCTACCACCTCGGCCGCCTGCGGCGGACGCCGCCCTGGCGCTGGCCGGCGGAGATCCGGCGGCTGCGCCGCCAATGGCGTTCGGCGCAGCGCTGGTGCGATCATCTGAACGCGAGAGGACCGATGCCGTGAGCCTGAAGCCCCAGACCGCGATCGTCGCCTGGATCGCCTTTCTCGGCCTCGCCGTCCTCCTCGCCGGCGCGATCCTGCCCCCGGTCCTCAGCGGCCTCAGCACCGGCGGCCTGCAGCCGATCACCCAGGAGCGGGCGGAGCTCGCCCGCAGCCGGCTCCTCCTCACCGGGGCCGGCCTGATCCTCGCCGCCATGCTCCTCGATCGCTTCCCCACCGTCCTGCGCCTGGCGAGCCGGGAAACCCCCCGCAACCTGGTGCTCTTGCTGTCGAGCGCCCTGGTCGCCGTGACCGGCGCCGAGATCGCCCTGCGGGTGGTGCCGGCCTACGGCCCCGACGAGATCCGCCAGCGCTCCCCCATCTACGTGCCGGCGCGCTTTGCGGTCCACCGCTTCACCCCCCGCGACCACGACCTCCTCGAGCCCCGCGACGACGAACGACCGGCGCTCCGCACCCGGCTGCGCAACGGCTACCGCGGGGCCGGATTCGCACCGTCGAAACCGGCCGGCGAGGTGCGCATCGCGGTGCTCGGCGGCTCCCAGGTCTACGACCTGAACGCCGGCCCGGAGGAGGACTGGCCGACCGCCACCGGCCGCCTGCTGAAGCAGCGGGGCCTGACCGGCGTGCGGGTGATCAACGCCGGCATCCCGGGGCACAATCTGCTCGACGCCGCCGGCCGCCTGCTGAGCGAGATCCACCTCTTCGAGCCCGACTACGTGGCGGTCTGCAACTGCCACAACGACCTGCGCTACTTCGGTTGGGTGGCGCCCGAACGCCCGCCCCTGCGGGTGCTGCCGACCCTGACCGAGCCGACCGATGCCCGCCGCCTGCCGGAGATCCTCACCCGGTCGCAGATCGCCGTCCGCCTGCACGCTGCGCTGGTCCCCCTGCGCCACGCCTCCTACAGCGACGAGCGGTCGCTCCTGGCGCGGCGCTTCGACCACCCGACCCCGTGGGCGGTGCGCCAGTACGCCCTCGGCCTCCACGCCGTCGCCGCCATCGCCCGCGGCGGCGGTGCGGTGCCGGTCTTCATCAGCCAACCGCGGGCGGTGACGCCGGAGAATGCGGCACGGGTCGAAGCCCTGGGTCTGGGCAACGACACCACCTTCGACGCCGCCACCGCCGCCGAGGCCTTCGCCCTCTGCGATGGCGAGATGCGGCGGGTGGCGCGGGAGCAAGGCGCCGTCTTCCTCGATCTGGCCCGCTTCCACAGCGGCCGGCTGGAGCATTTCACCGACGTCGTCCACCTCAATCCGGCCGGCAGCCGGGCGCTGGCCGAGACCGCCGCCGAGCTCTTCTACGCTTTGCTCACCGGCCGATCCGCAGCGGGGCTCGAGCCGCCCCCTTCCCGCTGACGGAGGGCGGAGCACCGACGTGAAGCTGGCCGTTGCCACCATCTGCTCCCACCTCGAGCACGACGGCCGCTGGTGGTCCTTCGAGCCCTTCGTGCTGGAGCTCAACGTCTGGGCCGAGCTCTTCGACGAGCTGATCATGGTGGCGCCGGTGGAAGAGGGCCCGCCGCCGCCGATGTGGGCGCCCTACGCGCCCCAGGCGCGGGTGCGGGTGGTGCCCTACCGGCGCCAGCGCGGGCGCGGCCTGAAGCAGGAGAGAACCTCCGCCGGCGAGCTGCCGCGGATGATCCGGAGCCTCGTCGTCGCCGCCCGCCAAGCCGATGCCCTGCACGCCCGCGCGCCGGGCAGCATCGGCCTGGTGGCGATCCTCCTCGGCCGCCTGCTCGGGCGCCGGCGGATCGCCAAGTACGCCGGCCAGTGGCCGGAATACGACGGCGAGCCGCGCAGCTTTCGCTGGCAGAAGCGGCTCCTGCGCTCCCTCTGGTGGGGGGCGCCGGTGACGGTCTACGGCGACTGGCCGGGGCAGCCGCGGCACGTGGTGCCCTTCTTCACCTCGGTGATGAGCGGCGAGCAGATGACCGCCGCGGCGGCCGTCGCCGCCGGCCGCCGGCCGCGCCGGCCGCCGCGGGTGCTCTTCACCGGCCGCCTGAGCCGGGCGAAGAACGTCCACGTCCTGCTCGCCGCCCTCGCCCGCCTGCGCCGCCGGGGCCTCGAGCTGCCCCTGACCGTCGCCGGCGACGGCAGCGAGCGGCCGGCCCTCGCCCGCCAGGCGGCGGCGCTGGGCCTCGCTTCCCAGGTCCGCTTTCTCGGCGCCGTACCCCACGCGTCGATGCACCGCTGCTACCGCGACGCCGACGTCCTGGTGCTGGCGTCGCAGACCGAGGGCTGGCCCAAGGCGCTGGTCGAGGCCATGGCCTACGGCCTGGTCTGCATCGGCTCGGACCGCGGCCTCGTGCCCCAGCTGCTCGGCGACGGCCGCGGCCTCACCGTGGCGCCGGGGGACGAGGACGCCCTGACGCAGGCCCTCGAAGCGGTGGCGCGCGACCCCGCCGCCCACCTCGCCATGGGCCGCGCCGCCGCCGCCTGGGCGCGGCGCTTCACCCTCGACGAGCTGCGCGAGTCCTTGCGCCGGCTGATGATCCGCAGCTGGCATCTGCCCGCCGGCGCCCTCGGTGGAGCGGCGCCGCGATGAGCGCCGGCGGCGACAGCGGCGACCGCCTCGCCGTCCTCCACCTGATCGATACCCTCGAGCCGGGGGGCAGCGAGCGGGTGGCGGTCGACCTGGTCAACCACCTGCCGCGGTCGCGCTACGCCCCCTTCCTCGGCACCACCCGCCGCGACGGGCAGCTGGCGCGGGCGGTCGCCGCCGACGTCGGCCGCCTCCGCCTCCGCCGCCGCGGCCGCTTCGACCCCCGGGCGGTCGTCCAGCTGGCCCGCTTCCTGCGCCGGCGGCGCATCCGCCTGATCCACGCCCACGCCACCACCGTCTTCATCGCCGCCCTGGCGGCCTGCGCCGCGCCGCGCGCCGTGCTGCTGTGGCACGACCACTTCGGCCGCGGCGACCTTGAGCGGCGATCGGCGCCGCTCTACCGCCTGCCCCTCCACCGCGCCGCCGGGGTGATCGCGGTCGGCGAGGGGCTGGCGGCCTGGGCCCGGGAGGCGCTGCACGTCGCCGCCGATCGGGTGTGGTACCTGCCCAACTTCGTCGCCGACGCCGGCGGCGTGACGCCGGCGCCGGACCTGCCCGGGATCGCCGGCCAGCGCCTGGTCTGCGTCGCCAACTTCCGGCCGCAGAAGGACCACCAAACCCTGGTGCGGGCGATGGCGGAGGTCGCCCGCCGCCACCCGCGAAGCCACCTGCTGCTGGTCGGCGCCGGCGGCGCCGGCTCCACCCGGCCGCAGGTCGAGGCGGCGATCGCCGAGCACGGCTTGAGCGGGCGGATCACCATCCTCGGCCGGCGCGACGACGTGGCGTCGATCCTCGCCGCCTGCGACCTCGGGGTGCTGGCCTCGGCCTCCGAGGGCCTGCCCCTGGCGCTCCTCGAGTACGGCCGCGCCGGCCTGGCGGCGGTCGCCACCCGGGTCGGCCAGTGCCCCGAGGTGCTGGCCGGCGGCGACGCCGGCCGGCTGGTGCCGCCCGGCGATGCGGCCGCCCTCGCCGACGCCTTGAGCGCCCTGCTCGACGATCCGCCCACCCGCCGGGCCCTGGGCCGGCGGCTCGCCGCCCGCATCGCCGAACGCTACGCCGCCGGCGCCGCGGTAAGGCGCCTGGAGAGCATCTACCGGACGGTCCTCACGGCGCCGCGGAGGCGGCGATGAGCGCGCCGCGCCTGCCCGCCGCGCTGCGGGCCCACCTGCGCTCCGCCGTCGTCGTCTGCCCGGCCTGCCGCGGCCGGCTGGAGGAGGCGCAGGACGGCCTGTGCTGCCGCGGCTGCGGCGAGCGCTACGGCGTCGCCGGCGGCATCCCGGCACTCTTTCCCCCCGGCTCGCCGTTCCGCCGGGAGACGGAGGAGACCGCGCGCGGCACCTACTTCAGCACCCTCGACGAACCGCGCTGGCAGCGCGCCCTGCGCCGCGCCCTGCCGGCGCTGGCGGACGATCGGCGGGCGGCGGCGATCGACCGCCGGCTGCGCCGCGCCCTCGCCGACAAGGCCGGCGACGGGCCGCTCGTCGGGCTGGTGATCGGCGCCGGCGAGCGGCCGCGCGATCTCGAGAGCCGCCTACCGCAGGTCGACTGGCTGGTGAGCGACGTCGACGGCGGCTACCGGCCGCAGCTCCTCGCCGACGCCGAGCGGCTGCCGATCGCCGACCGCGCCCTCGACGTGGTGGTCGCCGAGATGGTGCTCGAGCACGTGATGGATCCGCGGCGCGCCGGCGCCGAGATCGAGCGGGTGCTCAAGGCCGGCGGTCTGGCGTTGGTCAAGACGCCCTTCTGCTTCCCCTGGCACGGCATCCCCCTCGACTTCAGCCGGCCGACGCCGGCGGGGCTTCTCGCCCTCTTCCCCGCCTTCGAGGTGTTGGCCCTGGAGGCCGGCATGGGGCCGTGGGGCGCGGCGGCCTACGCCCTCGACGCCGCCTTCGTCAACCTCGCCGGGCGGCGGGGCCTGCGCCGGGTCGCGGTCGTCCTGTCGCGTTTCCTCTTCGGCTGGATGAAGCTCCTCGACCGCTTGCCCGTCGCCGGGGCGCGCCGCCTGATCGGCGCCGGCAGCCTGAGCTTCGTCGGCCGGAAGGGAGCACGGCGGCGGACGCCGGAGGAGATCGCCGGCGAGCTCTACCGGCATTTCGGCCGCGGCCCCTGAAAGCGCCGCGGCCGGCGGGCGGTATACTCCACGCGACGCCGAGCGATCGCCGGAACTGCCGTCTTGCTGCGATGACGACCACCACCTTCACCCTCCCCCGGCCGTACGTCCCGCCGGCGGTCGCCGCCGCTCGGGCCGAGCGCAGCGACCTGATCTTCATCGCCCTCCACCTGCCCCTGGCCATCCTGCTGCGGGCGGTGCCGGGCCTGACCTGGGTCCACTGTCTGGGGGTGCTGGCCTGGGGGCTGCGCTGGAGCGCCTCGCCGGCCACCGTCCACCGCACGGTGCGGGCCGCGGTCTATCTCGCCGGCGCCGAGGTGATGTGGCGCATGGCCGGGGGCACGCCGTTCTACGAGTACGGCAAGTATGCGGTGGCGCTGTTGATGGCGGCGCTGATCCACCGCTTCCCCGGCTGGCGCCGGCCGAACGGCCTGGCGCTGATCTATCTCCTCCTCCTCCTGCCGTCGATTCAGTTGACCGTCGACCAGCTCGGCGGCCTGCTGGCGGCGCGCAGCGACATCAGCTTCAACCTCTCCGGCCCCCTGGCCCTGGCGGCGAGCGTCCTCTTCTTCTCCGGCGTCGACCACGACCAGCTTCACCTGCGCCGGCTGCTGATCTCCCTGCTGGCGCCGCTGGCGGGGATCAGCGCCATCGCCGGCCGCGCCACCCTGACGGCGGATCACATCGCCTTCGGCGGCGAGTCCAACTTCGTCACCAGCGGCGGCTTCGGCCCCAACCAGGTCTCCGCCGCCCTCGGTCTGGGGGCGGTGATCGGCGTCCTCGTCGCCTCCCAGACCCGCGATCGCCGCTGGCGCTGGTGCTTTCTCGGCCTCGCCGGCCTGCAGCTGGTGCAGGCGGTGATCACCTTCTCGCGCGGCGGCGTGCTCAACGCCCTGGTCTGCATCGCCGTCCTGGCGGTCCATTACCTGCCCCGGCCGCGGGTGCGGATGATGCTCCTGCCGGCGCTCCTGGTCTTCGGCCTGGTCGGCGTCAAACTGGTGCTCCCCGCCCTCGACCGGTGGACCCACGGGGCGCTGTCCGAACGCTACTCAAACCTCAACTCCTCGGTGCGCAAATCGATCGCCGAGGAGGAGATCCAGATGTTCCGCGATCACCCGGCCTTGGGCGTCGGACCGGGGATGGCGAAGTATCACCGCACCCTCTCGACGCGCATCCAGATCGCCGCCCACACCGAGTACACCCGCCTGCTGGCCGAGCACGGCGTCCTCGGCGCCGTGGCGCTGGCGACGTTGGTGCTGATGGTCGGCTGGTCCTACCTGCGGGCGCCGACCACCATGACCAAGGCGTGGGTGGCGGTACTGGCCGGCTGGGCGATGGTCGAGATGTCCCACGCCGCCATGCGCATCGCCGTCATCTCGGTGCTGATCGGCCTGGCGACCATCCGCTGGCGAGCCGCCGACCGCGGCGCGGGCTGACGCCCGCCGCGGCAACGCCGGCACGCCCCATCCCATGCTCACCCCACTCGCCCTCTACCACCGCCTGCCCTACCCGCTGAAGGTGCTGGCGGCGAGCCTCCGCGGGCTGGAGCTGCGGCGCTGGCGCTACGGCGAGGAGACCCCGCGGCTGGTCGCGGCGGCGGAGGAACGCGAGTCCTGGGACGAAGAGCGCTGGCGCGCCTGGCAGCAGGAGCGGCTGGCGGCGCTGCTCGAACGGGCGGCGAGGCGGGTGCCCTACTACCGCCGCTACTGGCGGCGGCAGGGGGGCCGGGAGCCGTGGCGGCGGCTGGAGCGCTGGCCGATCTTGCGCAAGGAGGCGGTGCGGGCGGAGCCGCTGGCCTTCCTCGCCGACGACGTACGCCGCAGGAGGATGTACGTCGAGCACACCAGCGGCTCGACCGGCACCCCCTTGACCCTCTACTGGAGCCGCGCCACGGTGCGCGCCTGGTACGCCCTCTTCGAAGCCCGGGTGCGGCGCTGGCACGGCGTCGGCCGCGGCGACCGCTGGGCCCACCTCGGCGGTCAGCTGGTCGCCGCCAGCGAGCGCCGGCGGCCGCCGTACTGGGTGTGGAACGCCGGCCTGCGGCAGCTCTATCTGTCGTCGTACCACCTCGCTCCGGCGACGGCCGCGGCCTACGTCGACGCCCTGCGGCGGCATCGGGTGCGCTACGTCCTCGGCTATCCGTCGTCCCTCGCCACCCTCGCCCGCCTGGCCCTCGAGCAGGGTCTCGAGCCGCCGCCCCTGGCCGTCGCCATCGCCAATGCCGAGCCCCTCTACGACCACCAGCGGCGGTGGATCGAGAGCGCCTTCCGCTGCCCGGTGCGCGACACCTACGGCATGGCGGAGATCGCCTGCGCCGCCAGCGAGTGCGGCAGCGGTGCCCTCCATCTGTGGCCCGAGGTGGGGGTGCTGGAGATCCTGGAACGCGACGCCGATCGCGGCGTCGAGGCGGGGGGCGAGGGGCGCATCGTCGCCACCGGCCTGCTCAATGCGGACATGCCCCTGGTGCGCTACGACACCGGCGACGTCGGCGCCCTCGCCGCCGGCGACGAGCCCTGCACCTGCGGCCGGCGGCTGCCGCGGCTGGCGTCGGTCGAGGGCCGCGCCGACGATCTGCTCCGCACCCCGGACGGGCGCGTCGTCGGCCGCCTGGACCCGGTGTTCAAGGCCGACCTGCCGATCCGCGAGGCGCAGATCGTGCAGCGGGCGATCGACCGGGTCGAGGTGAAGGTGGTGCCCGCCGCCGGCTACGATGCCGCCTGCGCGGCGCAGATCGCCGATCGCCTCAGCCAGCGCCTGGGGCCCGAGGTCGCCGTCGACGTGGTGGCGGTCGCCGCCATCCCCCGCATCGCCGGCAAGTTCCGCGCCGTGGTCTCGGAGCTCCCCCCATGAGACGCCGCCCGCACCCCGCGACGACCGCCCACCCGACGAC
>RFGL01000253.1 GCA_003697015.1 Acidobacteriota bacterium | reverse complement strand
GGTGGGGCTTGTGGTCGGGGGTCGGCGGCAGCTCGACCGACCAGGCGGCGACCGGCTGCTGGCGGCGCAGGATCGCCGGCACCTGCGGGCCGGAGGGCAGGAGCTGCGGCCGGCCGGCGGCGATCAGCGCCTCGAGGTCGAGGGCGTAGGCGCGCAGGTGGAGGCGGTCGAGGTTCTGGTGGGTGATCCCCAGGGAGCGCCGGCCGGGGCCGTCGACCGCCATCCCCTGCAGCTGGTAGGCGGGCTGGTCGATCGCCGCCACCAGGTGGCGGCAGCGGCGGCCGCCGACGCTCTCCGGATGGGCCTCGGCGCCGCCGGCGGCGAGGCGCCGGGCGCGGATCAGGTGATCGGGTCCGTCGCCGTCGTCGCGCTCCATCTCCGCCAGGGTCGCCATGCCGGTGGACCACCACGGGAAGCGCCGGCCGAGCTCGCCGGCGCGTTGCGCCAGCAGCTGGCGGATCGCCCGCCGATCGTCCGCCCGGGTCAGGTGATCGTGGAGCTTGACGAGGCGCGTCCGCCGGGCCTCGAAGGCGGCTTCGGGGCGGCGGTTCGCGCCGTGCCAGGCCTCGAGGTCGGCGAGCACGTGGACCAGTTTCTCCAGCGGGTGGACGCGGGGGTCGTCGAGCTCGACCCGGGCCTCCTCGGCGGTGGCGGCGGCGAGCGCGGCGGCGTCGAGACGGAAGATCTCGTTCTCGTGCTCCGGGCGCCACAGGGTGCGGTCCGCCAGGAGGTCGACCCACAGGTAGCTCACCGCGTCGCGCAGGGTGCCGCGGATGCGCGCCGGATAGTCGTTCTGTTCGAGGTATTCGGCCAGCACGCCGAGGGATTCGGCCCCCCATGCCCGGCGCTGCCGCCAGGCGGCGAGGCAGGCGGCGATGATCTCGTCCTGGATCTGGCCGCGGGTCCAGCGTTCGAGGTCGATCTCGTCGCGGCCGGCGAGGCGCTCGCGCTGGCCGATCTCCCAGCCGTAGGCGCGCAGGTAGTTGAGCAGCGCGTGGCCGTAGAACAGCTCCAGCACGGTGCGTTGGAGCGGCGCCTCGGGCCACGGCTCGCGGCGCAGCAGGCGCACCGCCTCGCCGTAGCCGTGGAGCGCCGTAGCGAGCTGGACGCTGCGGATCAGGGCGCGGGTCCACTCCGCCTCGTCGCCGCCGTCGCGGGCCGCCGCCAGGCGCCGGGCGACGGCGTCGGCAGCGGCGTTCAGCTTGTCTTCCGCCACCAGGCGGTCGACGTCTTCCCAGCTCGGCGTCATGGCCTCTCCTCGCGGCGGCTCCTCCCCGCCTTGGGCGATCGCCGGCCGCGCGCCGTCCGACACGCAGGCGAGGAGCGCCGCCAGACTCCCCGCGAGCGCCAGGGCGAAACCCAACCTCGGGCGGTGGTGGACGCGCAGCTTCATCGGGCCTAGTGTAGCCGCTGGCCGGCGGGCCGCGGCGCGGCCGGCCGCACCGGCGCCGCGGCTGAGAAAATTCCCGACCGTTGGACGGGGGGACTTGCAGCCGTGCCGATGACTATTGGACATTTATCGCAATTTGTGTATACTCTCATCGCCAACCGTCGATTCGGGCATGGCGACGGGACTCGAGCCCCGCGCGCGAATCGACTCCGGAGCGATGGTCTTATGCATTACGATAGACTCATCTGCACAGGAGCACGCGCGTCCCGCCATGCGCTAACCGTCCGCGTAACGCGGCGTCGCCCGGCTCGCCGAGTGGTCGGTCCGGCGACTTCGGTCGCCCCCGCCCGCTTGAGCTCGAGCCCTACCTCGCCGGGTCTGACCACCCCGGCATTGTCCAACCATCGACTCTTCGTGAGCCCCATCCGTCGCCGCCGGTGCAGCGCACCGCCGGCGACTCCCATGTTGCCAACCGAGCGACCGCGAAGGCGCGGCCGAACGGCGCCCCGAGCCTACGGGCAACCCTGAGCAGCGTGGACGGATTGACGTGAGATGGCCGGCCTCGGCGACCGCCGAGGCCGTTTCTCGTTGCCCCCGACTTGACCCGCTGCGGCGGCGCTGGTAGCTTGCGCCACCACCGGTGGATGCCAAGCGCAAGAACGTCTGGGCGATCGCGGTCGCGGAGCTGCTGGCCATGTCCCTGTGGTTCTCCGCCTCGGCGGTGGTGCCGCAGCTCGACGCCGCCTGGGGCCTGACCTCGGCGCAGCGCGCCTGGCTGACGATGAGCGTGCAGCTGGGCTTCGTCGCCGGCGCCCTGGTCAGCGCTCTGGGCAACGTCGCCGACCGCGTCCCCGCCGCGCGGCTGGTGGCGGCGAGTGCCGCCGCCGGGGCGCTGGCCAACGCCGCCATCGTCCTGGTCGACGGCGCGGTCTATCCGGCTCTCGCCCTGCGCTTCGCCACCGGCTTCGCTCTCGCCGGGGTCTACCCCCCGGGCATGAAGCTGATCGCCTCGTGGTGCAAGGAGGATCGCGGCTTCGGCATCGGGGTGTTGGTCGGCGCCCTGACCGTCGGCTCGGCCCTGCCCCATCTGCTGAACGCCGTGCCCCTCGCCGGTGAGGGCGGCATGCCGCCCTGGCCGGCGGTGCTCCTCGCCGCCTCCGCCCTGGCGCTCGCCGGTGCGGCGCTCGTCGCCGTCGCGGTCGAGGCCGGGCCCTACGCCGGCCGCATCGCCCCCTTCGACTGGCGGGCCGCCCACAAGGTGCTGGTCGCGCGGCCGACGCGCCTGGCCAACTTCGGCTACCTCGGCCACATGTGGGAGCTCTACGCCATGTGGGCCTGGGTGCCGCTCTACCTGCTGGCGAGCTACCAGGCAGCGGGATGGAGCACCCGTTCGGCGCGGCTGGCGGGCTTCGCCGCCATCGCCGTCGGCGGCCTGGGTTGCGTGCTGGCGGGGGTGGTCGCCGACCGCATCGGACGCAGCGTCACGACCATCGCCAGCATGGCGATCTCGGGCGCCTGCTGCGTCGCCGCCGGCCTGCTCTTCGATCACCCCGGCTGGCTCACCGCCCTCTGTCTGGTCTGGGGCTTCGCGGTGGTCGCCGACAGCGCCCAGTTCAGCGCCGCGGTCAGCGAGCTGGCCGATCCGCGCTACCTCGGTACCGCCCTGACGGTGCAGACCAGTCTCGGCTTTCTCCTCACCCTGCTGACCATCCGCCTGGTGCCGGTGCTGGTGGAGCTGGCGGGCTGGCGCTGGGTCTTTGCGGCGTTGGTGGTGGGGCCGGTCTTCGGCGTCTGGAGCATGGCCCGCTTGCGTTCCCTGCCCGAGGCGACCCGCATGGCCTCGGGCCACCGCTGAGGCCGGCGTCCGGCGGGTCGTCGTTCGGCTCGCCGAGGATGTCGCCATAAGGACGCCGGATCGGCTATCATCAGAGAGGGTCAAGAGGCCGGCGGCGCAGGCGGTGCGGGACGCGGATCCCGCGCAGAGCGGGGCCGGCGTAGACGCAGACCGATCGCGGTAGATTCATGCGCGTGGGTCCGGTCGAGAACGGCGAGGGCGCGCGGGTGACGGCAGCGGAAGGAGGGGGAAGCATGTCGAGCAAGGGTGTGGCGGAGTCCCCGCGGATCGAACGGCTCTTCGAGCTGTCGATGGACCTTCTGTGCGTCGCCGACTCCTGCGGCCGGATGCAGCTGCTGAGCCCGGCGGTAAAGGAGATTCTCGGCTACGACGCCGGCGAGCTGGTCGGCACGTCGCTGATCGATCTGGTGCACGCCGACGATCGGCCGAAGACGCAGAAAGCGGTCGCCGAGCTGGCCGCGGGTCAGGCGATCGTCGACTTCGAGAGCCGTTGCCGCACCTGCGACGGCAGCTACCGCTGGCTGGCCTGGCGGGCGCGCTCGGCCGGCGACGAGATCTACGCCGTGGGGCGCGACATCACCGCCCGCAAGCGCGCCGAGGCGGAGCAGCAGAGTGCTTTGCAGCGCCAGCACGCGCAGAAATTGGAGAGCCTCGGACGGCTCGCCGGCGGCATCGCCCACGACTTCAACAACCTGCTGGTCGGCATCCTCGGCAACGCCGGCCTGGCGCTGATGAAGCTGCCGGCGGACGATCCCAGCCGCCGCTTCATCCTCGGCATCGAGACCGCCGCCCAGCGCGCCACCGAGCTGACCAACCAGATGCTGGCCTACGCCGGTCGCGGCCAGTTCTTCGTCGAGCCGGTGGCCCTGCGCGAGGTGATCGAGGACATGCAGCCGAGCTTGAACGCCCTGGCCGGCAATCGGGCCGCCCTGCGCCTGCAGCTGGCCGAGGGGCTGCCGGCGATCGAGGCCGACCCCGCCCAGGTGCAGCAGGTGGTCAGCAACCTGATCGCCAACGCCGCCGACGCCATCGGCAACCGCCCCGGCACCATCACCCTGCGCACCGGCGTCCGTCAGGTGGCGGCCGGCGACCTGGTCGACGCGGTCCTGGCCGAAGATCTGCCCGCCGGACTCTACGTCTACCTCGAGGTCAGCGACGACGGCTGCGGCATGGACGCCGCCATCCTGGGCAAGATCTTCGATCCCTTCTTCACCACCAAGGTCACCGGCCGCGGCCTCGGCATGGCGGCGGTGCTGGGCATCGTCCGCGGCCACGGCGGCTTCATCGAGACCGAGAGCGAGGCCGGCGGCGGGACGACGATCCGCGTGTCGTTCCCGGCCTACGACCAGGAGGCGCTCGACTGGCCGCCGCTGCCGGCGGGGGAGGGGGCCGACTTCGAGGGCAGCGGCACGGTGCTGGTGGTGGACGACGAGAGCACGGTGCGCGACGTCGCCCGCGCCTGTCTGGAGGAGCATGGCTTCACCGTCCTCACCGCCGCCGACGGCCACCAGGCGGTGGAGATCTACCGCCGGAAGGGCGGCGAGATCGCCCTGGTGCTGCTCGACATGACCATGCCCGAGCTCGACGGCGAAGGCACCTTCGCCGCCCTGCGCGAGATACGCCCGGAGGTCAAGGTCATCCTCTCCTCCGGCTACGACGAAAAACAGGCCACCGGCCGCTTCGCCGAGGTGCGGCCGCAGGGCTTCGTCCAGAAGCCCTACCGTCCCGCCGATCTGCTGCTCGCCGTACGCCGGGCACTGGAGGCCTGAGCGCCCGCCCGCCGCCGGCGTATGGCGGCGGCGGGAGCGAGCGGGCGGCGCGCCGCCAAACCGCTGGAGACCCGCATGTCAGACGTCAAACGCCTGCGATTCGAAACCACCATCCAGGCCCCGGTCGCCGCGGTCTGGGAGCGGATGCTCGGCGAGGAGACCTATCCCCGCTGGACCGCGGTCTTCGCCGAGGGCTCCTACTACGAGGGCTCGTGGGACGAGGGCAGCCGGATCCGATTCCTCACCCCGTCCGGCGACGGCATGGTCGCCGAGATCGCCGAGAACCGGCCCCACGAGCGCATCTCGATCCGCCATCTCGGCTTCGTCGCCGGCGGCGTGGAAGACACCGGCAGCGAGGCGGTCCGCGCCTGGGCCCCGGCCTACGAGATCTACCGCTTCACCGCCGTGCCGGAAGGCACCAGGGTGGTGGTGGATCAGGACGTGACGGCGGACTACGAAGACCTCATGAAGGAGACCTGGCCCAAGGCCCTCGAGCAGCTCAAGCGGCTCTGCGAGGGGCAAGCCGGCGGCTAGCGCCCGGGCGGGGAATTCCTTCCCGGGCGGCGGTCGCCGGTGGATGGGATCGGGGGCGATCGTTTTCCCTCCATCCCGGTCGCGGACGTACTCCGCCGCCGCCCGCGCCGGTGGTTGAGCCACCGGCTACCCGGGTCCGTCCCCGAGGGAAGCTCGCCCGGGCGTAGCCCGTCGGATCGCGAGGCGGTCAGGTCGCGGCGGTGGCGAGGCGGAAGCCGTAGTCGCTGTAGCGACGATCCGGGGGGATGGAGGAGCGGGCGGCGCAGCGGCTGACCTTGATCTTGTGGCGCCAGGCGCCGCCGCGGGAGGCGCGGCGGCGGCCGCTCGCAGGGCCTTGGGGGTCGCGCTCGGGGGAGACGGCGTAGTAGTCGGCGGCGTAGTAGTCGGCGCACCATTCGTGGACGTTCTCCCCCAGGCCGAGGAAGCCCAGGGGGTGGCGCGAGGGGTAGGCGTCGACCGGCTCGGGGCCCTGGCGCCAGCGGCGATGGTAGTCGGGCAGGGACTCGGGGGGATCGTCGCCCCAGGGATAGAGGACGTCGCGGCCGGCACGGGCGGCGCATTCCCACTCCGCTTCGGTCGGCAGGCGCAGGGGGATCCCCAGGCGCTCGCCGAGCCAGGCGCAATAGGCGGTGGCGTCGTGCCACGAAGGGCCGACCGCCGGCATCCGCGCCCGGGCGAAGGCGGGCTCGTCCCAGAACGGCGGCGCCGGGTGGCCGGTGGCCTCGAGGAAGCGCTGGTAGGCCGCCCGCGTCACCGGGGTTCGCGCCAGGCGAAACGGCGTCACCCATACCCGATGGCGCGGGTTCTCGTTCGCCCGCGGCCCGCCGCCCATGAGAAAAAAGCCTCCCGGCACGTCGATCCAGTGCATGTCCAGGGTCGTCGGTTCCATCGTCGAGCTCGAGCCTCGGCCGATTGTATCCGACGCCGGAGGGGGCGGAACGAGGTCGCTGCCGCACGCCCCGGCGACGACGTCTTGAGTCCCCGGCAGCACGTTTGCTATGCTATTGCCCCATCAGAGCGATGCTCTGGGACTCTCGACGGCCCGACGCCATGTACCGCCCGCTCCATCGTCCCCTCGCCGCCGCGGCGTTGCTGCTGCTGCTCGCCGCTCCGGCGGCGGCGACGACCTTCGTCGGCCTCGACGACGGCGCCCTGGCGGATCGTGCCCCGCTGATCGTCGAGGCGCGGGTGATCGGGCTGTCGCCGGCGCCGGGGATGCGGCCGGCGATCGACTACCGGCTGGCGGTGGAAGCCTCCTTCAAGGGCGGGCCGGCGGCCGGCGAGCTGGTGCTGCGCCTGCCCGGCGGCGTACGCGCCGACGGCGTCGGCCTGCGGCTGCTCGGGGTGCCGGCGCTGGCGGCGGGGGAGCGCACCCTGCTCTTCCTGCGGCCGCAGGCGGACGGCACCTACGGCCTCGTCGACCTGGTGCTCGGCGCCTTCGTCATCCGCGGCGAGGGCGACGCCGCCCTGGCGGTGCGCGATCTGCGCCCGGCGCGCCGGCTCGTCCGCGGCCCGCGGCCGCGCGACGGCAGCCGCCACCTGCGGCGCTTCGGTGCCTGGCTGCGCGACCGCGCCGCCGGCATCGAGCGGCCGGCGGATTACTTCGTCGCCACCCCGCCGCCGGCGGCGGACAAGTACGCCCTCTTCGTCTCCAGCACCCTGCCGCCGCCCCTGGGCTGCGGCGGCGGTGGCGGCCGCACCATCCGCTGGACCGCCTTCGACGACGGCGGCGCCGTCGTCTGGCGGCGTCATGACGGGGGGCAGGATGGGCTCGCCGACGGCGGCGCGGGCGCCTTCGCCGCGGCGCTGGCGGCGTGGAGCACCGCCGGCACGCCGGTGCGGCTGGAGGACGGCGGCACCACCGCCGCGACCGCCGGATTCGAGCGACCCGACGGCGTCAACGCGCTGTTGCCCGGGGACCCCAACGACGAGCTGCCGGGTCGCTTCGAGGGCGGTGGTCTGCTGGCCTTGGGCGGGGTGTGGTTCGACTGCGACGAGCTGGCGAGCTGGGGGGGCGTGGAGCATCACGTCGCCTTCGAGAGCGACGTCGTGGTGCAGGACGGGGTGGAGGACTTCCTGCTCGCCAGCGCCGATCCTCAGGCGGCGGCGGCCGAGCTCTACGGCCACGAGCTCGGCCACACCCTGGGCATCGACCACAGCGACGACCCGGAAGCCCTGATGTACGGCGCCATCCACGACGACGGCCGCGGCGCCGGCCTCCAGCGGGACGATCGCGACGCCCTGCGCCTGCTCTACGGCGCGGCCGGCGCCGTCGAGCCCCCCGGCGAGCCGCCGCCGGCGCCGGCCGAGGTCGCCGCGGTCCTGGTCGAGGAGACGGCCGTCGAGCTCACCTGGAGCCACCCGCGGCCGGCGGACGGGGTGCGCATCGAGCGGCGTCTGGAGCAGGGGGGCTTCGAGCTGGTGGCGACGGTGGGCGGCGTCGAGCGCTTCGAGGATTCCGGCCTCTTGCCCGGCGTCACCTACGGCTACCGCCTGCAGGCCATCTCGCCGGCCGGTGCGTCGCCCTACTCGCAGGAGGTGGAGGTGGCGACCGGCGGCTCCCTGCTGCCGGCCAGGCCGAGCAACCTGCGGGTGGCGCCGACCTCGCCGACGAGCGTCTTCCTCAGCTGGCAGGACAATGCCTCGGACGAGCTCTTCCAGCGCATCGAGATGCGGCTGGACGCCCCCGGCGACCCCTGGGTGGCGTTGCCGGCGATCGCCGCCGATGCGCGCAGCGCCAGCATCGGCGGCCTCGAGCCGGCGACCGGCTACCGCTTCCGGGTGCGCGCCGCCGGCCTGCTGGGGGAGTCGCCGCCGTCGAACGTCTTCGCCGCCGCCACCTTCGCCGAGGATGCCGGTTGCACGGCGGCGGAGGACGTCCTCTGCTTGCTCGGCGGCCGCTTCGCGGCGCGGGTGCGGTGGCGCAATCCCCGCGACGGCACGAGCGGCACCGGCAGCATGATCCCATCGACCGACAACACCGGCGAGGTGTGGTTCTTCCGCCCCGCCAACGTCGAGCTGATCGTCAAGATGATCGACGGCAGCCGGACCAACGGCTACGCCTGGGTCTTCTTCGGCGGCCTGTCGAGCCTCGAGTACTGGCTGACCATCACCGACACGGTGACCGGCGAGGTGCGCGAATACCACAATCCCGCCGGCACGGTCTGCGGTCAGAGCGACACCCTGGCCTTCGACTTCTCCGCCGGCGGCGTCGCGCCGCCCGAGCCGCCGCCGGCGTCGCCGCCGGAGCGCCTGCCGCCGGCGATGGTACCGCCGGCCAAGGACGGCGGCTGCCCGGCGGACGGCCTTAGCCTGTGCCTGCTCGGCGGCCGCTTCCGGGCGCAGGTGGGCTGGCGCAATCAGCACGACGGCGGCAGCGAGGGCCTCGGACGGGCGGTGGTCACCAGCGACAACGCCGGCTCCTTCTGGTTCTTCAACCCCTCCAACTCCGAGCTGGTGATCAAGATCCTCGACGGCCGCCGGGTCAACGACCACTTCTGGGTCTTCACCGGCGCCCTGTCGAACGTCGAGTACTGGCTCACCGTCAGCGATCTCGAAACCGGCGTCGACCGGGTCTACTACAACCCGCCCGGCGAGATCTGCGGCCGCGCCGACCTGACCGCCTTCGGCGACGTGGTCGAGCCGCCCGGGGGGCCCGGCGGGCCGGACGATCCGCTGCCGCCGTAGGGCAGCAGGCGGGCGCCGAACAGCAGGAAGAGCAGTCCCAGCGCCCCCCAGCCGGGCGCCAGAGGGCCGGCGGCCCGATCGCCGCCCAGCGTCAGGGCGGCGATCAGGGCGGCGGAATTGTTGCTGGCGTGCACCGCCGCCCCGGCCCAGAAGGAGCCGCTGCGAATTACGGCATAGGCGCAAACGAGGCCGAGGAGGAAGGCGATCAGGATGTGCACCGGGTGCACGTGGTAGACGGCGAAGGCGAGGGTCGAGACGGCGATCGCCGCCGCCGGCGGCCAGCGGCCGAGGAGGCCGCGCAGGACGACGCCGCGGAAGAGGAGCTCCTCGCTCAGGGGCACCAGCAAACCGTAGAGGGCGACGGCGGCGACGGCGCCGACCTGCGCCACCAGCAGCTCGGTCTGCTCGCTCAGCTGGCGCGCATGGCCACCGCGGAAGTCGTAGAGGCGCGCCGAGGTGGCGCCGGAGACGAGCAGGGCACCGAGGCCGAGGAGCAGGCTGGCGAGGAGCACCCGCGGGCCGAGCCCGATGCGCGGCACGGCGGCGGCGAGGGGCAGGCGGTGGCGCCGGAGGACGTAGAACGCCGCGCCGGCGAGGCCCAGTTGCACGGCGGGGATCCGTGCCGCGAGACCGTAGTCGGCCACCAGCGGCGCGGCGAGGACGCTGCAGAGGAAGACCAGCACCAGGCTGACGCCGAAGGCCTCGAGGGCGTGCCGCGGCATCAGGCCGGCGGCGGGCGTCGCTTCAGTAGCCGAGGGCGAGTCCATCGGGGCGGCGGGGATCGGCGGCGCCGTAGAAGCCGTCGTCGCCGATGCGGATGGTCTGGGTGGCGCCCATGGCGTCGCCGATCACCACCCGATGGCCGCGGCCGGCGAGCAGACGCAGGGTATCGGGGGAGAAGCCGACCTCGAGGCGCAACCGGTCGGGCAGCCACTGGTGGTGGGCGCGCGGTGCGGCGGTGGCGGCGGCGACGTTCATGCCGTGGTCGACGACGTTCAAGACGATCTGCAGCACGGTGGTGATGATGCGGCTCCCCCCGGGGCTGCCGGTCACCAGAAAGGGCTTGCCGTCCCGCATGAGGAAGGTCGGGGTCATCGAGCTCAGGGGCCGCTTGCCCGGCGCGATGGCGTTGGCTTCGCCGCCGACCAGGCCGTAGGCGTTGGGGGTGCCCGGCTTGGCGGAGAAGTCGTCGAGCTCGTTGTTGAGCAGGATGCCGGTGCCGGCGGCGACGATGCCGCTGCCGTAGCTGAAGTTGATGGTGTAGGTATTCGACACCGCATTGCCCCAGCGGTCGGCGATCGAGAAGTGGGTGGTCTCGGCGCTCTCGTAGGGCGCGGGATCGCCGGCGGCGATGGTGCTCGAGGGGCGGGCGAAGTAGGGGTCGATGGTCGAGCGCAGGCTGGCGGCGTAGGCCTTGGAGGTGAGGCCGCGGGCCGGCACCGGCCAGAAGTCGGGATCGCCGAGGTGGCGGGCGCGGTCGGCGAAGGCGAGTTTCATCGCCTCGGCCATCAGGTGCAGGGTGGCGGCGGAGCCGGCGCCGAGCTCGGCGAGGGGGTAGGCCTCGAGCAGGTTGAGCATCTGGATCAGGTGGACGCCGCCGGAGCTCGGCGGCGGCATGGAGACGACCTCGTAGCCGCGGTAGGTACCGCGCAGGGGCTGCCGCTCGACGGCGCGATAGGCGCGGAGGTCGTCGCGGCGGATCAGGCCGCCGTGGCGTTCCATGTCGGCCACCAGGCGGGCGCCGACCGGCCCGTCGTAGAAGGCCCGCGGCCCGAGCTCGGCGAGCCGCCGCAGGGACCAGCCGAGGTCGGTCTGCACCAGGCGGTCGCCGGCCTGCCAGGGCTCGCCGTCGGGGCGCAGGAAGATCGCCGCCGACGCCGGCCAGCGGGCGAAGTGCTGGCGCCTCTTCTCCAGGCTGGCGGCGAGCTCCGGGCTGACGACGAAGCCGCGCTCGGCCAGCTGGATGGCGGGTTGGAGGACCTCGGCGAGGCGCATGGTGCCATGCTCGGCGAGGGCCTTGGCCAGACCGGCGACGGTGCCCGGCACCCCGGCCGAGCGGTGGCTGAAGCGCGCCAGCTCTTCGTCGACCTCGCCGTCCGCGCCGAGGAACATGTCGCGGCTCGCCTGAGCCGGCGCGGTCTCGCGGTAGTCGAGGGCGATGGTCCGCCCCGCGTCTCCGTCCGCCGCCGCCCGGTAGATCATCATGAATCCGCCGCCCCCCAGGTTGCCCGCCCGCGGCAGGGTGACGGCGAGGGCGAAGCCCACCGCCACCGCCGCGTCGACCGCATTGCCGCCGCGCTCCAGGATCTCCACCCCGACGCGGGTCGCATGGGCCTCCTGGGTCACCACCATCCCATGGCGCCCATAGACCGGATGGTGGACGTCGCGATCCGACAGAATCGCCGCCGCCGGCGCCGCCTCGGCACGGACGGCGGCGGGCACCAGCGACAGCGCGCTCAGGGCGACGGCCAGGGCGGCACGCCGCCGGCGCCGGCAGCCGCCGGGCCCCGCATCGGCCCTGCGCCCCGGTCCGGCCAGGGGCATGAGGGGCGGCGCGGATCCCGCCCGGCGCCGGCTCGTCGCAGCTCGTATCTCGACCTCCATGCTCGCTCCTTCTCGAGATGGCGGCGATCATAGCGCAGCCGACCGCGCGCGGGATGCGGGAAGTTTCAGCGGCCGGCGGCTTTGAGGGGGAGGGTGGTCGGAGCGTCGGCCGACGCTTTGGGCAGGGCGGTCCACCAGACGCCGCGGCCGAGGGTGGTGACGACCACGCGCTGGTGGTCGGGGTCGGCCTAGATCTAGTAGGCTCCATGCGAAGGACGACAATAATTGGAGTAGGGGTTGACACCTAGTCATTTCCCATGCTAGGTTCCGGGAATGGACGCCGGAAGGCGTTTGTGACTCTGCTCTTTGAAGCCATCTCTCCGATGACCACGAGGTCCGTTATCGGGCTGGCACCTTCGCCAGCCACTGAAGACGGCTCCCTTGAGCCGTCGCAGGCCACTGTGGTGGTCTGCGCCACGGTGCGGGCATGTGGGTGTATAGGTATACAGACACATACAAGTCTGAACGCCATATCAGCACATCCGGCCCAAGGCAAGTAATAGGCAGTCGGTCCAGTACTTCCTTCTTCGAGGATCGAAGGTCATCAAGGCAGGGCCTAACTGTCGGCATGGTGCCGCCAGTGGATCGGTCCTGAGAAAGGAGAGCTGCAATGTCTATGTCTTTCAATAAGACAGAGCAGAGTCTTCGGGATCTCGGCGACCTTATAGGGACGCTGGGAGACCGAGGAGTACTGGATCGCGGTCAAGTGGAGATGGTTAATTCTTCACTTGCCAAGCTCCGTCATGCTGTGCGACTTCGAGATTCCGAAAGGGTCCAGAAGGCAATCGGCGATGTCGCGAGAATAATTGCTCGCGTAGTCTGGCGGAATGACTAAGACTGCTTACTACTTTAAGATTTTGAACTTTCAATGTTCGAAATCTTAAAGTAGTAAGTTGTCGTCTACGCAAATCTGGAATCGTTGTTAGCAATGAATTACTCCAAGGCGATTCGAATAGTACGTGCTGCGAGGGGTTTCTCACAGAAGCGGCTAGCAGCCGTTATAGGTGTTGATCCAAGCTATATCTCCTTGCTTGAGACTGGTAAGAGAGTGCCTAGTCTCGAAGTTCTTGAGTCTCTCGCGAAGGCGCTTCGCATCCCGATACATCTCTTGCTTCTCCTAGCCTCGGAGCCTGAGGACCTTCGTGGAGTTGGGGTGGATGAGGCGCAACAAATCGGCCGACAGCTCTTGGAGATATTGATCGAAAATAGCGTCGCTCCATGATCAATTCATACTCCGATCTGTCTCCCTTGGTTTCGATCCGTCGCTTAGAACGGCTACTAGGATTCGATCGTCAAGCCATTCAATGGATCGCAAACCGTGCTGGGCGCTACTATCGTCCGTTTGACGTTAGAAGGGTAGGGACCCGGAAGTGGCGGCACATTGATAATCCCCAGGGTAAACTTAAGACAATCCAAAAGCGAATTCTTACCAATATTCTTAAAACTGTGAATTTCCCTGCTGCAATACTAGGCGGTATAGCTGGTGCGTCTATTAAGGAGAATGCAAGAGTTCATTTGGGCCAGCCGATCTTGGTTGTGATTGACATCAAGGATTTTTTTCCTAATATCACACATAGGAAAGCGTACTCCGCCTACAAGACCTGCTTGGGATGTTCAGCGAAGATTGCCGGCCTTCTTACAAAACTGACAACATTTCAGCGTAGGATTCCGCAGGGTGCGCCGACAAGTACATTGCTTGCTAATATGTCGGTGTTGACACTTCACGACGAATTGAAAGAGCTGGCTGATAATCTCGGCTTGAGAGTCACTTTTTGGGTGGATGACATTGCTTTTTCTGGGCCGAATGCCGACAAGATAATTGGGGCTGCGGTCGAAATTATTAGCCGGCATGGTTTTGCGGTGTCGAGTAAGAAGATTAGAGTAATGGGAAGGGGGTCCAGGCAAGAAGTGACCGGCGTACCAATTAATAGAAAGATTTCTGCAGGGCGAAAGTATATAGAGGAGCTTCGAAATTCGATTCTTGATTTTAAAAGGACGGGCATCACTGCACATGAATTCGCGTCATTGCGCAGCAAGATTTCGCATGTCCGCTGGCTTTGCCCATCGCAGGGTATTAAGTTGGAGGAGTTCGCCAAAGAACAGCTTTCCGATTTAGTTTTGTCAATTGGATGTAAGGCCGCGAAGAATGAATATAGGAAATGCGAGGATTGGAGTCGCCATCGCCGAGAGCCGTGAATTCAGCTTCCAAACTGGAGCCCTTCCGTTTTGACTCTTAACCTTAACGTGTGCCGACGCAATCGTATCGCCGCCCTAGCGCGGGGTGGGGGGCGTTTCAGCGGCCGGCGGCTTTGAGGGGGAGGGTGGTCGGAGCGTCGGCCGCCGCTTTGGGCAGGGCGGTCCACCAGACGCCGCGGCCGAGGGTGGTGACGACCACGCGCTGGTGGTCGGGGTCGACGATCAGATCCTGCACCGGGACGTTGGGCAGGCCGTCGCCGTAGGTCTCCCAGGTGGCGCCGCCGTTGCGGCTGAGGAAGACGCCGGCGTCGGTGCCGGCGAGGATGAAGCGGCGGCTGCCGGCGCGGTGGACGCCGACGGTGTTGACCGGCACGTCGGGCAGTCCCTTGCCGATCGACTGCCAGCTGCGGCCGGCGTTCTTGGTCTGCCATACCTTGCCGCCGCCGAAGCGCATGTCGGCGACGTAGGCGAAGGCGTGGTTGCGCGGGTCGACGGCGATCTGGCGGGTGACCCGCGGCCAGCCGCCGAGGCTCTGCAGGCCGAGGCTCCAGGTGGCGCCGCGGTCGCGGCTGGTCAGCAGTCGGCCGTCGTTGGTCAGGGCGTGCACCAGGTTGGGGTTGGACGGGGCGATGACCAGGGAGCGGACGGAGAACGGCGGCCCGCCGGTGAGGTCGCCGCTGATCGGCCGCCAGGTGAGGCCGCCGTCGGTCGATTCGTAGATGCGCTGGGTGGCGTAGAGCAGGCGGCGGGGGTCGCCGGGATCGACGACGAGCGGCGGCAGGAAGCAGTTGCGGTCGTTGGGGTCGATGCCGTTCGCCGACTGGTTGAAGGTGGCGCCGCCGTCGGTGGTGCGGAAGAGGTTGCCGGTGCCCTGAAACTCGACGAAGAAGACGTCGGGGTCGGCTTGGTCGACGGCGGTGTAGCCGCCGTCGCCGCCGAAGACGTGGCGCCAGGCGCGGGGACCGGCGCCGACGCGCAGGTTGGTGCCGTTGTCCTGGGTGCCGGCGAGGAGGAAGGTGGCGTCGCTGGGATGGAGGGAGGCGCCGGCATAGAACTGCACCGTGCCCAGGCCGTCGTTGCGCGCGAACCAGGTGTCGCCGAGGTCGGGGGAGACGTAGATGCCGCCGTCGGTCGCCGCCACTAGCCGGCCGCGGGCGTCGAAGACCAGGCCGTGGACGTCGACGTGGGGCGGGGTGACGTCGGCGTAGGTCTCGCCGCCGTCGGTGGAGCGCAGCATCTGCACGCCGCCGACGAAGAAGACGTCGGGATCGGTGGGGTGGACGACGATCGCCGCGTTGTAGTTGCCCTGACCGCCCTGGAAGTTGCCGGGGAAGAAGGTGGTGGCGGTGTCGCCGCCGTCGTCGCTGCGGATGATCGCCAGGGTGGAGGCGCCGCCGGGGGAGAAGCCGTAGGGCTTGTCGCGGTTGGTGCGGTTCATGATCAGGGCGTAGACCCGATCGGGGTCGGAGGGGGCGATCGCCAGCATGATGCGGCCGAGGAGCTGGGGGTTGATCTCCAGGCCGGCCTTGGCGAAGCGCCGGCCGCCGTCGGTGCTGAGGTAGATGCCGTTGGGATTGCGGCCGAAGGGGTCGCCGTGGGCCACCCAGATGCGATCGGGGTCGACGGGATCGAGCTGCACGTCGCTGGCCATGACGTTGCGCAGGCCGCCGCGCACCCGATCCCAGGTCAGGCCGCCGTCCCGCGAACGGAAGACGCCGACCGCCCCCTTGCGTTTGGGGTGACCGCGGGCCCCCTCGACGGTGCCGAAGGTGCCCCCCGCCCGGGCCACCGCCACCCACACGTCGTTGGAATCGTGGGGCGAGACGACGATGCGCGAGAAGGCGCGGCCGGCGAAGAGGTCGGCCCCCAGCACCTGCCAGGTACGGCCGCGGTCGGTCGATTTGTAGAGGCCGAGGCCGTAGAGGCTGTGGTACGCGCCGTTGGCTTCGCCCGAGCCGGCATAGAGGATGCGGTCGTCGTCGGGGTCGACGGCGAGGGCACCGATCGACAGGATCGGCAGCTCGTCGCCCCGCGCCGTCCAGCTGCGGCCGCCGTTGGTCGACTCCCAGACTCCCCCCGAGGCCGCGCCGGCGTAGTAGCGGTTGGCGCGTTTGGCGCTGGTGGCGATGGCCGCCGCCCGACCGGTGAATTCCACTCCCGAGATCGGCGCCGGACCCAGCTCGCGCCACGCTTGAGAAGCGAGCGGCGGCGCCGCCACCAGCCCGGCCAGCACGAGCAGCGCAAAGCGGAGCGCTCCTCCGCTTCCGGCTGCTCGCGGGCTCAGAGGCCTGGTCGTGATCCGGGCGCGGGTACGTTGGTGGCATGCCAGGCTGGGGTTCGGGCGGCTGTGAGGCTGCGTGGCTCGCTTCGCCCGCTGCGCCGCGGCCCCGTCGTCGCTTGCGTAGGGGAGCGCTCCTCCGCTTCCGGCTGTGAGCTCCATGATCACCTCGTCAGGCCGAGGGCCTGCCAGAAGGCCGGCGGCGGTACGTCGAAGACCAGGCTGGCGGCCAGGTCCTCGCCCCGCCGGCGCGGCTGTCGATATTCGATCGTCCAGCGGCCGCTGAGGTCGATCGCCACCACGGCGGCCCCCACCGCGTCGGTCCGCCGGTAGCGCCGGCTGCCGTCGGGGGCGATGGCCACCACCTCGACGCCGGCCTGCGCCGCGCCCTCCAGGTAGGCGATCAGCGGCAGGTCGGCGCCGGCGCGCAGCAGGGCGGGATTGGCCAGCGGCCGCAGCTCGATGCGGCTGCCGGTCTTGGCGGTGACCATGGCGCCGGCGGCGCGGCGGGCGGCGAGCTGCTCGGCGGCGCCGCCGGCGGTCGAGCAGGTGAGGATCTTGGTGGCGCGGGTGACCTGACGCCAGGCATCGGGCCGGCCCTTGAGGTAGGCCGGGCCGAGGTCGATCAGCAACAGCGCGCAGCCGTCCTCGCCCACCTCGACCGCCAGGCGCTCGCCGTCGGCGGCGGCCTTCAGCCGTCGCTGCAGGCCGGGGGTACGGAGCACCAGCCGGCCGGCATTGACCTGCCGCCAGGACGGGGCGAAATCCGGATCGAGTTGCAGGTAGACGGTGCCCGGCGAGCCGTTCTTGGCGGGCAGCAGCTCGACCGGGCCCGCGGCGCTCAACGGCATCGCCACCAGGGCCAGCGCCAGGAAGAGGGACGGGGAACGCCTTGCGGGCACGATCGCCTCCGGGATGGTGGTGCCGCCGGCGTGCGGGCGCGCTGCGGGCGGCGGTGGTGGACGGTTCGCACTCGGACTCCGCAAATGCTACCCCAGCGGCCGGCCGGCAGCATCCCGCTGGGGCGAGCCGGCCGCTGGCGGGGACGCGTCACGGGTTGCAGACGGTGCGTCCGCGGCAAGGGACGTCGTCGCCGCGCCGCGCCGCGCGCCCGCGCGGCTCGTGCACCGGCGGCGGCTGCTCGCTCTCGACCCGGTTGCGACGGTGATCCGCCTGAACGGCGCGGCTCACGCGCCGGCGCGGGCTGCTCGCTCCGGCCGGCCGTTTGTGGCATGATCGTTGCTGGCACGTCGATCCACAACCCTCGCAAGGCCGGCGGCACAGCCGGCCTCAGGATGGAGCGGATCACCCATGGAGGAACGTCGATGAAACGCATCACCACGAGTCTCAGCCTCCTCGTCCTGGCCGCCGCCGTCGCGGCCCCTGCCGCCCTCGCTCAGGAAGGCAGCTTCTCCGGCAGCTTCAAGCCGCGCAAGCAGAAACCGGCCAAGGTCAAGCCGGTCAAGGCGAAGCCGGCCCGCGACGCCTTCGCCGCCGCCGGCGTCGAGGAGCCGGCCCCGGCCATCGGCCCGGCGGTCCAGGTCGGCGTCTCGCCCCTCGAGCTGACGCCGGCGCCGGCGGTCGAGCCGGCGACCGAGCTGGCCGTCGAGCCGGCGGAGGATCCCGGCGCCGCCGCCGGCGCCGAGACCCTCGGGCCGTGGGAGGTACCGACCCTGACCGAGGATGCCGACCTGTCGACCCTTTCCCAGGCGATCCCGTTCGAGCGCTTGATCTTGCCGTCGCGATCCTGTCCCGGAGGGTATGCCGCCGGTGCGACCGCGGCGAGCTCGGCCACCGGCAGCG
>RFGL01000252.1 GCA_003697015.1 Acidobacteriota bacterium | reverse complement strand
GCCTTCACCCAGGGCCTGCTGTGGTACGACGGCGCGCTCTACGAGAGCACCGGCCTCCACGGTCGCTCCGAGGTGCGGCGGACGTCGCCGTGGAGCGGCGCGATCGAGGCGCGCCACGTCCTCGATCCGCAACTCTTCGGCGAGGGCTTGGCGCGGGTGGGGGAGCGCCTGGTGCAACTCACCTGGCAGAGCGGCATCGCCCTGGTCTACGACCTGCGGACCCTGACCCCGGTCGACTCCTTCGCCTACGAGGGGGAGGGCTGGGGGCTGACCTACGACGGCTCGCAATTGATCATGAGCGACGGTTCGAGCACCCTGAGCCGGCGCGACGCCGCCGACTTCGCCCTCCGCGACGTCCTCGAGGTCACTTTGGACGGCCGCCCGTTGCGCAACCTCAACGAGCTGGAGTGGGCCGGCGGCGCGATCTACGCCAACCTGTGGCAGGACGACCGCATCGTGCGCATCGACCCGGCGAGCGGTCGGGTGACGGCGGTGATCGACGCCGCCGGCCTGCTGGCACCGGCGGAGCGCGCCCGGGTCGACGTGCTGAACGGCATCGCCTACGATCCGGCGAGCGAAACCTTCTGGCTCACCGGCAAGCTCTGGCCGAAGACCTTCCAGGTGCGCTTCGTTCCGGCGACGTCGCCCCAGCGCTGACGAGTCCTGCACCTCCGGGAAAGCATGCCTAGGAGAGCGGTGAGATTCCTCGCGCCCGGCGGCGCCCGGGACTGAAGTCCCGGGCTACCCTCGTGCGTCCCTTCGGGACGCGCAGAGTTTGTAGGGGCGATGCCTGCGTCGTCCTCCGGGAAGGAGGGATTTACTGAAATCTTCAAGAGATCTTGGAGACCGTAGACGGCCCAGCAGCGAGGCGGCGCCGCCGCAGCTCGAAGAGGGTGACGGCGGCGGCGGTGGTGACGTTGAGCGACTCGACCGGCGGCGCCAGGGGGATGGTGAGGGCGGCGTCGGCGCGGCGCGCCACCGCCGCCGACACCCCGGGTCCCTCGGCGCCGGCGGCGAGCACCAGGGCGCCGTCGAGCTCGGCGTCGTAGAGCGACCGGCCGCCGCGCGGGGCGAGCACCAGCCAGCGCGGGGCGAGGGGCGCGAGATGCTCGTCGAGCGCCGCCGGCTCGACCCCGCGGGCGACCGGCAGGCGCAGCAGGCTGCCGGCCGCGGCGCGCAGGGCGCGGGGATGGTTGGGATGAGCGCAGCCCGGAGCGAGGGCTAAGCCGGCGGCGCCGCTCGCCTCGCCCACCCGCGCCAGGGCGCCGAGATTGCCCGGATCCTGCACGCCGTCGGCATAGAGATAGACGCCGTCGGAGCGGCGGGGCAGGGCGGCGGCCCCGGGGCGGGGAAGCAGGGCGACGGCGACGACGCCGCGCGGCGCGTCGCTGTCGGCGAGCTGGTCGAGCAGCCGCGGCTCGACGGTCAGGGGCGGCGCCGGCAGGGCGGCCGCCAGCTCCTGGCCGACGTCCTGGGCGAGGAAGGCCGGCGTCGCCAGCACGTGGCGCAGGGGAATCCCCGCCGCCAGCGCCTCGCGCAGCAGGTGCGGTCCCTCGAGCAGAGCGAGATCGCCTTTACAGCGGCGCGCTCGCCGCATATCCTTCACCCGCTCATTCTGCCGGCTGCGGATCATGAACGACGATCATACGGGCTTCCGGCCCGAGCTCCAATCCGGCTGCGGATCATGAACGACGACCTCAAAGGCTTCTGGCCCAAGCTCCAAAGCGGCGTCGAGGTGGCGGTGGCGTCGAACGTGCCGGACAAGCTGCTCGGGGTACGCGACGGCTTCCTGCGTTACTTCCACGACGGCCTCGAGCAGCCGGTGCCGGTGGCGGTGGTGCCCCAGCCCCTGGCGGAGGACGCCGAGCTGCCGCTGAGCGACGGCGACATCCTCGCCCTGGCGCGGCGCCGGGCCCACGCCCTGCGCGAGCGGCACGGCGACCTCTACGCCTTCTACGCCGCCAGCGAGGCCGGCTTCGCCAGCTTCGAGGCGGCGGGGCAGACGCGGCACTTCGTGCGCAGCTGGACGGTGCTCCTCGGCCTCGGCGACGAGGCCTGGGGGGCGAGCGGCTCGATCGAGTTGCCCCAGCGCCTGATCCGTGGCCTCGACGACGCCGATCTGCCCACCGTCGTCCCCGCCACCCGCCGCCACGGCGGCATGGTCAGCTCCTTGACCGGCGGCCTCGAAACCCGTCGCAGCGCCACCGCCCTCGCCACCCTCCACGCCCTCTCCTCCCTCTTCTACGGCATCCTCGAGAGCCGCCCGGTACGCCGCCGCCGCCGGCCGTAAGCGGCGGGCGAGATCTCGTCGAGATTCAGCTTCGGAAGCTCTCTCGAGCCCGGTCCACGGTCGCGGACCGCGAAGGCTCGTAACTCATGAATAAAAACAACTTGCGAAAAGGGTGGACCCTCTTCGGGACCCTCTTCGGCGAACAGCTAACCCTGTTAGTAGGCTGAACCTTTCGGCCGGGCTCCGAGGATCAAACGCTTCCCCAAGGCTCCCAAGGCTCGACCTGCAACCCTTCGACCCTTTCGAAATGCCGGACATTCCGCGTGGCGACCGTGGCGCCGAGGGTCAAGGCGATGGAGGCGATCGCGACGTCGAGATCGTCGATCTGGGTGCCTTTTTCGCGCAGCTCGGCCTTGAGGCTTCCGAAGCGGTAGGCGGCTTCCTCGTTCCAATCGGCCCAGCGAGCCACCTCGCGGATCAGGCGATACTCCTTCTCCAGCAGCCTGCGGCGCTTCGAGCTCTGGACGAGGTTGCAGAGGCCGTAGTGGATCTCGGCGGCGACCGGAGCACAGAGGACGATCGACCAGGGCTCGAGCGGGCGTAGGCGCTCGAGGGCGTTCGGCACGCGGTGCATGACCGCGGAAAGAGCGCTGGTATCCAGGAGCAGCATCAGAGGGGAGGATCGTCTCGATTGCGCCGCGCGGCGGCGAGACCCTGCTCGAAGCTCGTGGCGCTCGCCCGAAGGTCTTGCAAATCCATGGTGCGAAAACGCGAGTCGTCGAAAAAACCAGGAGGCCACCGCCGACGCCTCCGCAGCGTCTCGCGACAGGCCTCGACGATCAAGCGATTGCGGCTCACCCCCGCCTCGGAGGCGAGGTGATTGAGCTCCGCCAGCAGGGAGTCGGGAAAATGGACGCTCGTGCTCGGCATGGCTTCACTCCTCGAAACGGCTACCTGGTAGAATCTACCAGATCCTTATGTCTGGAGCCAAGCAATCGAAGAGGAGCTCCGATGCCCGAGCTCGCTTGTCGGCCAGACCCTGGAGCAAGCGCGGCGCTCATCGAGCAGGATGAGCCAAGGTCGAGACCAGCGACGCGGCGACGTGATGGCTTGCACGGGCTGAGGCTAGGCGAGGTAGCGACGGACGTCCAAGGCAAGGTCGTCGGCTGACGCGTAGCGCTCGGACGGTCGTTTCGCCATCGCCGTCGCGACCACCGTCTCGAGGTCGCCGCCCAGCGCGCGATCGTGCAGGCTCAGGGGCGGCGGCGCCCCGCCCTCGATCACCGCCGCCGCCTGCTCGACCAGGGAGCGGCCGGCGGCTTCGAAAGGCAGCCGCCCGCTGAGCATGCGGTAGAGGATCACCCCCAGGGAGTAGACGTCCGAGCGCTCGGTGGCGCGGCGGCAATCCTGGAGCTGCTCCGGGCTCATGTAGGCGACGCTGCCCAGGACCTGGCCGGTGGCGGTGATCCGTGCCTGGTCTTCGCCCGCGGCCTGAGAAGCGCAGGCGATGCCGAAGTCCAGGACCTTGGGCTGACCGCCCGCGGTGACCAGGACGTTGGCGGGCTTCAAGTCCCGGTGGAGGACGCCGCGCCGGTGGGCGTGGGCGACAGCGTCGCAGAGGGCGACGAAGGTTTCGAGGACTTCGGCGAGCGGGCGCTCCGGATCATCGGCCCAGTGGTCGAGACGCTCGCCCGCCACGTGCTCCATCACCAGGAAGCTCAGCCGGAAGGCCGCGCCGTGGGGGCCGGGGATCTCCTCGCTGCCGGCCTCGTAGAGGCGGGCGATGCCCGGGTGGTCGAGACGCGCGAGAAGCTCGGCCTCGACGGCGAAGCGGGTGCGGAGGGAGGCGCTCGTCGCTCCCGGGTAGAGGAGCTTGATCGCCACCGGACGCGGCGGCCGGCGCGCCCGCGCCTCGTAGACCACGCCGGTGGCGCCGCGGCCGAGGAGGCGGACGATGGGATAGCCGCCGATCGACTGGGGCAGCGGCTCGCCGTCGCCGTCGCCGAAGACCTCGGCCAGGTCGGGCATGGCGGGGCGGAGCACCGGGCTCCTCAGGCAGTCACCCTTGGACCTGATAGAATGATCGCGCGGTCCGCGCGTTCACCGGCGCGACCGCGTGCTCGACGAAAGAGGCCGAGGATGGAGATCTGGGTTCGCAAGTGCGCTTCCTTCGAGGAAGAGAAACGAGCCGATCTGGAGTTCTGGCAGCGCATGACGCCCGACCGGCGGGTGGGCGTGGTCGAGGAGCTCCGTCAGGAATGGTGGGAGCGTCATGGCGGCGGCGAACCGAGACTTCGAAGAGCTGTTCGAGTGCTTGCGCCGGCGGAGCGTTAAAGCGCTCGTGGTCGGCGCCCACGCCGTGGCGTTTCACGCCAAGCCGCGCTATACCAAGGACATCGACGTCCTGATCGAGCCCTCGGCCGACAACGCCGAGCGACTCCTCCAGGCCCTCGACGACTTCGGCTTCGGCAGCCTGGATCTGTCGGTCGAGGACTTCAGCCGACCGGGACGGATCGTCCAGCTCGGCATGGAGCCCAACCGGGTGGACTTGATCACCGAGATCGCGGGCGTGAGCTTCGCAGAGGCCTGGCGCGGTCGCGTCGCCGGACGCTACGGCCGCCAGCAGGTCTTCTACCTCGGGCTCGAGGAGCTCAAGCGCGCCAAGCGAGCCGCCGGCCGGCCGCAGGATCTCGCGGACCTGGACTGGCTGCGTCAGATCGAGACCCCCTGAGCGTGTCAGCCGCCGGACATCGAGGCTCGTAACTGCTCAACGCAAAAGACTTGTGAATAGGGTGGCACCTGTTCGGGAACAGCGGCGGCGATCAGTGTCTCGCCGGCCCGGCCTGCTTGCCCAGAGCTTTAGGGTCTGGTACAATGGCCATCTAGATAGCTATGGGGAGGCGTGATGGCCAAAACATACTCCATCGCTGAAGCCAAGAATCATCTCAGCCGGGTCGTGCACGAGGCCGAGAAGGAAGCGCCCGTCGAGCTGACGCGACGCGGGCGACCGGTGGCCATGGTGGTCGCGGTCGAGGATTATCGGAAACTTCGAGCGCCCCGCCGTAGCCCCTGGGAGGCGATTCGAGACTTCCGCGCACAGCACGACATGGCCGCTCTCGATCTCGATCCCGACGAGATCTTCGCCCAGGTGCGAGATCGCTCGCCGGGGAAGGACTTCTCTTGGTAGCGGCCCGCTACCTGCTCGACACCAACGTCCTCTCCGAGCCGATTCGGCCTCAGCCGAATGCCGCGCTGATGCGCCGGCTCGACGCCCACCAGGAGCGCATCGCTACCGCCTCGATCGTCATTCACGAGCTGACCTACGGTCTCGAAAGGCTACCTCCGTCACGAAAAAGGCGCCTCATCGAAGCGTATCTCGACGAGCTTCTCGCCTCGTCCCTGCGGGTCTTTCCGTACGATACCGAGGCCGCCCGGTGGCATGCCCGGGAACGAGCGCGGCTCGAACGAGCCGGTCTCACCCCCTCCTACCGAGGCGCCGAGATCGCCGCGATCGCGAGGACCCGCAATCTGGTCCTGGTAACGGCCAACGTCGCGGATTTCCAGCAGATCTCCGGCCTCGAGATCGAGAGCTGGCTGCAAGAGTAGCGCCAACGCCGCGCTGCACGGGCCGTTTCAAGGTTAACCTACTGATAAAAAATGACTTGCGAAGAACCTGGCACCTGAGTTGGGACCTCTTCGCCTGACCTCTTTGCCTACTTCTGAGCACAAACGAGTTGCGAAGAGGGTGGCACCTGACGGCGAGGCACCTGGCGGCGCACCTGGCAGCGGTCGCACCTGACGGCGGTCAATGTCGCCGCCGGGCTCCCGGAGCGGTCGGGAGCTCGGCGACGGGCGGTGCGGGGTTCACTCGCAGGGGAAGGCCGCGGTGCGGCCCTCGGAGAGCGGGAAGACTTTCGCCGGATTGAACCAGACGTCGATCAGGCCGGTGGAGAGCTGGGTGACCCGGACCTCGGTCTCGGCGTTGGTCAGGCCGCCGTAGAAGACCCAGTAGGCGCGCAGGGGATGGCCCTCGGCGAGGCCGCAGGCGTCGACCATCTTGACGCCGATCTCGAAGTTGCCGCTCTTGAAGGACTCGAAGAAAACCGCCTGCTGCGATTCGGCGCGGCCGCTGGGGAAATCCATGACGGCGACCGGGAACTCCCGCGGCGGGTCCTTGAAGTCGAGCATCGAGCCGCTCACCCGGAAGCGGCCGCCGATCAGGCAGGCGGCGTTGGGGCCGCGCACGCAGGGCTCGACGGGCTCCCCTTCGATGCAGGGGAAGGCGTTCGTGTCGCCCAGGGTGAGCGGGAAGTTCCCTGCCCCATTGCGCCACTCGTAGACCTGGCCGGTCACCGTGTCTTCGATCTCGATCCGGGTCTCGGCGTTGGTCAGGCCGCCGAAGAACGCCCAGTAGGCGCGCAGGGGATGGCCTTCGTCGAGGCCGCAGCCGTCGACCATCTTGACCCCGACCTCGAAGTTGCCGGCCTTGAAGGAATGGAAGAAGACCGCCTGATCCGACTCCGCCCGCACGTCCGGGAAGCTCATCACCTTGGCGGTGTGCTTCTCGGGAGGGCTTTGGAAGTCCTTCATCACCCCTTCGACTTGGAAGCGGCCGTCGAGGAGGCAGGCGATGGCGGCTCCCTTGTTGCAGATCCCCGACACCACCGCCGTGCCCTCGACGTCTTGTCCGCGGGCGTCGCCGAAGGACGGCGGCGGATCCTCGGAGTAGCGGATGAAGCTCGCCACCTGGCCGCCGCCGACCGGCAGGAGCTCGATTTCGAGCCGCGGTCCTGCGGCGAGGGGCAGCCCGGAGAGGTCGGCGAGGACGACGTCGAGCTCGCCGTCGGCGTCGGCGGCGTCGAAGTCGACGAAGGCGAGGGACGGCGCTCCCAGGGGGAAGCTCACCGCGTCGGGCACCCCGTCGTCGTCGCGATCGGCGGGATCGAAGCCGAGGCGGTCGAGGTCGAGGTCGAGGGAGAAGGCGATGGCGGTGATGGCGTGGCCGTGGTCGGCGAAGGCGACCGCAACCCGCACCGGGACGCCGGCGGTGAGGGAAGCGGTGCCGTCGAGGACGAGCTCGGGGCCGGGGGGCGTCTGGGCTGACGCGGCTGCCGCCAGGAGCAGGAGGATCGACAACCGGCATAGGGCGATACGCATGATGGCACCTCGTTTCAAGATTCGCTGCGAGACGGTAGCTCCGGGTCGCGATTCGGGCCCCGTCTCGGGGGTTCTGCCCATGGATCGCGAACGGCCGGTGGGGGAGGACATCGAAGCTGCGTGCCGTTGGCGGGGATGACGTCTGAACCGACGACCAACGGCCCGCCGCTCCCTCGAGCGGCGGGCCGGATCGAGGCTCACGCTCGCCGGGGATCAGCGCCCCCAGGCGCCCTTCTGCCAGACCAGCGCCCGGCCGGGGACGTCCTGGCCGCGGCTGCCGCCGAAGGAGGCGGCGGGCGCGGTCGAGAAGCGCAGGCCGTCGGCCAGCGGGCCGCCGGCGAGCGGGGTGAGGGCGATCTCCATCACCACGCCGTCGCCCAGGCCCCAGCCCGGACCTTCCGCCAGCACCACGTCGAGCTCGCCGTCGGCGTCGCCGGCGTCGAAGCGCACCTGGGCCAGGAACGGCGAGCCCTGGGGGAAGCGCACCGCGTCGGGAATCCCGTCGCCGTCGGCGTCGGTGGCGTCGAAGGCCAGGCGGCCGGCGTCGAGGTCGAGGGAGAAGGCGACGCTGGACAGCCCGGCGCCTCGCCGGAGAACTACCGGCACCCACACCGTGTCCCCCGCCTCGAGCCGCCGGTCGCCGTTGACCATCAGCGTCGCCGGCGGGCCGCTGTCCATGGGCAGCGGCCGGCGGGTGAGCTTCTCCAGGAGCGCGTCGTTGCCGCCCTCCAGGAGCGCGTTGCTGCCGCCCCCGCCGCAGGTCTTGCCGAAGATCAGCAGGATGGTGCAGGAGACGTCGGCCGCATTGACCTCGGTGGTGGCATTGGCGTCGCAGCCCACCGGGCTGCCGACGTAGGTGCTGCCCACCACGTCGAGCCAGAAGGTGCCGTCGGCGTCGAAGATCTCGAGGGTCTCGGCGATCAGATCCGCCACCGACACCGCCCCGGTCGAGTTGCAGTCGCCGCGCGGCCCGGGATAGATCTCCACCGAGCCGTTGACGCTGGCGCCGAAGAGGTCCAGTGCCCCGTCGTCGCTGAAGCTCGGCGACGGGCTGAGGGAGAAGTCGACCGGCGCGATCAGCGTGCTCTTGAGCGGCGGCGTGGCGTTGGCGGTGAAGGTCATCAGCAGCATGGTGTCGCTGGGAAGGGTCGCGATCGGCGGGGTGAGGTCGGCGATGGTGACGTCGATCTCGCCGTCGGCGTCGGCGAGCTCGGTCGTCACCGTCGGGGAGAAGGAGCCCGGCACCGCCGGCGCGATCTCCGCCGAGACGAAGTCGAGCTGGGTGTGGTCGAAGTCGACCGAAAAGGCCACCGCCGCCACCGCCTCGCCGGCGTTGAAGAGCTCAACCGGCACCACCACCGTCTCGCCCTCGGCCGCCGCCACGTTGCTCGGGATCGACAGCTCGACGAGGTCGTCGACGTCGCAAGCGTCCCCCTCGCCGTCGCCGTCATGGTCCTCCTGGCCGGGGTTCGGGTCGTTCGGGCAGTTGTCATTCAGGTCGGTGACGCCGTCGCCGTCGGTGTCGACGTTGGCGGGTGCCTTCGGGCAGGAAGACGTCACCCAGTTGGAGCTCGAGCCGGCGAGCGCGAAATCGTGCAGGATGCCGTCATGGCCGTTGCCGGTCACGTCGGTCAGGGTCGTGAAGCCGGCGTTGTTGCCCCCCGCTGTTCCGCTGTCGAACTGCCAGTAGGCGACCAGGCCAGGCTCGCTGCCCGTCAGCTGGGTGGTGGCGCTGGCCTGGATCTCCGCCGCGGTCCTCGCCGTGGTGAAGAAGGCTACTTCATCCAGCTCTCCGGACCATACGAAGTCCGGGGCCGCGACCCTGTCATTGCCGATATAGACCGGGTTGGCGTTGTCGACGTTATCTCCGAACGCAGCAGTGGTCTTTTGATTGGCGAGAACGCCATCGACGTACAACTTCGCATTGTTTGCACTCCGGTCCAAGACGACTGCCACATGATGGCATTGGCCGTCGTTCACAAGCGTGTTTGAAAAAAGAACTTGATTTGAACCCCCAGCCCACTCCAGCTGAAGTTGGCCCTGGTTGACCCAGACCTGGTAGCCAAGCCCTTGCATTTTCGAAAAGATCGTCCTTCGGGTCTGAGTGGTGGTCTTGATCATCGCTTCGACGGTAAAGTCAGTGCTCGCCCCCACGTTGAAGGCCGCCGCGTTAGAGACTTCGACGTAATCGTCGGTGCCGTCAAAGTTCAGGGAGTTGTCCTGTGCTTCGAGTGCTACAGAGGCGAGGCAGATCGCGAGAAAAACGAAACCGGCTCGGATGGTGTTGTACATCGGTTTCTCCTTTTCGGTTTACGACCGGAGCCCCGCCGGATCGATCGGGGGAGCGCCCGCCGCGCTCCGACGTTCTCCCGTTCGCTCCTTCTGGCGTCTCCGGCCTACTCATGCATCGCGAACG
>RFGL01000251.1 GCA_003697015.1 Acidobacteriota bacterium | reverse complement strand
GAGGAGGGGCGGGCATCGGGGCGGGTTCTCAGCGCAGATCCGACGGCAGGCGCGGGGAGGAGAGGAGGTCGGCGAAGACCCGCCACCGGGCTTCGGGGTCGTCTCCCGCCCGGCGCTCGACGTAGGCCCGCGCCAGATCCTGGCCGAGGTTGTAGTTGATGACGTAGCTGCGGTATTGATCGAAGAAGCGGACCCGCTGCTCGGCCCGCTGCGGGCTCATGGCGGCGAAGCGGCTGAGCCAGTCGGCGGCGGCGGCGTCGTCGATCTCGCCGTCGAGGTAGGCGCGGGCGGCTTCGTTGCCGGCGTAGCTCAGCTGGTCGATCAGGGCCTGGATCTCGTAGTAGAGCGCCGCCCGCTCCGGATCGAGGCCGGCGAGGGGGAAGAGGACGTCGCGCTCGAAGGCCAGCCGCTCGTCGCCGGGGAAGGCCATCTCGATGCCGAGGTTGGCGGTGCCCTCGGCGATCAGCGACTGGGGGCTGAAGAGGGGGTAGACCGAGAATTCGACCCAGCCCCGATCGCGCACCAGGTTCTTCTCCAGCAGGGCGTTGTAGACGTGGTGGCCGGGGTAGCCCTCGTGGCAGGCGAGGTCGATGGCGCGGTCGACGTAGATCGGCAGATCGACGTTGACCTGGATCAGGCTGTGGTACCCGCCCTGGTACCAGTTGTAGGCGCTCCACGCCTTGTCGTTGACGTACTCGACGACGAAGCTCTCCCCCGGCGGCAGCTCGAGATGGCGGGCGGTGCGCTCGCGGCAGGCGTCGATGGCGGCGCGGAAGACCGCGTCGAGGCGGTCGGAGGGGATGACGAAGTCGGCGCGAAAGGCGTCGAAGCGCTCGATCAGGCTGCCGTCGTCGAAGCCCTCTTGGCGCAGCCGCCGGTCGAGGGTGTCGAGCACGGCGGCGAAATGGGCTTCGTCGTGGTGCGGTGCGACGGCGTCGTAGAGGGCCGCCGACTCCTCGTCGAAGGACCAGCGCTCGCCGGAGAGCATGCGCACCCGCGCCACCAGCGACCCGAGCTGGCGGGCGAGGTAGCGGTGGCGCAGGACGACCAGGCGCTCGGCACCGCCGGCGTCGATCCCGCGCAGGCGCTCGATCAGCTCCTCCCCCCGCCGCCGCAGCTCGTCGAGGGGGATCGTTTCCGCCGCTGCCGCCGCCCGCCATTCTTCGGGGCCGTAGTAGGCGTCGACGTAGTCGGCGTCGTGCCGGCCGACCGCCAGCACCAACTTGACGTAGGCCTCGGCGACCTCGTCGAGGGGGGCGACGGGCCGCTCACCCTCCGCCGGCGGGCGACCGCAGGCGAGGGAGGCGAGGAGCAGCGGCGTCAGGGTCGAAAGCAACAGGGCGGTGGGGCTTCGCATGCGGCCGATCCTACCGCGGCCGGCGGCGGATCGGCCGCATGCCGGGGCGGATCAGGAACGCAGGCTGCCGTAGCGCGCGGCGTCGACCCGGTGGCGGGCGGCGAGGTCGGTCTCGACGTCGGACGCCCAGGCGCCGGCGGCGGCCTCGGGCCCGGCCTCGAGCAGCAGCAGCTCGGCGCCGAAGCCCGAGCCGTAGGAGAAGGCCAGCACCCGCTCGTCCCGGGGCAGGCCGCGCAGGGCCTCCGCCACCGAGATCCACAAGCTGGCGGTGTAGGCGTTGCCGCAGCGGCGGTTCCACTGCATCGACGGCTCGACCTTGTCGGCGAAGAAGCGGTCGATGCGTTCCTCGTCCCAGCCGAAGGACCGACCGACCTGGACCACCGCCTTCTTCACCATCTTGGGGAAGGGGACGTGGAAGCAGACCGCGGCGGCGCGCTCCAGCACCTCTTCGGCGCTGCCGCCGTTGACCAGCGCCTTGAAGCAATTCTCGGCCGCGCGCTTGTAGCAGTCGAGGCTGAAGGCGCCGTCGACCCGCGGGTAGGCCTCGCCGACCGGCCGCCAGAAGTCGAAGGCCGGCTCGCTCCAGGGGTAGGAGACCGGGTCGACGCGGGCGATCGAGGGCTCATCGACGACCATCGCCACCGCGCCGGCGCCCTGGGTCGGCTCGCCGGGATCGCCCTCGGCGTAGAGCGCCACGTCCGCCGCCAGCACCAGGGCGGCGCGCCCTTGGGAGGCGCCGGAGAGCTTCCACTCCACCGCCTGGCGCAGGGCCAGGGTGCCGCCGTAGCAGGCGTGCTTGACTTCGTAGGAGCGCACCGCGCCGCGCAGGTCGAGCCGCTCCGCCACCCAGGCCGACAACGGCCGGCTCATGTCCATGGCGGTCTCGGTGCCGACCGCGATCATGCCGACGTCGGCCGGGTCGCCGCCCCAGCGCTCGAGGGCCCGTCGCGCCGCTTCCACCGCCAGCTCGACCACCCCGTACTCCGGGGTGCACAGGGCCATCTCCTGGCAGCCGAGGCCGACGGTGTACTTGGCCGGGTCCTGCCCGCGCAGCCGGGCGAGCTCTTCCACCGGCATGGCGAGGGGCGGGAAGTTCAGCCCGATCGAGGCGATGCCGGCATCTCGGGGGATGGGAGGTCGGGAGTTGGCGCTCATTTTCATGGCTCCTTGCAGAATCCGCGCGACGATCGAAGGCGAAGCTTAGTCCCTGCCGGCGCGCCGGCCAATGCCGCCGGCGAAGGGTGACGGAAACCTGACAGACCGTGACAGTGGCCGATCGGGATAGGATCGGCCGGACGGAGGCCGACTGGCATTGGAGGCGACCATGGCCCTGACCCGGATGTTCAAGAAACCGACCCTGACCAGCCTGGCGAAGACCTGCGGCTGAGCGGCGAAGCTGAGCCCGGTCGGGCTCGGTGAGCTGCTCGCGGGTCTGCCCCAGAATCGGGATCCCAATCTGCTGGTCGGCTTCGCCACCAGCGACGACGCGGCGGTCTACCGCCTGAGCGACGACGTCGCCCTGGTGATGACCGCCGACCTGATCACGCCGCCGGTGGACGATCCCTTCCGTTTCGGCCAGATCGCCGCCGCCAACGCCTTGAGCGACGTCTACGCCATGGGCGGGCGGCCGATCGCCTGCCTCAACCTGGTCGGCTTCCCGGCGGCCCGGCTCGAGCAGGAGGTGCTGGCGCAGATCGTCGCCGGCGCTCTCGACCGCATCACCGAGGCCGGGGCGGTGCTCGCCGGCGGTCACACCACCGAGGACGACGAGCCCAAATTCGGCCTGTCGGTCACCGGCGTCGTCCACCCGCGGGAGTTCTGGACCAATGCCGGCGCCCGGCCCGGGGACGCGCTGATCCTCACCAAGCCGATCGGCAGCGGCGTGCTGTTCAACGCCAACCGCAAAGGCTGGATCTCCGCCGCCGCCATGGAGGCCTGTCTCGAGGCGTTGATCGCCCTCAACAAGACCGCCGCCGAGGTGATGAAGGGCTTCGAGGTGCACGCGGCGACCGACGTCACCGGTTTCGGCCTCTTCGGCCACGGCCTGGAGATGGCCAGGGGCTCGCAGGTCACCCTGCGCTTCGAGGCCGACGCGGTGCCGCTCCTCGACGAGGCCCTCGATGCCTACCGCCGCGGCATGACCACCGGCGTCAACGAGGTCAACCGCCAGCTGGTCGAGGGGACCCTGCGCTGCGAGCGCCAGCTGCCCGACTGGCAGCGGGAGATCTTCGTCGATCCGCAGACCAGCGGCGGCCTGCTGGTGGCGATCCCCGCCGAGCAGGTCGAGAAGGCCTTGGCCGCGCTGCGTCAGGCCGGGATCGAGCGGGCGCGGCGGGTGGGGACGGTCGAAGCCTTCGACCGCCACCACCTGGTGCTGGCTTGAGGGGCGCCGCGCCGGCGCCCCCTCTCAGTAGGACTGCCCCGGCTCGAGGGTCACCACCCGGCAGCTCACGCCCAGGCTGGCGAGCTCTTCCTCCAGCTGCTGCGGCCGGCCGGTGAGGATCGGCCAGGTACCCCAGTGGATCGGCACCACCTGCTGGATCTCGAGGAATCGGCACGCCCGCGCCGCCTGCTTCGGGTCCATGGTGAAGTGGTCGCCGATCGGCAGGAAGGCGAGGGCCGGGCGGTGGAGCTCGGCGATCAGCTGCATGTCGGAGAAAAGCGCCGTATCCCCGGCGTGGTAGAAGGTGTAGCCGTCGGGCATGCGCACCACGTAGCCGGTCGGCACGCCGCCGTAGATCATGCGGTCGCCGTCGAGGATGCCGGAGGTGTGGATCGCCGGCACCTGGGTGACGCGGGCGCCGAGCACCTCCTGGCTGCCGCCGACGTTCATCCCCGAGCAGTTCTCGACCCCCTTCGATTCGAGGTAGGCACAGACCTCGAAGGTGGCGACGACCTTCTCCGGCCGGTGCTTCCTGGCCAGGCCCACGGCATCGGCGAAGTGGTCGGGATGGGGGTGGGTGATGAGCATGGCGTCGATGCGCTCGAAGGTCTTGAGCGCCTCGGGACAGCTCGGATTGTCGCTGACGAAGGGGTCGATGAGGATGACCCGACCATCGGGCAGGTCACAACGCACGGTGGCGTGACCGAGATAGGTGAAGGTCGGACGGCCGTCTTGGTTCATCGCTTCTCCTCGCAGGAACGAAAGTTGGTCAAAAGAGCGCCCGTCGTCACGGGCGGTCGATCGCCGGCCGGCCCTGGTCGAGGGCCTGCTGGAGGCCCGCGACGATGGCGAAGACCTGCGGCCGGCTGATCTTGGCCCCCGGGCCCTGCTCTTCCACCGTGTCGAGGGTGGCGTAGGCGAGCAGCACCGGCAGGGCGTTGAAGGCGATCACCCCGCGCTCGGCGCCGGCCCGCTCGAGCAGCGCCACGTACTCGCTGGCGATGCCCAGGTCCTCGCGCGCCAGCGCCATGACCGTGGCGCGGTCGAGGTCCGGGGGCAGGTACGAACGTCCTTCGGTGGCGTCGAAGGCCGAGTCCTTGAGGATGTTGACCAGCTGCAGGGCCTCGCCGAAGCGCGCCGCCCGCCGCCGCAGCCCGCCGGCCACCGGCGCCAGGGCCGGGCGGTCGAGGAGCACCAGATCGGTGCACAGCTCGCCGACGATGCCGGCGACGACGTAGCAGTAGGCGCGCAGGTCGTCGAGGTCGCGCAGCTGGAGGTGGCCGTCGTCGTCGGTGCGGGCGACGAATCCCGCCATGCCGCGGGCGGTGCGGGTGGTGTGATGGCGGATGCGTTCCCGCGCCGCCGGCGCCAGGTCGAAGTAGGCCTCGATCACCGCCGGCGTTTCGACCAGCAGCTCCTGGTAGCCCTCGTGGTCGATCGGCATCGCCGCGTTCCACTCCGCCGCCAGCCGCCGGGTTTGCTCCGGCCGCGGCTCCACCAGCAACTCGGCGAAGTCGTCGAGGGCGGCGATGCGCGTCGCCCGCGGCCAGCTGGCGGAGTCTTCGAAGGTGTCGGCGATGCGGAAGAGCAGATAGCTCACCGTCACCTCGCGCCGCGTCGGCTCGGGCAGCAGCGGGATGGTCAGGGCGAAGGTGCGGCTGGTCTTTTCCAGCAGGTCGTCGAGATCGGCCATGGCGTCAGGCGGGGCGGGATTCCTCGTCGATGGCGAAGCGCGTACCCGGAACCCTGCGACCGCGCAGGGCGTCGCCGAGCAACCCCGGCACGGTGCCGTTCACGATCCAGGACTCGATGCCGAGCCGCGCCAGGGCGCGGGCGGTCTCCAGGCGCAGGAGCATACCACCGGTGACGTCGGTTCCGGCCGGCGCGCCGATCATCTCGCGCACCGCCGGGAAGCTCAGCCGATCGAGGCGGGGGATGGTCCTGCCGCGGCGGTCGTAGACCCCGTCGGTCTCCCCCAGCCACAGCAGCCGGCGGACGCCCAGGCCGCGGCGCCGCAGGCGCCGTACCAGGGCGAGGAGCACCGCCTCGGTGGAGCAGATGGCGGCGCCCCGTTCCTCGTCCATCACCACGTCGCCGTAGACCACCGGCAGCAGACCGAGGTCGAGGGCGGCGACGAGCGGCGCCATCGCCAGCCGTTTCGGCCGCCCGCCGCGGGCGAGGAGAAAACTCGACGGGGCGAGGGAGAAGGGGGCGGCGCCGGCCTCGGCCAGGGCGCCCACCACCAGCCGGTGGAGGTGCGCTGCGCTCTGCTGGATGGCGCTCACCCCGCGCCGCGCCGACGCGCGCTGCGTCGCCGTGCCGGCCTTCAGCCGTCCGAGGTCGTGGGCCGCCGCCGCCACGTGGCCGAAGGAGCCGCTGCCGTGGCCGAGAATCAGCCGCGGGTCGCCGCCGCGCCGGGCCTCGACGATCTCCCGCGCCAGGCGCTCGATGACCGCCGGCCGGGCCCGGCGCGGCCGCCGTTTGTCGGTCAGCAGGCTGCCGCCGAGCTTGACCAGCACCAGCTCGTCCACGGTTCCTCCGCTCAGAAGAGGTGGCGGGTCTCGATCGCCGGCCCGTCGCCGATGCGGTCGCGGATGACGGTCTCGACCTGGGGCAGGGCCGCCAGGCGCTCGGCGATCAGCTTCTCGACCCGCGGCAGGCAGATGACGTGGACGTTGGGGCCGGCGTCCATGGTGGCGTAGGCCGGCACGCCCTCGGCGCGCAGCGCCCGGACCGTCTCCAGCACCACCAGGGTGGCGGGCTGCCAGTAGAAGATCGGCGGTACCGAGGTCATGGCGATGCAGTGCAGGTCGACGGCCTCGGCCTCGATCACCGTGCCGAGCTGCTCGAAATCGCGGCCGGCGATGGCTTCGCGCACCGCCTCGAGCCGCGCCGGCAGGCGCCGCTGGCGGGTGCGGAAGTAGGGGCTGGTCCGGGCCCGGCGATGGCCGTCGAGGGAGGAGGTGCCCTTGGGCCCGGAGGAGACGACGGCGATGACGTTGGCCAGCGGCCAGTGCTTCGCCGGCGCCAGGACCCGGGCGTGGCAGGCGTCGTCGGAGAAGCCGACCGGCCATTCGACGAAGCCGCCGGCCACCGAGCGCGCCGCCGAGCCGGAGCCGGAGAGGCGCGCCAGGGAGGACAGCTCCTCCAGGCTCAGCCGCCGGTCGAGGGCGGTGACCACCGCCAGGGTCAAGGCGGCGAAGCCCGAGGCCGACGAGGCGATGCCCGCCGCCGCCGGAAAGCTGTTCTCGGTGGCGATGTGAAAGTGACCCCCGACGCCGGCCCAGCGACGCAGGAAGTTCAGGTGGCTGCGGATGCGCTCGGCGAAGGCCGGCGGCGCCGGCGCCAGCACCCCGCGGGCGTTGCGCAGCTCGATGACGTGCTTGCCGCGGTCCGGCAACCAGGCCGCGGTACAGCGGCTGACGCAGGTGCGCAGGGTCATCGAGATCGAGCGGTTGACCGGCACCGCCCGCTTGAGATTGCGCGCTCCCCAGTACTTGATGAAGGCGATGTTCGACGGCGCGGTGACCGTTGCTTTGTGCTGGCTTGAGCTCGGCATGATCGATCGCTGGTTTCCGTGAGGGTACAAGCGTGCTTGTCTTTCGACGCGAGAAGCGGTCGCCAAACGGGTCGTAGAGATCCAAATCGCGCCGCCGCGGCGGCGCGCAGGGGCCGGTTGAAAGGACCGACCTTACGGCGGCGATTGCGCTGCCGGCGCTCGCCACCGGGGAATCCGGCAGCGCGTCAGGAGGCGGCTGGATCCTCCGCCGGTAGCTTCGTTGCGGCGCCGCCGTCGGATTCCCGCCGCACGCCGGCGGCGCCGAGGCGCACGGCGAGGGGGACCAGGGAGCCGGAGAGCAGCCGGCGGTCGATCGCCTCCGGTCGCGGATGATAAACCAGAAGCGAGCCGGCGCCGTCGCCGCGCAGGGTGCCGGCGCCGGAGATCTTGGCCGCGCCGCCGGCCGCCTCGATGCGGCGCACCAGCCGGCGCACCGCCGCCGGCACCACCCCGAGCTCTTCGAGGGCGGCCTCGAAGCGCCGCAGGGGGGCGACGAAGGCCTCGGGCGGCGCGCCGGCGGACTCGAGCAGTCGGCGCAGGCGACGGGTCTGCCGTTCCATGTCGTCGAGCAGCGCGGCGCGGCGCGGCGGGTCGGCTTCGAGGCGTCGGCGGACGGCAGCGACCACGTCGCCGGTCGAATCCGCCGGGGTGCCGGTGTTGCAGATCCGTACCCGGTCGAGGAAGGGGGCGCGCGGCGTCACCGGCTCGACCGTCACCCCGCCGTCGGACTTCTGCGCCCACACCACCCCGCCGCGCAGCACCGTGGCGCCGTCGACGCCGGACGGCAGGCCGTGTTGGCGCCGCTCGACCTCCAGCGCCAGGCGCTCGAGCTCGGCGACGGGCGGATCGTCGCCGGCCAGGCGGAGGACGGCGTAGACCACCGCCACCGCCACCGCCGCCGAGCTGCCGAAGCCGGCGCCGATGGGGATCTGGGATTCGAGACGCAGGGCGAAGGAGGGCGTCTCGGCGTCGCCGCGGGCGAGGGCCGTCTCCCCCAGGGCGATCTTGACCAGGTGGGCCGGATCGCTGCCCCTCACGGCGGCGAAACGCTCCGGGCCGGGGTTGGCGGCGTAGGCTTCCCAGGCCGCACGGCAGCGGCGGGCGTAGGCGCGGAGGGCGTCCCACGACGCCCTCTCCCGCACCCCCACCTGGGGCAGCTCGAGGCGCACCTCGCCGGCGGCGGCGAGGGGCTCGAGGGTGACCGTCAGCCGTTGGTCGACCGCCGCCACCAGCGCCGGCCGGCCGTAGACCGCGGCGTGCTCCCCCATCAGGATCGTCTTGCCCGGCGCGGATACGCGGATCACCCGGCCCGTCTCGTCGTTGCGTCGCCGTTGCTGCGGCCCAGGCGCTGGTGGGCGCGGGCCAGGTCGCGGGAGGTGAGCGCGGCGAGGAGGGATAGCTCGCCGGCGAGGACGGTGCCGGCGACGATCTCCGCCAGACGCATCACCGCGTAGCCGGGCCGCTGCGGGTCGGGCGCGACGCCGAGCAGGGCCAGGGCCTCTTTCTGGGTGGCGAGGGCGGTGCCGCCGCCGATCGCCGCCACCGGCAGGTCGGGCATGTGGACCGAGGCGATCACCCCCTCCGGCCCCCGCGGTTCGATGCAGGTGACGCCGAGGGAGCCCTCGACCACCTGCGCCGGATCCTGGCCGGTGGCGATGAAGATCGCCGCCAGCATGTTGGCGTAGTGGGCGTTGAATCCCATCGAGCCGGCCGCCACCGAGCCGAGCAGGTTCTTGCGGTACTGCACCTCCACCAGGGCGCGGGCATTGGTCTTGAGCACCGTCTCCAGCACCTGCTTGTCGAGCACCACCTCGGCGTGGACGCTCTTGCCGCGCCCCTCCTGGAAGTTGACCGCCGCGGGTTTCTTGTCGACGCAGTAGTTGCCCGACAACGAGATGCACTCGACGCCGGTCGCCGGCTCGATCAGGTTCTCGATCACCCGATCGCAGGCGATGGTCGCCATGTTCATGCCCATGGCGTCCCCCGAGTCGAAGACGAAGCGCAGGAAGACGGTGGTGCCGAGGGCCTTGGGTTTGATCGCCAGCAGGCGCAGGTAGCGCGACTGCTTCTCGAGCTCGGCGCGGATCTCGCCCTCGTGGGCGCGCACCCAGTCGAGGAAGGCCCGGGTCTCCTCGATGCCGGAGGTGCGGAAGACCGGCGCCCGGCTGATGCCGACGTTGTCCGCCCGCACCACCGCGCCGCCGGCGGCGGTGATCGCGTTGCAGCCGCGGTTGGCGCTGGCGATCAGCGCCCCCTCGGTGGTCGCCAGCGGGATCAACAGCTCCTCGTCGTGGACGTGCTCGCCGCGCAGCCGCAGCGGTCCGATGACGCCGATCGGCACCTGGGCGACGCCGATCATGTTCTCGCAGTTGCGCGTCGAGGCGTGCTCGAGGTCGAGGGAGTGGTGGCCGATGTGCTCGAGCGCGACGCCGGCGCGGCGTTCGACGGCGCGGCGCCGCAGCTCGACGCGCTCGGCGCACCCCAGGTGCCGGGGCAGGCGGTGCATCGCCAGCCGGCCGCTGGCGAGGTCCTCGATCAAGGTCTCGTCGTGCTGCTCGGGGACGGTTGCGGTGCTCACGTCTTTCATCGTCGTTACCTTTCGATCAAGGGAACGTTCCTCAGATCGCGGAGCGTGCGCGCGCCGCAGCAGAACATGGCGATGCGCAGCTCGTGGACGACGCGTTGGATGCGCTCGTAGACCGCGTCGGCGGAGACCATCGCGGCTTTCAGAAACGGTTGCGCCAGGCCCACCACCTCGGCGCCCAGGGCGATCGCCTTGGCGGCGTCGACGCCGTTGCGCACGCCGCCGGAGCCGATCACCCGCACGCCGTCGATCGCCGCCAGCTGGCGGATCGACTGCGGCGTCGGCACCCCCCAGTCGGCGAAGAGCTCGCCGAGGGGGACGTCCTCGGCCCGCGCCGCCTCGATGCGCGCCCAGCTGGTGCCGCCGAGACCGGCGGTGTCGATCCACTCGACGCCGACGGCGCGCAGCGCCCGGCCGGTCTCGCCGCTGATGCCGCAGCCGATCTCCTTGACCACCACCGGCACCTCGAGCCGGCGCACGATGGCGCCGATCTGGGGCAGGAGGTCGCGGAAGTTGCACTGCCCCTCGGGCTGGATCGCCTCCTGCAGCGGATTGAGGTGCAGCGCCAGGGCGTCGGCGTCGACCATCCGCACCGCCTGGCGGCACTGCTCGATGCCGAAGCCGTAGTTGAGCTGTACGGCGCCGAGGTTGGCGAGGATCGGCACGCTCGGCGCCAGGTCGCGGACGTGGAAGGTGTCGCGGGTCTCCGGCGACTCCAGGGCCTTGCGCTGGGAGCCGACGCCGAGGGCGATGCCGGCGCGCTCGGCGCCGCGCGCCAGGTTCTGGTTGATGGTGGCGGCGCTGGAGGTGCCGCCGGTCATGCAGGAGACCAGGAGCGGCGCCGCCAGGGTCTTGCCGAAGAGCTCGGTGGTCAGCTCGACGTCGTCGAGGGCGATCTCCGGCAGCGCCTCGTGGCGCAGGGCGTAGCGGTCGAAGAAGCGGCCGTCGAGCTGGGTGCGCTGATCGAGGGAGAGCTCGATGTGCTCGAGCTTGCGGTCGCGTTCGGCCGCCGGCGGTCGGGTGGTCGGAAGCGGGCCGCTCATAGGTTCTTCCCCAGCAGTTGTTGCAGCTTCTCGCGGTAGCTGCGCGACAGGGTCAGGCGCTGGCCGTTCTTGAGGATCACCAGGTAATCGCCGTGGAACTGCTGCTGCAGCTCCTTGATGCGCTCGAGGTTGACGATGGTCGAGCGGTGGATGCGCAGGAAGAGGTTGGGGTCGAGCTTGCGCTCCAGGCGGTTCATGGTCTCGCGCAGCAGGTGGCTCTCGCCCTTGGCGTGGAGCTTGACGTAGTTGCCGGCGGCGTCGACCCAATCGATGTCGGCGACCTTGAGGAAGACCACGCGGCCGGAGCTCTTGATCACCAGCCGGTCGCGGTACCGGCTGCGCTTCCGGTCCAGGTCCTCGAGCAGGGCCATCAGCTGGTCGCGCATGCCGTCGATCTTGCGGTGGGCGATGGCGTCGCGCACCAGCTCGAGGGCCTCGTTGAAACGCTCGCGGTCGAAGGGCTTGAGCAGATAGTCGAGGGCGTGGACCTCGAAGGCCTTGAGGGCGTACCGGTCGTAGGCGGTGGTGAACACGATCTTGGGCAGCGGATCGAGGTCGAGGCTTTCGATCACTTCAAAGCCGTCGAGCTCGGGCATCTGCACGTCGAGGAAGACGAGGTCGGGCCGCAGTTTCTCGATCTCGGTCACGGCGCTTTTGCCGTCGCCGCATTCGGCGACGATCTCCACGTCGTCTTCGCCTTGCAGAAAGCCTCGGAGCTTGTCCCGGGCCAGCGGCTCGTCGTCGACGATGATGGTTCGGATCCGCACCTGAGTCACCTCCCCGGTCGCGCTACCCGGCCCCCATGGCCGGCGCCGGCGGGCGATTCTACCGGGTTGGGAACGGCAGGTCGACGCCGTGCGCAGGAGCCGCGCGCCGGCGGCGGCGGCCTGCAACCGCCCGAGAATACCGCGGGAATGTGGCGCCTATTCGCCGCCCTGTGTCACGTTTGAGGGCCGGATTGTCACGGAATTGTCACGCGCCGCTGCCGCCGGGCCGCCCAGCGGCGGCGGCGCAGGGAGGGAGGAAGACGGTGGGAAGGAAGGCCCGTGGTAGAGCGGGTTTCGGCACGGGATCCGCTCACCACGGGCGAGAGGCGTACGCCGATCAGATGCAGCGGCATTGCGTCGTCGAGACGCAGAAGCCGTCGTAGAAGCCCATCATCTGGCACGCGAGGCTGCATTCGAGGTCGTTGCACTGGCCGCCGTCGCCGCCCCAGGACGGGTCGGGGGCTCCGAGGTCCAGCCCCGCGTCCTCCTGACAGGCGGCCGTCTCGGCTGCCGCAGGTTCGCTCGCCGGCGGTTGCTCGGTGGAAGCCTGCGGCCGGTCGACGGCGGCGGCCGGCTCATCCTGTGCCGCGGTCGCCGCGACCGCCAGCACCATGACCAGAACGGCAAGCAGGGACAGTCTGAGAAGCATCGTTCGCAACATGCTACCTCCTTGGATTACGGGTTCGACATCGTGGCTTCTGCCCTCACCCGCGAGAAACGGATGCGATTCGGATCATCCGGTTCGGCGGCGGAGCGGTGGTGTAAAGTGGGCGTGGGGCGCGCCGGGGGCGTGCTTCTGGAGACGTCATGAACCGCCACAAGGCCCCCAGCATCCTGATCGTCGGCATCTACGTCGTGGCGTTGGCCATGACCACCGCGCTGATGGTCTTCTGGGTGCTGGTGGTGCAGCGCTTCCAGCCCGAGATCAACCAGCTGATCTCGCGCTTCGGGGTCGGCGAGTGGCACTACTTCCACGTCTTCATGCAGTCGACCGGGGCGGCCTTCTTCTTCCTGGTGATCATCGCCCTGACCTACCTGCTGGCGGTCTCCCTCTCCGAGCGCCGCTACTCGCGCAAGAAAGACGAGTTCCTGGCCCACGTCACCCACGAGCTCAAGTCGCCGGTGGCGGCGATCAAGCTCCACGCGCAGACCCTGCAGCAGGACGGCCTGTCGCCGGCGGAACGCGCCAGCATGACCCGCTACATCGTCGAGCAGAGCGACCGCATCGGCGCCCTGGTGGACAACCTGCTGGAGAGCAGCCGGCTGCTGGCGGGCGGCGGCGGCGAGCTGCGGCCGATCAACCTGCGGGCCTTCTTCCACGACTACCAGCAGGCGGTGCGCGGCCGCTTCGACCTGCGTCAGATCGACCTGACCTTCGAGGTCCAGACGCGGGCGGTGGTGATGGCGACCAGCGAGGGCCTGCAGCGGGTGATGGACAACCTGATCGACAACGCCCTGCGCTTCACCGGCGCCGGCGGCCGGGTGCGCTGCGAGGTGCGCGACGGCAGCGCCGCCACCGAGATCGTGGTGGCGGACGACGGCGTCGGCATCCCCAAGCGCGAGCTATCGAAGATCTTCGATCGCTTCTACCGCCTGGGGCGGGAGATCGCCGGCCGCCGCAAGGGCACCGGCCTCGGCCTGTGGATCGTGCGCCAATTGGTGGAGGAGATGCGGGGCACGATCCGCGCCATCTCCGGCCACGGCGAGCCCGGAGCGCGATTCGAGATCCAGCTGCCGAAGGTCGAGGGCGCGCCGCCGCCGGCCGGGCGGACGGAGGACGGCGAGCCGGCGGTGGCCGCGGCGGCGGAAGGGGCCGATCGCTGAGATGACCGAGCCGAACAGCCGCCGCATCCTGGTGGTCGAGGACGAGGAGGCGATCGCCGACGGCCTGGTCTTCAATCTGCGCCGCAAGGGCTACGACGTCGACCTGGCGGCGGACGGTGCCGCCGCCCTCGAGCTCGCCGGCGGCGGGCGCTATCACCTGATCGTGCTCGACGTCGGCCTGCCGCGCCTCGACGGCTTCGAGGTCTGCCGCGAGCTGCGCCGGCGCCGGGTCTTCACCCCGATCCTGATGCTCACCGCCCGCGACCAGCCCGACGACGTCGTCTTCGGTCTCAAGACCGGCGCCGACGACTACCTGGTCAAGCCCTTCGACCTGGCCGAGCTCCTGGCCCGGGTCGAGGGCCTGCTGCGGCGCCAGGACTGGTCGCGTCGGGCCGAGCCGGCCGGCGCTGCGACCGGCGAGCAGCTGCCCGACCGTTTCGTCTTCGGCGACTACTGGGTCGATTTCCGCACCTGGCAGGCGCAGACCCAGAAGGGGGTGGTGGAGCTGTCGCGCAAGGAGCTGGCGGTGATGAAGGTCTTCGCCGAGAAGCCCAACCAGGTGATCGAGCGGCGCGAGCTCCTCGACCGCGTCTGGGAGCTGCCCAACCATCCCAACACCCGGGTGGTCGACAACGTCATCGTCGCTCTGCGCAAGGCCTTCGAGCAGAACGCCTGGCGGCCGCGTCACATCCACAGCGTGCGCGGCGTCGGCTACCGCTTCGTGCCGT